>JAJUHS010000129.1 GCA_029267755.1 Clostridiales bacterium
TGATCGTGTCGGCAAAAGAAAACGGCCTGAACCCTTTTGAATATTTAACGTGGATTTTTTCGAATGCTCCGAATCTCGGAAAGCCCGGGTACATAGCAAGAACAGAGGATTTCCTGCCTGGCAGCGCAGTGATTCCCGATTTGGTGTTTTCACCCTGTCATCGCCGGGATATAATTGACCCAGATCGCCGGTGAAAATTGACCCACTCAGGAATAACGGCTACCATGATCGAAAAGCGATTGTGGAGTGAGGCCGATGCTAAGGAGTGGGATGATACTCATGATTCGAGAGAAGGCGCAGGGCGGCAAGAGCGCCTATGCCATCGGGAAGGAGCTTGGCATCTCCAAGAATACCGCCCGAAAGTACATAGAGCGGCCATGTGCGGCGCCGCCGAAAATTGACCGTTTTTCAAAGCTTGATCGCTTTAAGCCCATGCTTCACGAGCTGATGAGTCGGGGGATCTTCAACTGCGTCGTGCTTCTGGAACGGCTGAAGGATGCCGGTTACGACGGCGGGATTACAATCCTCAAAGAATACGTCCATCCTTTCCGTCCGGCCAAAGCACTGCCGGCGGTCAGACGTTTTGAAACGCCGGGCGGCAAGCAGGCGCAGATGGACTGGGGCATCTGCCATTATACCGACAGCAGCGGCACGCTTCACAAGGTTCCAGCGTTCGTGATGATCCTAGGAGCTTCCCGCGTGAAGTATGTGGAGTTTGCAAGCCGCTGCGATCTGAAAAGTCTGCAGCGCTGTATGGTAAACGCCTTTTCATATTTTGGCGGCGTGCCGAAGGACGTTCTGACGGACAACATGAAGACCGTTATAGTGGGACGTCAGGCCGGAAAAGCGATATGGAACACACGTTTTGAAGACTTCGCGGCGGATATCGGTTTTACCCCGAAGGTATGCCGGGTACGCTCCCCGCAGACAAAAGGAAAGGCGGAGCGGCTCGTTCAATACGTGAAGGACAACTTTCTGCCCGGCCGGAGATTCGAAGATCTCTCCGACCTGAACCGTCAGGCTTTGGATTGGTGCAGAGCAGCGGACGGGAAACCGCACGGCACAACGGGCAAGATCCCTCTGCAGGAACTCGGCGCCGAAGGACTTCAGCCGCTGCCGCCGCGGGCGGTGCTGGACAAATACCGTTGGGAAAGCCGGATCGTGACCCGCGACGGGATGGTGAGCTTTGACGGCGTCCGTTACGGTGTCCCCTGGCAGCACAGCGGCAAGGAGGTTCAGGTGCGCCTGTGTTCCGGTCATGTTGAAATCTACTGCGGCGAAGTCCTGCTGGCTAGGCATAAAGCGCAGTATCGTTCAGGCAGCATCATTTATCTTCAGGGACAGTACGAGGGCCTCTCCGAGCGGAAAGGACTTGCCGCGCCTTATCCCTGCGCCCGGCAGGAGCATGCGACCGTCGAGGTACGCGAGCTGCGTATTTATGATCAGCTCCTGGGAGGTGTCTTGCATGGTTGAACTGGAGCACGCGCGCCAGTTGCTGGGTGGCATGGGGCTCTGTGCCGCCGCCGAGCTCCTGGACGCGCAGATCGAGCGCTCTCTGCGCGATGAGCATACATACATCCGGTTTCTTGACGAGCTGCTCACTTTGGAGCAGAACGAGCGCGGCCGACGGAGCGAGGAAACGAGGATCAGGCTGTCCAGACTGCCGCACAGAAAAGGGCTGGATGAATTCGACTTCAGCTTCCAACCCTCCATCGACAAGCGGCAGATCGACGAGCTGGCCACCCTTGCGTTTGCGGCCAGGGCCGAAAACATCGTCCTTTTAGGGCCGCCCGGCGTCGGGAAAACGCACCTGGCCGTCGGCATTGCAATGACGGCGCTCAAGTCTGGCCTGACAGTTTACTACACCAGTCTGGCTCGGCTGATTGAAGATCTCAAGCTGTCATCGCAGCAAAACCGGCTGGAGAAACGCTGGCGGGTATATCTGCGGCCGGCGATCCTGATCATCGACGAAGTCGGTTACATGCAACTCAATCGTCAGGAAGCAGAGCTCCTGTTCCGGCTTGTTTCAGAACGTTACGAACACGGCAGCATCATACTGACCAGTAACAAATTCTTCAGCGATTGGGGCGAGCTGCTCAGCGATACGGTGATTGCCACTGCGTTGCTCGACAGGCTGCTTCACCATTCTCATGTCATCAATATTCGCGGTCAGACCTATCGCTTAAAAGACCGTCTGAAATCCGGCGTTCAAGTAACACCGCCGGCGACTATTCCGGCGGTAGGGTGACCGGCGCTTTTGGGTCATTTTTGCCCGGCGTTTTAGGTCAATTTAATTCCGGCGTTGACACTTCAGACACTGCTGCAAAGCTTGATTCATTTTCCGGAGCCCCTAAATTGCGAACTTCTCTTGACACGAGCCATTTTTTTAGCGTTTTAAATAACAAGAAATGCATTAATTTGCAAAAGGACATCTGGCTGTGCTTAACACGGCAAGATGTCCTTGTTGATGTTACCTATGATCGATGCTGAATGAGTCGCTATTATTTGTAGTAGACACCTGGCATTTAGGGTAATACATAATCCAAGCATCATGAATTAATGTTGCCGGGCTGGTAGTCCAAATTCCCCAGGGATAGTAACTACTCGCTGTTGTATTGTATAACGCCAAGTTGGTAAAACTGCCTCCCAGCATATAGGTCCCATCTGTTCGATCATCAGGAGCAGTCTGCGGAAGATCCTGAACCAGTGAAGCAAAACGATAGTACTTACTCCATGTTCGACTTACTACAGGCAGGTTATTTCTGCTAAATTCTACAACCTGATTACCGTTGGCGTCTAAGAACTGTACGTAGAGCCCTACTGTCGAGCTGTTAATCGGCTTAGCTACAATAATCGCATTGGTTGCAGAACTATTAGCCATGTAGCTGCTAAATTCAGCACCATAATGATTACCGTATATATCATATGCTTTTGTATCATAATAGCATGGCATCCATCCGTTACCTTTATTCACAATTCCCAAATCAACGCCATTACCAGAGCCATAAATCCCTAATGATATAAATCCGTTTCTTCTACTGTACTGAGCCGAGCCATCGGAAGGAATGTTCTGGAAGGTAGTGGGGAGCACAATATTTGCAAATGCTTCAGAATATGTTGTAGTGTAAAGATCATCGGAAAACGCGTAGTAATGAGCCCCATGACCTTCTTCCTCAAAGATTGCTGTGCCTTTAATATTATAAGCCATTTTTCATTTTCCTTTCGTAATTTAATTATCTAAGCTAAAAACGGATTATCAGGACGTTACGACACCGATGGTTGTCCAAGCCATTTATGCCGAATCCATGTTTTTGCTAGACAATAATTAAAGAGAAACTGGAAAGAAAAATGTAAACATATTTAGAATAAAAAATTTCGCCATGTAAGAGCTTGTATCATATACTAAATATAAAAAGCATCCAATCTGACAGTGCGAGACTCATTCGGATTGGATGCTATGATTTATTCCGGCAAGTTTTCCCGCTGAATCTGATATCGTCCTGAAACTACATCAATATTTATATTATAAATTCCTTTTTCATGGATGAGTATGCCCTTTGGGTTATCCATGTATGAGATGACATCCTCTTTGAGAGTCATGGTAAAGTAAAATGTATTACCGTCATCTGAGAAATGAGGATTTTCAAGCTCCTGACTTGGCGTGAATCCCCATGGTTTATCACAAATCCCTGGATCTAACCATCTAACGCCGCCGTCGCGGTACACGAAACACAATGATGAACCTGCCTGAAGCCTACCGCCATAATTCAAACGGATAAACGTGGCGGAGGGTCCATCTACTTTAAAATTAACCTCTGCTATGTTTGAGCTTTTGGTTGCATACTCTATTCCCTGCTTATAGGTAAACAGTGGGGTAACGTTACCATTCTTTCTACTAACAGGTGCGTTTTCATACAGTCGGAGGAATGTGACGATACACTGCTCGACGGTAAAATACTCATCCGGTGAAAATGAACCGTCCTCCATACCATTCATTACATTCCATGAAGCAAGAGCTGAAGCACTCTCTTTGGCCCAGTCCGCAATCTTATTTTCATCTATAAAGCCGCTTGTTTCCGGTGTTTCCTTCGGCAAAGTTCCTCCGCAGACGCTGTAAGCACGGGTTAGCATTACGGCCGCTTCCTGTCGGGTTATTAATCCTCCTGGATCAAATGTGCCATCCCCCCGGCCTTCAACGATGCCAAGATAGTAGGCAATAGAAGCGTAACCGGTATCATCAGAAAATACATTTTTTATAAAATATCCGTCCGCGCTCTTTTCAGCCAAATAACGTGAGACTAGACCGCTAAGGCTCTCGCTATCGCAATGCTGCTGTAGCGCAACGAATTCCATTGCTACTCTGATATATTGTTCTCTTGTAATGGGTACAGAATAATCATTAAGAAGTACAGCTTCTATACTTCTATAGGACTCAAACATCATGTTAGGTACAAGCCCTAACTCACGTGCCCTGTCCACTTCTTCCTGAGCCCATGGAGAAACTGTCGGTACAGGAGGGATTGTGTCATCAGGATGGCTGTGAGCCGAAGCCGGGGTTATAAATGAAACTGTAATTGCCAGTATAAGAAACAGGCTCGAAAAATTCTTCAAATGTTTCAAAGTAAGAGCTCCCTTCATTGTGTTTTCTATTCCAAGGTAACTGCTATGTGGTGAGATACAAGCAAAATGGCATTTGGTACGATATAATCAGAATTACTAATACTATGCTATTAAATAATTGTGCGATTATAGCAACTTATGTTTGCTGCTCTGCATCACATTTTCCTCCGAGCGATTAGTCAAAAACAAAAAAAGTAACAGCTGAATTTCAACATTCTAATTAATAAAGACAATTAAAGAAGAATGTTGCAACATGGAATTAAGTCCTATACAAGTTATCAATATGGAAAGGGTGCTTCCACAAAGTTGATAAAATAAATATAGCAAAAGAAATGATGGAAAATCAATTAAAAAACGGGTTGAGGCTGCGCAAAATTTTGTGTAAATAAAGTTTAAGAATCTTCCTTGATGGCAAGAATAGGAATAAAACTATTTGAGTCGGAAAGGAAGATTTTTAATGTCAATCGTACCAAAGGAAGTAATACGAGAACTGATCAGGCA
>JAJUHS010000148.1 GCA_029267755.1 Clostridiales bacterium
CTCGATATTATCCTTTCCCCAAAGCTTAATTTCCCCTGCGTCTCTCCTTATCTGGTTGAGTATAGCCTTAATCGTCGTGGTTTTTCCGGCTCCGTTCGGGCCGATAAAGCCCATTATGCAACCGCCCTCGAGCGAAAAGCTCAAATCCTTCAGCCCGAAGGATTTATACTCCTTGCAAAGCCCCTTGACTTCAAGTATACTGCTCATTTCTATTCCTCCTCATATAAAAGCTCTAGCAGGCGAAACACGTCGGAGCGCTCAATGTTAAGCGTCTTGGCGCATTTTACCGCTTCTTCAAGTTTCTCTTCGACAATACTAAGGCGCGACTCGTGCAGAAGCTCGGCGTTCTGCCCCGCCACATAAAAGCCCTTGCCCGAAACACTGACTATATAGCCGTCGTTTTCAAGCTCATCATAGGCCCGCTTCGTCGTTATCACGCTGATGCGGAGATCCTTCGCTAGGTTCCGTATAGATGGCAGCAAATCGCCCTCTAAAAGCTCACCCCGAAGTATCGAATCGCGTATCTGATCAGTTATCTGCTGATAAATAGGCGCTTCGGACGAATTTGAAATTATAATGTTCAATATCGCTTCCTCCAGCCGGCCGCAAAAGCGTACCGCTCATACTGTATATGTACATTATATACAGTATGAGCGGTTTGTCAAGTATAAAAAAGATTTTTATTTGCAGCCAACAAAAAAGCGCAGCCGAAGCCGCGCCAGATTTTCCAAAGTAGTTATGGAATTTTCCCGTCTGAAATACCCAGATATGTAATACAGGCTTATACATGCATCTTGCTGAGTCTGCCGCCCAGTTTTACGCTTACGGTTTCCGGGTCTGAGTTCACCGTTTCCAGAAGCTCGTCTGCGTCAATGTTGAAGTATACAGACATTCTCCTCAAGGTTGCCTCGCATGGCACCGAGCTTCTGTCCCTTTTCCACACGGCTACCGAGCCCTTGTTTATGCCGAGGTCTGCGGCCGCTTTCGTCGGCGAAACCCCCTTCGATAAACACAGGGAAAGGTATTTGTCGTAGAATCTCAAAACAACACCTCCTAAATAAAAGAAATGTTAGCTTATATTTGGTTTGCATAACAAAACATATATAAAAACACAAAGCGAATATAAATTTACTTCAATTTTAACTCCTTGTCAATAATTATTTAAGGGAAACTTGTCACTATTCTTCCATAAAAAAAGGACGTCCATCCAACGTCCTTTTGGAAATGCGCTTATCTTATCTGGCCGTTTCCGCGTATAACATATTTGCATGACGTAAGCTGCTTAAGGCCCATCGGCCCCCTTGCATGGAGCTTCTGAGTGGATATCCCTATTTCCGCTCCAAGTCCGAATTCTCCGCCGTCCGTAAAGCGTGTGGATACATTTGCATAAACCGCGGCGGCATCAACGCCGTCAAGGAATCTCTCCGCAGCGGCCTTATTCTCCGTTACTATCGCCTCGGAGTGTCCCGTTCCATACTTGTTTACAAAGTCTATGGCCTCGTCGACGCCTGATATTACCTTAACCGCGAGTATATAATCTCCGAACTCGGTGCGATAATCCTGCTCGCTCGCTGGAACCACGGAATCCCCAAGTATCTCCCTCGTCCTTTCACAGCCTCTTATCTCAACGTTTTTTGTATCAAGCTTAGCCTTTGCCATCGGCAGGAATTGCTTCGCCACGCTGTCCGCCACAAGCAGCGTTTCGGCCGCGTTGCAGACCGATGGGCGCGAGCACTTTGCGTTGAATATGATGTCTGCCGCTTTTTCAAGGTCGGCATCGCTGTCGACATAAACATGGCAGACACCTACGCCGGTTTCGATGACCGGCACCTTCGAGTTTTCGACGACGCTCTTTATAAGTCCAGCGCCGCCCCTCGGGATCAGTACGTCGAGGTATTCTGAAAGCTGCATAAGCTCTGTTGCGCTCTGCCTGCTCGTATCCTCAACAAGCGCCACGCAGTCTCGCGGCAGCCCCGTCGCTTCGAGCGCATCACGCATTATATTAACAAATGCGCGGTTGGAGTTGAATGCCTCCTTTCCGCCGCGGAGGATAACCGCGTTACCCGCTTTAAGGCACAAAACAGCGGCGTCCACAGTAACGTTCGGCCTGGCCTCGTATATTATGCCAATTACCCCCAGAGGCACAGAGCGCCGCTCTATCTCCATTCCGTTTGGACGCACGGTCCTCTCAAGCACCTCGCCCACCGGGTCTGGCAGGCCGATTATCTGCCTCACCCCGTCTACTATACCCTCAATGCGTTCCTTCGTAAGCGTTAGCCTGTCAAGAAGGGCCTTCGACATTCCGTTTTCCGCCGCTGTGTCCGTATCCGCCTTATTTGCGGCAAGCACTTCGTCGATACGTGCGGTAATTGCTCCCGCGATCTCCGAAAGCGCCCTGTTTTTGGCTGCGGTGTCGGCGGTCATAAGAACCATAGCCGCCTTTCTCGCGTTAGCGCCCTGTCGCTCCAATGCAGTCATTTTGCGCCCCTCCTTTTTCCGGAAACAAATTTAGTGCCGACCGGTTCGCCGTTTACGATCTTGTAAAGATTCTCAATGCCCGAACCGTTTGTAATTATCATATCTATGCCATGCTCCATTGCCCTCGCTCCGGCGTCCAGCTTTGTAGCCATGCCGCCCGTACCCCATTTCCCCGCGTTGCCGCAGGCCTTCCGTAGTCCGTCACTTACGGTATGTACCTCCGCAATCAGCTTTGCTTCCGGATTTTGCTTCGGGTCGCTGTCGTAAAGGCCGTCGATATCGGACAAAAGTATCAGCAGATCAGCTTTGCAAAGCACCGCCACAATTGATGAAAGCGTATCGTTGTCGCCCAGTACCTTGTCTTTTCCGGTTTCGATCTCAGCGGACGATACCGAGTCGTTCTCGTTTACTATGGGGATTACACCGAGTTCAAGCAGAGATTCGAACGTGCTTGTAAGATGCTGTGCGCTCGTTTTTCTCTCGACGTCGCCGCCGGTAAGAAGTATCTGAGCAACCGTCTGGCCGTATTCGGCAAAGAACTTGTCGTATAGGTGCATCAGTTCGCATTGTCCGACGGCCGCGACTGCCTGCTTCATTCGCAGTTCGCTCGGGCGTGCAGAGAGCCTGAGCTTGTTTGTTCCGACGCCTATGGCGCCGGAGCTAACGAGTATAACCTCATTACCCATGCTCTTGATATCTGAAAGCGTCCTTGCAAGAAGGTCGAGAGAGTGCATGTCAACGCTTCCGTTCTGTCTGATGATGTTTGAAGTACCGACCTTTATTACTATGCGCATTCGGGCGCCCCTCTTTCATAAGCGGATATGGCTCAGGGGGTATTACGTCAATACCCCCTTCATTCTGTAGATTATATAACAACGCCCGCTGTTTGGCAATGTTTTTATTCCGCAACGCGGTAACGGTAGGGTACCATTCTTGACGTACTCACAAGGTTGACTCCGTTAAGCTGAAGTGTCCTGACCATCGAAATGATGTCAGCATTAATCTCCTCGCCCGGTATTATGAGCGGGATTCCCGGAGGATATGCCCAGACATATTCCGTGCTTATTCTCCCCTCCGCTTTCTTTGCGTCCACATACTCGGCGTCAGCCGCCACAGCCTCCGATAAAAGCATCTTTCTTTTCGGGATTGCCGGAATCGGAGTTGTAATCGGCTTCGAATCACTCTTATTACAGGTCTGATCGAGCCTGCAAAGAGCGCGGGCAAAACGTTTAATTCCCTCCTTTGTATCGCCAAGTCCCGTCATCGCAAG
>JAJUHS010000025.1 GCA_029267755.1 Clostridiales bacterium
CATAAATAATAAGTTAATTAATTTAATATTTTAGCTTTTTAATATATGTCAACCCCTGCTACGAAATAAATGCCGCCCAAGGATTGCTCCCTAAGGCGGTGTTGTAATTAGTTCAGATTTATAATAGTCACTTGTTATCAAATCGTTATCAAACGGCAAATATAAATCCCGAAAGCCCAGTGTTTACGAGGCTTTCGGGACTTTATTACTTACTCCCACTCTATGGTTGCCGGTGGTTTGCCGGTAATATCGTATACAACGCGGTTGACTCCGTTAACCTCGTTCGCTATCCTAGAAGAAATCTTTCCTAGCAGCTCGTGCGGCAGCTTTGCATACTCGCAGGTCATAAAGTCGGTTGTATTTACGGCACGAAGAGCGATGGTGTAGTCGTATGTGCGTCCGTCGCCCATTACACCGACGGAGCGCAGACCTGTCAGAACCGCGAAATATTGCTGAACCTTCTCGTTCGAATTGTCTATCTCCTCACGGAAAATCGCATCGGCCTCGCGCAAAATATCGAGCTTTTCCTTAGTAACATCCCCTATAACGCGGATGGCAAGTCCGGGACCCGGGAACGGCTGGCGCTCGACAATCGAAGCCGGCAGTCCGAGCTGGTATCCGACCGCCCTGACTTCATCCTTAAACAGGCTTCGAAGCGGCTCTACAAGCTCCTTAAAATCCATATTTTCCGGCAGTCCGCCGACGTTGTGATGGCTCTTAATATTCGCGGAATTATACGCCCCCGACTCGATGACGTCTGGGTAAATCGTACCCTGTGCAAGAAACCTGATTTTGCCGTATTTCTTTGCCTCTTCCTCAAATACCTGAATGAATTCCGCACCGATTATCTTACGCTTGCGTTCCGGATCTGTCACGCCGCTGAGCTTGCTCAGGAACCTCTCCTCGGCGTTTACGCGGTCGAAAATCAAATCTCTTTTTGAAAAAACCGCCTCAATCTGGTTTCCCTCGTCCTTGCGCATGAGGCCATGGTCGACGAAAATGCAAATAAGCCTGCCCGGCAGCGCCTTTGAAAGAAGAGCGGCACATACCGAGGAGTCAACACCTCCGGAGAGGGCAAGCATTACCTTTTCATTCTCACCCACCTGCGTGCGTACTGCTTCGATTTGTTTTTCGATGAAGTCCTTCATCGTATAGTCGCCCTTTGCGCCGCAGATATTGTATATAAAATTATATAGGAGCTTTTTGCCGTTGGGCGTATGCTCGACCTCGGGGTGGAACTGGACGGCGTAAAGTTTCCTTGAAACGTTTTGAATTGCGGCGTTTTCGCAGTCGGCTGTCTGCGCTATACGCTCAAAGCCCCATGGCAGCTTCGACACCCTGTCGGTATGGCTCATAAGTGCGGTTTCGGTATTCCCGAGTCCTTCGAAAAGCGCCGAACCGGTATCAACGGAAACAGAAATCTGTCCGTACTCGCTTACGCTGCAGGGCGTTACTTCCCCACCCGTCATATGGCACATAAGCTGCATTCCATAGCAAATACCGAGAATAGGTATCCCCAGATCAAAAAGCTTAGGGTCGCACCTTGGAGCATCAGGCTCATATACGCTGTTGGGACCGCCGGTGAGGATTATTCCTATCGGAGCAAGTTCCCTAATTCTTTCAATCGATATGTTTCCGGGTTCGATTGCCGAATAGACTCCCCATTCGCGCACGCGCCTTGCTATAAGCTGCTTGTATTGGCCGCCGAAATCAAGCACCAGTACCAGTTGATTTTCCATAATTCCGCTCCCCTATTAAAATGCGTCAATTTATATTATTTTAGCCGATATTATAACATTAAAAAGCGGCGCTGTATACTGTTAGCGCCGCTTTTCTTTACAAAACGATATACTGGTCGCGGCTTGCGCCGACGGAAACATACTTTATTTTGCAGCCGATTGCGTCCTCTATATACTTTATATAATCCAGCGCGGCCTTCGGCAGCTCTTCCTGTTTTTTGCAGCTCGAAATATCTGTTTTGAAGCCCTCAAAATACTCGTAAACGGGCTTCGCGCGGTCGAGCCTGTCGCCGACCGGAAAATCGGTGGTGCGTACTCCGTCTATCTCATAGGCGACGCATACGGGGATTTTATCCATATAGGACAGCACATCAAGCTTCGTTAATGCTATTTCCGTCGCCCCCTGAACCATAACTCCGTACTTTGTGGCCACGATGTCAATTCCGCCAACTCTTCTGGGCCTGCCGGTAGCGGCTCCGTACTCGCCGCCCGCCTCGCGAAGCTTCTCAGCTTCCTCGCCGAACATCTCGGCGGTAAACGGCCCCTCGCCGACTGCACTTGAATAGGCCTTCGTTATTCCGATAACGGAATCCAATCTAACGAACGGAATACCGGAACCTATAGGCGCGTAAGCAGCAATAGTCGACGACGACGAAGTATAGGGGTATATACCATAGTCGATGTCCTTAAGCGCGCCTAACTGAGCCTCAAACATAATATTCTTTCCGGCCTTTACCGCGTTTTCAAGATACAGTGTCGTATCGCATATATAGGGTATCAGTCGGTCGCCGAATCTGTGGAGCCACTCTATCATTTTGTCGGCATCAATGGCCTCCGCCTTATAGCCGCCGGCTACGGTAAGATTTTTCCACGCAACTATGTCCCGAACCTTTCTTTCCAGCGTTTCGGGATTTAAAAGATCCATCATCCTGATGGATTTCTTCATATACTTATCGCCGTAAACCGGGGCGATCCCGCGCCTTGTCGAACCGTAGGCCTTTTCGCGAAGCCTGTCCTCCTCAAGATTGTCGAGCAGCTTGTGGTAAGGCATGCATATCACTGCCTTATCGCTGATTTTAAGGTTTTCCGGGCTTATTTTAACACCCTTCTCGGTCAGCTTCCCGGATTCGTTATAAAGGTGCTCAATATCGACTACCATGCCGCAACCCATGACGTTAACCGTATTTTCCCTCAGAATTCCGGACGGTAAAAGATTCAAAATAAACTTGCCCTTATCGTTTACTACGGTATGGCCCGCATTGTTGCCGCCCTGATAGCGTATAACGATATCATAATCGGACGATAGAAGGTCGACCATACGGCCCTTACCCTCGTCTCCCCAGTTCGTTCCGACAATTGCTGTCAACATAGCATTTTCTCCAATCAAAAAAGCAAACGGCGCTCGTATACAGGGTACCGAAAGCTCAAAGTCAGCCTGAAATCATGCATGAAAGAGTATATACTAACTGAAATATTTTGTCAACGTATCGTAATCTCTATATATGCGCATTTTTTGTACTATTTATGGATATTTATTCATCACCATACCAACATAGGAAGCGAGCCGTAAATGCCCGAGCTTAGTTTCCCCATTCGCTTTTTCTGGGTCTTACCATAAGCTCCTCCACCACTATTTTCGGGTCCTTGCCTTCATACAGGATTTTATAGGCTTCCCTGGCTATCGGCATTGGGCTCCCCGTCTTATCCGCGAGCTCTACCGCCGATTTGGCCGCGTAATAGCCCTCTACCGTTGCGCCCACGGCATCCATTGCCTCCTTCGCGGTCATGCCCTTACCTATGTACACTCCCGCGCGGCGGTTTCTCGAATGGTGCGAGGTGCAGGTAACGATAAGGTCGCCCACTCCCGCAAGTCCTTTAAATGTCTCCCTGCTTCCGCCAAGCTTCTCGCCAAGCTCGGTCATTTCGGAAAGTCCCCTCGTCATAAGCATGGCTATCGTATTGTCGCCCATTCCTAATCCGTCGCATATGCCAGCGCAAAGGGCGATAACGTTTTTATAGGCGCCGCAAAGCTCCGTTCCTGTCATATCATCGCTCGTATATACGCGGAGCGTGGGGCTCATAAGCAGATCCTGAACCGCTTCCGCCGTCTTTGTGCTGCTGGACGCCGATATAAGTCCCGTCGGTATTCCACGTCCGACCTCCTCCGCATGGGATGGGCCGGAAATTGCCGCTATCCTTTCGGGATTTCCCAGCTCCTGCTCGATAATCTGCGAAAGCCTGAGAGAAGTGCCGTATTCTATCCCCTTCGCGGCTGAAACAAGTATGGCGTCGTCTTTAACAAGCCCCTTCAGCTTTCCGGCCGTTTCCCTGAGAGCAAACGAAGGCGTTACGAAAAATACGGCGCCGGCTTCCGGTATCTCGTCGAAGGTATCGCTGAATTTGAGGTTATCCGGCAGCCGTACCCCCGGCAAATACCTGTTTTCACGCAGAGTCCTCAGCTCGTCTGATCTCTTCTCATATATCGAGTGCAGCGTTACGTCAAGCCCCTTTTTTGCCAGACTTACGGCCAGCGCCGTTCCCCAGCCTCCGCTCTCCAAAACGGATATTTTCATTATCCCTATGCCTCCGCAAAATTATTTGTTGAATTTTATTTTTGATTCGGTGCCCTTGAGTATGCGTTTTATGTTTTCCTTGTGGCGGAAAATCAGAAGGGCGCCGCTTAGCGTGACCATTGTGACAGTAAACCAGCCGTTAATTCCGAGCGCAACCAGTGAAACAGGATAAAGAATTCCGGCAATAACGGAACCGAGCGAAATGTAGTGTGACAGCACCACGGAGATTACAAAAACCGCCCAGACGATTACTCCCACTCTCCAGTCGACGAACCAAACGATTGTTCCGCCGGCCATTACGGTCTTACCGCCCTTAAAGTTGTAATAGATCGGATACGAATGGCCGAGCATCGCAAAAAATCCGGCAAAGGCGCAACCCTCAGCCCATCTGCCCGTAAGCCCCATCAGCCAGCCGGCAAACAGCACGGGAATAACGCTTTTCATTATGTCGATAACGACCACAAGCAATGCGCCGTACTTGCCGAACACCCTGTAAAAGTTTGTAAGTCCCGCGTTTCCGCTGCCGTAATTGCGGATATCTTTTTTATAGTAATACTTTGAGGTTATAATCGCGCCGTTTATGCTGCCCAGCATATAGGCAAATACTGCGATAAACGCAAACTTGATAAACAGGCTCAAGAAATCAGTGCCGTAAATAATATCATTCATAGCAGAGGCTCCTATCCATTATCTCCCTTTTGTCTGACTATCATCCTTATGGGGGTGCCTTCAAGACCAAATACCGAGCGTATCTGATTTTCAAGGTAACGCTGATACGAAAAATGAAACAATTCTGCTTCGTTTACAAAAATTACAAAGCTTGGCGGCTTTATGCCGGTCTGGGTTATATAGTATATTTTTAACCTCTTCCCGCGATCCGTTGGAGGCTGCACCCTCGCTGTGGCGTCAGCGAGAACGTCATTCAGCATACCAGTCGTAATTCGCATGCTGCTTTGGTTATTAACATAGTTTATAAGCTCGAATATCCGGTTTACGCGCTGTCCGGTTACGGCGGAAATAAAGAGAATCGGAGCATATGACATATAGGCAAGGTCTGCCCTTATCCTCTCGCGCATCCTGTCCATGGTCTTATCGTCCTTTTCGATAAGATCCCATTTATTTACTATTATTATGCTTGCCTTGCCCATTTCGTGGGCGATTCCGGCTATCTTTGTATCCTGCTCGGTTACTCCGTCGCGTGCGTCGAGCATAATAAGGCACACATCGGCTCTCTCTATCGCCATTTCCGCTCTCATCACGCTGTACTTTTCGATCTTGTCCTCTACCCTTGACTTTCGCCTGATGCCTGCGGTGTCTATAAAAACATACTTGCCGAATTCGTTTTCGAAGTAGCTGTCGACAGCGTCCCTTGTCGTTCCCGCTACCTCGCTGACTATTACGCGCTCCTCGCCGAGAATCAGGTTTACGAGCGACGATTTTCCCATGTTTGGCCTGCCTATTACGGCGACCTTTACGGTATCGTCCTCCTCTTCTTCCTCTTCCTCCGGTGGGAAAGCGGCCACGCAGGCGTCGAGCAGATCTCCCGTGCCGTGTCCGTGCACCGCCGAAACCGCAATCGGGTCTCCCAGTCCCAGGCTGTAAAACTCATAAATATCTGGATTGGTTGCGCCGGTAGCATCCATCTTGTTTACCGCGAGTACCACCGGCTTTTTCGAACGCAGAAGCATATTTGCGACGTCCGCATCAGCAGCCGTAACGCCTGTTTTAATATCCGTTACGAATACGATAACGGTAGCTGTCTCTATCGCTATTTCAGCCTGCTGGCGCATGAACTTCAATATTTCGCTGTCCGCCTTCGGCTCTATTCCTCCCGTGTCGACAATTGTAAAGCTGCGCCCGTTCCAGTCGGTATCGGCGTAAAGCCTGTCTCTTGTAACTCCCGGGGTGTCCTCTACTATCGAAAGCCGCTTTCCTGCGAGTTTGTTGAACAGCATCGATTTTCCGACGTTTGGCCGCCCAACTATCGCAACAAGTGGTTTGGGCATGGACTCACCTCATTTCAATTATCAAATATGGCTCTTGCAAATTCAAACCCGTCGTTGGCCACCGGGATTATCGGTACTCCGAGCGCATTTTCCGCCTCCTGAAGCGTTACATCGTCAAGGAACATATCCCCGCCGTGCCGCAGCATGGAAGCGGGTATAAGCAGCCGTTTTCCAAGTTCCCTGCCCTGGAGCTGTGTTACCATATCCCCTCCTGAAACGAGGCCCGCAACGTCAACGGTTCTTCCGAAAAAATCGTTCTCTATCGCGTATATCCGTGCTTTTATGTTAACACACTTTTCCTCTGCAAGTTTTAAAATTTTTGTTAAAAACGGAGCCGCTGCGACGCCGGTCGCTATTGAAAACGGCTCTCCGGAGCATCTGTCAAAATCCCTAAGCGCAATTTTGAACTCTTCCTCCATGGAACGCATCATCCCGACCCCGTTTTCTATTTGCGGATAACCCTCGTAGTAGTCCTCGGGCGGGATTTCGCGCCCTGCCTTTATATACAGCTCATCGGAGCAATAGAATAGTCTAACCCCCAGTCTGGCCAAACATTCATCGCCGAAGGAATCGACCGCATCTATTATCTCCGCCGCCTTTTCAGCGTCGCATGGATTAAGCGGATACAGGTTCTCCCTATATTTTGTTATTCCGACAGGTACGACAGAGACGCTCGCAACCTCGGGAAAAAGCTCAGCAAGATCGCGCATGCTTCTTTTAAGCTCGCCGCCGTCGTTTATACCCGGGCAGCATACGATCTGGCAGTTCATTTTTATTCCCGCGTCGCGGAACCGCCGCATTATTTGGGGCAGCTCACCGCCGCGCTTATTCCTGAGCATTTTAACCCTTAGCTCCGGATTAGTCGTATGAACGGAGATGTTAACCGGGCTTATCCGCAGCCTGATTATGCGCTCGAGCTCGCGCTCCGTCAAATTTGTAAGCGTAATGTAGTTCCCAAGCAGGAAGGACATTCTGGCGTCGTCGTCCTTAAATCGCAGGGTGTCGCGCACATTCGGCGGAAGCTGGTCTACGAAGCAGAAAACGCAGCTGTTCCGGCAGGACCGCGCCTCGTCCATAAGATAGTGCTCGAATTCTATTCCAAGATCCTCGCCCTCGCCCTTTTTCACCCTTATGATCTTCTTTCCGCCCTCCGGCTTCTCAAAAACAAGCATAAGCTCGGAATCATAGGAATAGTATTTGTAATCGAGGACATCCTCAATCGGATTGCCGTTAATCGAAAGCAGCCTGTCACCGCATACCGCTTTTTTGTAAGCCGGACTGTGCTTACCGACGCTTTTTACAATTGCCGCCACGGGCAGACCCCCTTTCAATTTCATATCCGTAAGCATATAGAGCTAGTTAAGAAAACAGAGGGGGCCGCAACCCCCTCCACTTCGAGAACTATATTATTTTGCCTCTTGGACTTTGATGACCTCACGGCCGTTATAGTACCCGCAAGCCTTGCAGGCTCTGTGGGGCAGGCGATAAGTACCGCATTTCGGGCACTCCACTATACCGGGAGCTTCCAGCTTCCAGTGAGAACTGCGTCTCTTGTCCCTTCTGGTTTTTGATACTTTTCTCTTTGGAACCGCCATTCTTGACACCTCCTTGGTTTTTAGCTGAAACCAGCAGTATTATTTATCCATTAATAGCTGCTGCAATACAGCTAATTGGGGATTTATTTCGCCCCTGCAGCCGCACGGGCCTTCATTAAGGTTCTTGCCGCATCTGGGGCAAAGACCCTTGCAATCCTCTTTGCAAAGAAACTTGGTGTCCATATTCAGGACGTAAGCCGTAACAACGATCTCGTCCAAATCCACATAATCTCCGTCCAAAAGATATATGTCGGAATTTTCCTCGTCGCACAGCTCCTCGGCAAGCACAGCTTTCACAGGAAGGCGCAAGCTCTTTTCAAACTCGGCGGCACAGCGGTCGCAAACGCATTTAAGCCTTCCGGTTATTTCCGCTTCCAGATACAAAACGCCCGCCGAATTTCTGATACGGCCTTTTGCTCTGACCGGTTCGAGCGCCTCAATAACCGCGTCCGAATTGACGCCCGACACATCGGGCTCATAATCGAAGGCGACGGAACTGCCGGGAACGCCGATGATTTCATGAAGATCAATACGCATGGCACACCTCAATTTAATCGCCAAGTTATTATAGTTGATATTTAATGCTTTGTCAAATATATTTTCTCAATAAATTTATCATTTATTAATATATTTCTTTTATACATTTGGGTAAAAATAGAATATTGGCCTGTGGGAGGTTTGTATTATGCCCTTATTTTACATTTTAACAGCAAATCCGGGTTTTTGGCAAGACCTCGCCAAAAGAATTGGTTATGTTAATGATAAGGTAAACGCCGTCGTATGGGGTATTCCGATGCTCGTCCTGTTTATCGGAGCCGGAGTCTTTTTCAGCTTCCGCCTGGGCTTTTTTCAGATATTCAGATTCGGGCATTGGTGGAAGCATACTGTCTCCGCCATTTTCAGGAGCGAAAGGGTCACACAGGCGCAGGACAAAAAGTCCATTTCGCAGTTTCAGGCGCTTGCGGCCGCGCTCGCCTCGACTATCGGCACGGGAAACATTGTCGGTGTCGCCACTGCGATTACGGCCGGCGGGCCTGGAGCCATCTTCTGGATGTGGGTATCGGCCTTTTTCGGAATGATGACAAACTTCGCCGAAAAAATACTCGGCATTTACTTCCGACGCAGAAACAAGGACGGCGAGTGGACCGGCGGCGCTATGTTTTATATCGAAAAAGGGCTTAATCAGAAATGGCTTGCCATGCTTTTTTCCTTCTTCTGCCTTTTTGCCTCGTTCGGGATTGGCAACATCGCGCAGATCAACGGCGTCGCGGTATCGCTAAAAAGCGCCTTCAGCGTTCCCGACTCCGTTACTGGCATAATAATGGCGATCCTTGTCGGCCTTGTTATCATCGGTGGTATCAAGAGAATAGCGGCTGTATCCGAAAAGCTTGTGCCCTTTATGTCCGTCCTTTATTTTGCCGGGGTTCTGACGGTTATCGCCGCAAACTTCAGGCAGGTTCCGTCGGCGTTCGCTGAGATCTTCGAGGGGGCTTTCAGCTTCAAATCTGCGGGCGGCGGCCTGCTCGGCTACGGAATCGCCCGTGCGGCCCGCTACGGAATAGCGAGGGGCGTGTTTTCGAACGAAGCCGGCCTCGGTTCCTCGGTTATGATACACTCTACCGCCGACGTAAAGGAGCCTGTCCACCAGGGTATGTGGGCGATACTTGAGGTATTCTTTGACACAATCGTGATGTGTACGCTTACCGCCGTCGCCATCCTCGCTACGGGAGCGCACGAAATCGCCTCGCTCGAAGGAGCGCAGATCACGTTTTACGCCTTTTCAACGGTATTCGGCAAAGCCGGAGAATATATCGTAACAATTTCAATTATGTTTTTCGCTTTCTGCAGCACCATCGGCTGGTCGTTTTACGGCACCAGAGCAGCGGAGTACCTGTTGGGAAGAAAAATCGTGCCTCTGTATAAGCTCGCCTTTGTTGCCGTAGTGTATATCGGCGCCGTTTCGAGCGTAAGACTCGTGTGGGAGCTGTCCGACACCTTCAATGGTCTTATGGCTCTTCCTAACCTCTTTGCCCTGTTCGCACTATCGGGCACGGTCTGTAAAATACTCCGGAATTACAAGGAGCGCGTGTTCCTTCACAAGGACATAGCGCCTATTCTCTCCTATGATGAACGAAAACACGGAAAATAACGAATTCTTTACTTTTTCAATTCCTTCCTCTATAATGACTAGGAAAACTTTGAGTATTGCGGGGGCTAATGTTTGAAGGAATTTGTAATTTCAAAAAACGACGGGGAACAGCGTCTTGACCGCTTTATCGGCAAGGCCGTGCCCCTTCTTCCCGCTTCCCTTGCGCAGAAGTACATCCGCCTCAAGCGCATAAAGGTAAACGGTAAGGGCTCAAAGCGCGACTATAAGCTCCTTCCGGGCGACGTGGTCCAATGCTATGTAAACGACGAATTCTTTGAAAAGCCAACCGAAAAAAACTCGTATCTTGCGGTGGGCGACCCAAAGCTCGACATAGTTTACGAGGACGATAACATCCTGCTCGTAAACAAGAAGGCCGGCATGCTCTGCCATAGCGCCGGCGGCTGGTCGTACAATACTCTTATAGCGCATATCCAGGCCTATCTCCAGAAGAATGGCGAATGGGTTCCGGACGACGAAAACTCCTTTGTGCCAGCGCTCTGCAACCGTATAGACCGCAACACATCCGGCATCGTTATTGCCGCGAAGACCTCAGAGGCCCTCAGGATAATGAACGACAAGATTCGTGACCGCGAGATCGACAAATTCTATCTCTGCATCGTCCACGGAAAGCCGAAGCCGCCAGAAGGAACTCTCAGGGACTTTATCTTTAAGGACGCTGTCAAAAATCAGGTATATGTCCGAAAAGCCCCCGAAAAGGGTGCTAAGACCGCGATCACTAAGTACCGGACGCTTAAATCCGCAGGCGGGCTTTCGCTTGTGGAATGCGAACTGCTCACCGGAAGAACCCATCAGATCCGCGCCCAACTCGCTGCGGCGGGCTTCCCTCTTTTGGGCGACGGAAAGTACGGTCTTAATACCAAGAACAAGCCATACGGGGAAAGCGGGCAGGCCCTCTGCTCCTACCGCCTGAGGTTCAGCTTCAAAACCGACGCCGGAGCCCTCAATTACCTGAACGGACGCGAGTTTGCAGTTCAAAAGGTGGATTTTGTCGAAAAATACTTTGGAAAATAAATCTTCAGCCGTACCTGCAATTTCCTCAGGCACGGCTGCTTTGTTTATTTCTGGATCGGTCATACCAGACGTCTTTTCTTTTTCCGGCGCAGCCGCTCCTTCCTTTGCCCGCTTCTGAAAGGATTCGCCGGCCAGGTCCAAAGCCGCCAGCTTCTGCCCCTGCGGTAAGCCATGTAATATATCGGCGCAAAAACCGCCGCTCCGCCGAGAACGTCAAGCACCGAGTGCTGCTTAATAAATACGGTTGACATGCAAATGAGAATGGCCAGAACCAGAGCGGTTATTTTTATTCCTCTCTTTCCTTCAAGCGCTTTTGTATTCAAAACTGCGGCAAGCGGCGCTATCGTTCCATAAACATGCATGCTCGGAAACACATTGATATTTGAATCCGCGGCGTAAAGGCTGCCTACCAGCCTTGTAAAGAAGTTGCTGCGTTCAAATGATTCAGGGCGCAAATCCTGTCCGTTCGGAAACACGAGATATACAATCAGGCAAAACGAAAGCCCTATAATCATCGTCCACATATAGCGGCAGAAATCGTATTCCTCTTTGAACAGAAGAAAAAAACCGATGACCGCCAAATACGGATACCACATCACATAGGGTATAACGAAGTATTCGCAAAACGGAATGTATTGGTCTATGAATACCTGCACGGAGGTATATGGACCGTCCACCAGACTTTCGTCAAGCATATACCACAAAACATATATCACAAAATACAAAGCAAGCCAAGCATGCCTGTAATTCTTATTGTCCAGTCTCATGATTTCTCCCTTATTGCGTTACGAAACGGATAGCCTGATGAATATTGCTAACGCTGATCTTGTCGCAGCCCTCGTAATATTCTCCGTCAAGAGACCACGGCGTGTCTTCGTCAGAAATTATCGTCACATCCGAGGACTGAAAAAAGGTTATCACTTCCTCATCATACCTTTTCGCTTGGAGTGAAAGCACAATCTTCGAAAGCTCTACGGCGTTCTGCGGGTTTTTAATAAGCATGACCTCAAAGAGTCCGTCGCTGAAGTCAACCAGGCCGGCGTTCAGCTTCAGAATACCGCCCAAGGACGTAGAATTGCTTATCGCCCCGAAAAGGTAATCGTCCTCGTACACGCCTCCGCCCGCCTCTATTCTCATATGACGAGGCCTGATGTTCGGAATGTCTTTGACGCCCTCGAGAATATACGCAAGGTGTCCCAGCGTGTTTTTAAGAGACTGGGGAACGGAATATGACGTTTCTGTAAACGCTCCGAAGGACGCGACGTAGGAAAAGTATCTTTCGTTTATTTTCCCCACATCGAGTTCCCTGGGCGTACCCTTTACAATATTCTCCGCCGCTTTCATTATAAGCACCGGAAGGCCGAGTCCCGCCGCAAAGTCATTGGTAGACCCCGCCGGTATGTATCCGATCGGGGTATCGACGCCGGAATACAACACTCCCGATATCGTTTCGTTCAGAGTCCCGTCGCCGCCCGCGCAGACGATTATATCGAAGTCGCCCGAGTACTTCTCAGCAGCGGCGGCCCCATCCCCCTTTGCGGAGGTCTCGAAAATCTCAACGTCGAAACCGTTGCTGTAAAAGTACTTTTCAAGCCGCGGAAGCATGCGCTTTATTCTTTTTATGCCTGCGATCGGATTCGCGATCAAAAGCATTTTCCGGCGCATTATCATACCTCCTCAGTCAAAAAGTGTCGGTCGCTACCTTTCAGACCGCAATCTTATTATCTGATCCCGGAGCAATGCGGCATATTCGAATTCAAGCATCTTTGACGCCTGAAGCATCTCTTTTTCAAGCCTTGCTATCTCCGCATCCAGCTCCTTTTTCGTCATCTTGACGCCGTTCCGGCGTTTTGAATCCGTTTCTGGCCTGGATATTTCAAGCAGCTCCCGGATATCCTTGATTATTGTCTTCGGCACTATGCCGTTCGCCTCGTTATATTCCATCTGCCTGCGGCGGCGGCGGCTCGTCTCATTTATAGCGCGCTTCATAGAGTCGGTTACCGTATCCGCATACATTATTACCTGTCCGCCGGCGTTTCTCGCGGCTCTTCCTATCGTCTGAATTAGGGATGTCTCGCTTCGCAGGAACCCCTCCTTGTCGGCGTCGAGTATCGCTACCAAACTAACCTCCGGAATGTCAAGGCCTTCACGCAAAAGGTTGATCCCGACCAGCACGTCGAATTCTCCGAGACGCAGGTCGCGTATTATCTCCATACGCTCTATCGTAGAAATATCATGGTGCAAATATCTGACTTTTATACCCAGTTTTTGCAAATACGCGGTCAGGTCCTCGGCCATCCGCTTTGTAAGCGTCGTTACAAGCGTCCTTTCCCTTCTTTCGGTGCGTGCGTTTATCTCTCCCACCAGGTCGTCAATCTGTCCCTCCACGGGGCGAACGAGGACCTCTGGGTCCAGAAGTCCGGTCGGGCGTATTATCTGCTCCACAATCTGCCCGGAGCGCTCGCGCTCGTAAGGCGCGGGGGTTGCGCTTACATATATGATCTGCTTTACGCGCTCGTTGAATTCCTCGAAATTAAGCGGTCTGTTGTCATAGGCGCTCGGCAGGCGGAAGCCGTATTTGACAAGGCTGTCCTTCCTCGCGCGGTCACCCGCGTACATTGACCGTATCTGCGGAACCGTAACATGGGATTCGTCTATGAACATAATAAAGTCCTTAGGGAAATAATCAAGCAGAGTCATAGGGGCAGAGCCCTCTTTGCGTCCGCTTATTATTCTCGAATAGTTCTCTATACCGCTGCAAAAGCCCAGCTCGCGCATCATTTCGATGTCGTACATCGTGCGCTGCCGAAGCCTCTGCGCCTCTACCAGCATGTTGTTTTCCTCGAAATATTTCACCCTCTCCTCCATCTCGGAATATATTTCTCTCGTAGCCTTATCCATCTTCTCCTTGGTCGTAACGTAGTGGGAGGCAGGGTAGATCGCGACATGCGAAAGCTGCCTTACTGGCGCTCCGGTCACAATGTTTATTTCGCTTATCCTGTCCACCTCGTCCCCGAAAAACTCTACGCGTATGGCATAATCCCTCGCATAGACGGGGTATATCTCCACCGTATCGCCGCGTACCCTGAACATATTTCGGTCAAAAGCCAGATCGTTCCTTTCATACCTTATCTCAACCAGCTTATTAAGCAACTCGTCGCGTTTTTTTGTCTGTCCCGGGCGCAGCGAAATAACCATGCTTGAGTAATCGATAGGATCACCGAGGCCGTAAATGCAGGATACCGAGGAAACGACAATGACGTCTCGGCGCTCGAAAAGAGCGGAGGTCGCAGAGTGGCGAAGCCTTTCTATCTCGTCATTTATCGAGGCATCCTTCTCTATATAAGTATCCGTATGGGCGATATATGCCTCAGGCTGATAATAGTCATAGTACGATACAAAGTATTCTACGGCGTTGTCCGGAAAAAATTCCTTGAATTCGGAGCAAAGCTGGGCGGCCAGCGTTTTGTTATGAGCCAGCACAAGGGTCGGGCGGTTGACTCTGGCTATAACGTTCGCCATAGTAAACGTCTTGCCAGAACCCGTCACTCCGAGCAATGTCTGCTCAGAAAGCCCGTTTTCGATGCCGCATACAAGCGCGTCAATTGCGGCAGGCTGATCTCCGGTAGGGTTATACGGCGCTTTTAGCTTAAAATCTCCCATTTTCTCCCCCCATCGGTTAATTATATATCAATTGGCTGATGTTTTGAAGGCAACCGGCCTTTTATTAATATATAATTTACAATTTATCGTTATTCTAATACACTATATCCCTATCTTCTGCGGAAAAAACCGTTGTCCGCCATGGATACGAAGTCCTCGTCCGCAACAACGATGTGATCGGCAAGGGCGATGTCCACCGAGCCCAAAGCGTCTATTATCCGCTCCGTAGTCCTCTCGTCCTCCTTTGAGGGCAGGGCAATCCCGCTTGGATGATTGTGGGCGATAATGACGCTTGTGGTACTGTACGCAAGTGCATTTTCGACAATTTTCCGCATGCTGACGTTGGCGGAATTTACTTCGCCGCGAAACATCATACGGCAGTTAAGAACCTTGCATTTGGCGTCAAGGCATATCATATATACGGTTTCCTCACGCTCTCCATAGAAATAAGGCACTATAAACCGCCCCGCCTTTTTGCTGTCCGTAAGGTAAACGTCTGCGACGGAAATTGACCGTGATATCATGTAGCGGCGGCTTATCTGAGGTATAAGCTTTATCAGGGTCGCGGCGTTGTCGCCAATGCCGCTTACCTTTTTAAGCTCCTCTATGGGAGCGTCAAAGACGTCGGACAGCTTGCCGAACCTGCTTATAAGCTCATGCGCAACGGGATTTATGTCCCCACGCGGGATGGCATAAAAAAGCAATATTTCGAGGACGTTATGATCGTCAAAGTTATCAAGTCCGTACCTAACAAATCGGTCCTTCATTCTTTGCCTGTGACCCGCATGCGGATGCATGGTCTTTCCGTCATTTATGCTCACAAATATTCCCCTTCATACAGTTGAGTATATGGTTGTCCCATGGTATAATTAGTTAGCATCTGCATGTGCACGAAACTCGATAGCCGCAAAATAATAACTCTTTGCATAGTTATTATATCACGCATGCACGCAGGTGTAAATTTTTAAATAATATATTCAATGAATACTGTCAACGTTTACAAAGATGAATATTTACTCGTTCATCCCTTGACAGCCTGAATATTATGCGTATAATAATTATGAGTAATGAATATTTATTAGCTGTTTTTGTTTGGAGGTTATCATGAAGCACAGGGTTTATATTGACGGTCAGGAAGGAACCACCGGCCTTCAGCTCCAGAAAAGGCTTGCATCCCACAAGGATGTCGAGCTTCTTCTTATAGATGAGGCGCTCCGCAAGGATACCGGCGCCCGACGAGAGCTTATAAACAGTGCCGACGCCGTGTTTCTGTGTCTGCCGGACAAGGCGGCTATTGAAGCTGTTTCGCTTGTCGAAAACGACCGTGTAATAGTGATAGACGCCAGCACGGCGCACCGAACTGCTCCGGGCTGGGACTACGGTTTCCCGGAGCTGTCGCCGGAACACAAAAATGCAATAAGGAATTCCAGGCGCATAGCGAACCCCGGCTGCCACGCAACGGGCTTTATTTCCCTCATATATCCGCTTGTCAAGCTTGGCATACTGCCTAAGGATTACCCGCTCACCTGCCACAGCATAACTGGATACAGCGGCGGAGGAAAAAAGATGATAGCGGAGTACGAGTCGGAAAAGCGCGAATACCAGTACGAAAGTCCCCGCCAGTACGGGCTTGCTCTCGCCCATAAGCACCTTCCCGAAATGAAGCATGTCACGGGGATAAGCGGTGTCCCCATATTCAATCCCATTGTCTGCGATTTTTACAGCGGCATGGCGGTCAGCGTCCCGCTTTTCACTTCTATGCTGAACAAAAAGCTCACTCCCTGCGATATGAGGGAAGCGCTTTCGGAATACTATGAGGGTGAAACTCTCATATCCGTTCACGGCCCGACCGAGGACGGCTTTATATCGGCGAACGAGCTTCGCGACACCTGCCGGCTTAAAATCCATGTTTTTGGAAACGACGAGCAGATCACGCTTGTCAGCGTATTTGACAATCTCGGAAAGGGCGCTTCAGGCGCCGCTGTCCAAAACATGAACATAGCGCTCGGACTTAACGAGTTCGAGTCGCTGATCTAGGTAACCGCTACGCCGACATGCGATTAATAATGAATTCCCTGAAAAACGTACTACAATCACAAATATTACGATTTGCGCGCCATGGTGCGCAGGGAGGTTAATATGAAATTCAACAAGGTAAACGGCGGTGTATGCGCCCCGAAGGGTTTTATCGCAGGCGGAATACACTGCGGAATTAGAAAGAATCATACAAAAAAGGATCTCGCGATTATTTTCAGCGAAACCGAATGTACTGCCGCAGCCGTATATACTCAAAACAAGGTTTGCGGCGCTCCGATAACGGTTACAAGACACAACATTTCGGACGGCAGGGCCAGAGCCGTTATTTGCAACAGCGGCAACGCCAACACCTGCAACTCTGACGGCGTTGAAAAGGCTGCGCTCATATGCAAGCTTACCGCGAAGGCTCTCGGCATAAAGCCTACGGACGTAATAATCGCCTCCACCGGCGTTATCGGCCAGCCGATTGATGTGGAGCCTATCGCAAAGGGCATCGCCGCTCTCGCCCCGATTTTGACCACCGACGGCGCTAAAGACGCCGCCGAAGCAATAATGACGACCGACACTAAGCTTAAGGAGTGCGCCGTATCGTTCCGCCTCGGCCCCCACGCAATTACCGTGGGTGCGATGGCTAAAGGCTCGGGAATGATTAACCCGAACATGGCGACTATGCTGAGCTTCATTACGAGCGACGCCGCCATTACCTCGGATATGCTGAGCGCCGCGCTCAAAGCCGTGGTGGACGACACCTACAACATGCTGACGGTTGACGGAGATACGTCAACGAACGATATGGTTTCCGTTATGGCCAACGGAATGGCGGGCAACCCACTGATTGACTCCCCCGGCCCCGGCTTTGACGCCTTTGTAACCGCACTCAAGATGGTATCCGTCGAGATGACGAGAATGATGGCCGCCGACGGCGAGGGTGCGACCAAGCTTCTCCAGTGCAACGTGACCGGTGCTCCCGCCAAGGAAACGGCGAAAAAGGTGGCAAAGTCCGTTATAAGCTCAAGCCTCGTCAAAACCGCGATGTTCGGAGCCGATGCGAACTGGGGGCGCATTCTCTGCGCGATAGGCTATACGGACGCGGAATTCAAAATCGATCGCATTGACGTTTACATCAGCTCACCTGCGGGGCAGATTCAGGTCTGCAAGGCCGGCTTTGGGCTTCCCTTCTCCGAGGCGGAAGCAAAGCAGATTCTTTTGGAAAAAGAGATACTCATCGATATTCTTATGAATCAGGGTGATTTCAGCGCCTCAGCCTGGGGCTGCGACCTCACCTACGATTACGTTAAAATAAACGGCGATTACAGAACCTGAAAAGGCGAAAGGATTTGTTATTATGGAATTGACCGAAAACATGAAGGCTCAGGTATTAACTGCTGCCCTCCCCTATATTCAAAAATACGCGGGCAAGGTCGTCGTAGTCAAGTACGGCGGCAATGCCATGATAAATCCTGAACTAAAACGCGCGGTCATGAGCGACATCATACTGCTCTCGCTCGTCGGGATCAAGACCGTGCTTGTGCACGGCGGCGGCCCCGAAATCAGCCAGATGCTCGGAAAGCTCGGCATTGAATCGAGATTTGTGGACGGGCTGCGATATACCGACAGCGACACGGTCGAGGTTGTGCAGATGGTCCTTGCGGGTAAAACTAACAAGGATCTCGTTTCGCTCATCGGTATCTCAGGCGGCAAGGCCCTGGGCCTCTGCGGCATCGACGGCGGCATGATAAAGGCGAAAAAGCTGACCGGAGAAAATGACCTTGGCTACGTCGGGGACATAGTAGGAATTGATACCGCGCCTATTCTAAACGCTCTCGAGCATGGCTACATACCCGTAATAGCCACCGTTGGAGTCGACGAGAACGGGCAGGCTTACAATATTAACGCAGACACCGCAGCCGCCGAAATTTCCGCGGCGCTCAAGGCCGAAAACATGATAATGCTCACGGATATACGGGGGCTTATGCGAGATGTGAAGGACGAAGCCTCCCTGATCCCTGCGGTTAAGCTCAGCGACGTCGAAGGGCTAATTAACGAGGGTATTATAAGCGGGGGCATGATCCCGAAGGTGAAAAGCTGCGAAAATGCCGTAAGAAACGGCGTAAAAAAAGCCGTTATGATAGACGGGCGCATCCCTCACTCGATACTTATAGAAATGTTCTCCGATGAAGGTATCGGCACGATGTTTACGGTGTAAAAGCGTATCTTTGGGGTATCGAATACCCCAAGATGCCACAACATGAAAGGACAGGTCAAAGCTATGACTAATCTTGAAAACATTAAAAATCGGGACGACGCGGTTGTCGCCCATTCCTACGGAAGATTCCCTCTTGCGATCGAAAAGGGAAAGAACGCGACCTGCTTTGATTTTGACAATAAAAAATATATTGACTTTACAAGCGGTATCGGTGTAAACTCTCTTGGATTCTGTGATGACGGCTGGATATCCGCCATTGAGACACAGCTTCACAAACTTCAGCATATTTCAAATCTTTACTACACCCTGCCCTGCATAGAGGCCGCCGAAATGCTGACAAAGATGAGCGGCATGAAAAAGGTTTTTTTCTCGAACAGCGGAGCTGAAAGCAACGAGGGCGCGATCAAGGCCGCTAGAAAGTACAGTTTTGATAAGTACGGCAAAGACAGAAGCAAAATAATCTCTCTTGTAAACTCCTTTCACGGGCGCACGATTACAACTCTTGCCGCCACGGGTCAGGACGTTTTTCATAATTACTTCTTTCCTTTCACCGAAGGCTTCGTTTTTGCCGAGGCGAATAATTATGACGATCTTTCGTCTAAGCTTGATTCCTCGGTCTGCGCGGTTATAATGGAGCTCGTGCAGGGCGAGGGCGGGGTCCTCCCTCTCGAAAAGGAGTTTGTGTCAAAAACTGCAACGCTTTGCGCCGAAAAGGATGTGCTTCTTATTATTGACGAAGTGCAGACCGGAATCGGCAGGACGGGATCCCTGTTC
>JAJUHS010000115.1 GCA_029267755.1 Clostridiales bacterium
GGAAGGTTTGAAAGCGACTCTCCGGTCATCGTATCCGCGCGAAGGCTTATGGACTCTATATATTCCGCAAGCTCTTTCCTGTACCTTTTTGCCGTAAACCGTGAAAGAGCAAAGAGCAATATCACTATCACCGCTTCGCCGGCGGCGAGAATATACTGCCCCAGCGCTGCGGCCGCTATCGCAAACGCAACAAGAAATATGAAATATAAACGCATCGAGGGTTCGCTTAGCCTCGATAACTTTTTTGCAAATGAATTTGTATCGTTCAAGCCTGCACCCTCCCCCGTTCCGTTGATTACATATTTATTCGATTAATAAATTTTATTATACCAGACTAATTGATACAGTACAAGCAGATTAATAAAGGATTTATCCCAATATTTATACTAATATGCAGCTTTTGCGGTAATACTAAGTATACTTTGGATAAAGGAGTGAACTTTGAATGAAGGCAATAATCATGGCGGGCGGCGAGGGAACCAGGCTTCGCCCCGTAAGCGTCCTGCGCCCCAAACCCATGGTGGATTTGATGAACAAACCCGTTGCCGAGCATATAGTCAATCTTCTCAAAAAGTACGGTGTTACCGATATTTGCATCACTCTGGGATATCTCCCGCAGGTTGTAAAGGACTACTTCGGAGACGGCTCCGATTTTGGGGTCAAAATTCAATACAGTATCGAAGAAGAGCCACTTGGCACCGCCGGCGGAGTGCGTGCCTGCAAGGATTTTGTCGGAAAAGACGATTTTATAGTAATTTCGGGCGACGCTGTCTGCAGCTTTGACCTTGGGAAATGCTTTGAATTTCACAGTGAAAAGCGCTCTCCGGCCACAATAGTCTTGTATCGAAGCCAGGAGCCTCTCGAATACGGGCTGGTTTTGACCGACGAGACCAGCAGAGTCACGCAGTTTGTGGAAAAGCCGTCCTGGGACATGGTCCTTACCGACGCTGTCAATACCGGCATATACATTTTATCCCCGGAAATATTAAATCACATACCGGAAGGAGAAAAATTTGATTTCGGAAAAGACCTGTTTCCCGAGCTTGTACGCAAAAACGTCCCGATATACGCCGTTACGGCGGAGGGCTACTGGTGCGATATCGGGAGCGGCAAGGCATATCTGGAGTGCGTTTTCGACGTTCTTGAGGGAAGAGTCGGGATTGACCTTGGTAAAATGATATCAAAAGGCGTCTGGGCAAATTCCAGGCTTCCGGAAAAAATAATGCTTTACCCCCCATGCTATATTGGCTCCGATGTAACGATTGAGGATAACGCAAATCTCGGCCCCTTTGCCGTGATTGGAAACGGCTCTCACATAGCCGAGGGCTCAAAAATCGAAAATTCTTATATTATTGGAGCGGAGGTCGGAAAAAGATCGGAGGTAAGCGGCTCGATAATATGCAGGAAAGCCAGAATCGGAAGCGACTGCATTGTTTCCGAGGCCTGCATCATCGGAGAAGCCGTGGCAATCGGACACGGTTCGTATATAGCTGACAACGTCCGCATTTGGCCCGGAAAAGCAATAGAAAGCGGAAGCCGCGTCATGTCGTCCGTGATACATGAGTCACATCCGTCTTCCGTATTGCTGTTCCATGGCCGTCTTTCAGGCGAGGTCGGCACCGGGCTCAGCTTTGAAAGCCTTATAAATGTCGGTTCTGCGCTGGCCGGCTTCAAAAAGGTCGTAGTCCAAAACAGCGGAAGTCCGGCTGCAGCAGCGGCGGCAAGCGCTGTCAAATGCGGCATATGCGCTGGAGGAGGCGACGCCTGGGAGGGTGAAAACAGCTTCGAGTCTGCCACAGCGTTCTGTGCACGGCATTACGAGACGGGCGCTTCCGTATTTGTACGGCAGAGCGGCCCCTCCCTTTCAATCAGCTTTTTCGATAATAGCGGCAGGCCCTTCGAAAGAACCGGAGAGCGCAAAATCGAGGCAGCGCTGAGCGGAGAAACCGTACGCGCGCCATACAACCGCATCGGCAGGATCGGATTCCTCCCGGACACGCTGGAAACCTATGCGCTGTCCGCTGTCAAGCAAGCGTTTTACCGCGACAAGGCGCCTTGCAGGATACCCGTCTTTGTCTTTGGAGACAGCACCGCCGCCCTAACTTTGAAAAGGACACTTTCCGTTCTCGGTTGTCCTACGGCGAGGCGCAAGGAGGACGGCGTCTGCTTCCAGATTTCCGACGACGGCTTTACGCTTATCGCCGAGCAGGGCGGCATGGAAATATCGAATCCCCAGCTTCTCGTCATGCTGGCTTTGCTGGAATTCGAGATAGGAACCGGCCGAGTTGCTGTACCGCCATCTGCGCCGGCCGTAATAGAAATGCTCGGCCAATCCCTCGGCTGCAAGGTCTATAAGTATGGGCGGGACAATGAGGCTGATTCACTGCTGAGAGATCAAGCGTTCATGTATGATGGCGTATTTGCGGCCGCAAGACTGATAACCGGCCTATCGGTGCGCGGCGAAACGCTTTCACACCTCGCCAATCGGATACCTGAATTTTATATTGCCCAAAAAACGGTCCTTCTTAAGTATGGCGTCGGCGCGGTAATGCGCGATTTAATAGCCGCGCAATCCGAAGTGTCCGCCGAACTTTCCGGAGGCCTGAGCATTCTGACCGACAGGGGCTTCGTTCATATCTCTCCACGCAAAAACGGGCTGCGGATTGCGACAGAGTGCAGCAAGCTTGAGATTGCGGAAGAGCTATGCACCCGATACGAGGACATTATAAAAAAGCTTGAGAAAAAGCAGAAAAAATAAAAATACGTCACTTGCGGAGGTTTATCCTCCGCAAGCGCTTTTTTCAGAACAAATCAGTTGAAAATTGGAATTTACAGAGTTATAATAAAGTATTCGTGCAACAAAGAGAGGTTTTAGCTATGAAAAGGATAAAGATTTCCGAATTGTATTCGGATATTTCTGTTTTTGAGAATAAAAGCGTTACGCTCGGCGGCTGGGTACGCACCATTCGCGACATGAAGAACTTCGGTTTCATTGAGCTAAACGACGGCACCTGCTTCAGAAGCGTTCAGGTCGTTTTTGAAAATGGCCTTGTGGCAAATTACGACGAAATTGCGAGGCAAAACGTCGGCACGGCGCTCGTTGTAAAAGGAAAAGTGGTACTTACTCCCGACGCCAAGCAGCCCTTTGAAATTAAGGCGGAAACTATAGAAGTTGAAGGCGCTTCCGCGCCTGAATATCCCCTTCAGAAGAAGCGCCACAGCGTCGAATTTCTTCGCACCATAGCCCACCTCCGCCCGCGCACCAATTTGTTTTCCGCCGTTTTCCGCGTCCGCAGCGTCGCTGCCTATGCAATCCATACTTTCTTTCAGGAGAACGGTTTCGTTTATGTCCATACTCCGATTATAACCGGAAGCGACTGTGAGGGCGCCGGAGAAATGTTCAGGGTAACCACTCTCGACATCGACAATCCTCCGCGCACCGATGACGGCAAAACAGATAATTCAAAGGACTTCTTTGGCAAGGAAACCAATCTTACCGTATCCGGTCAGCTCAACGCGGAAAGCTTTGCGATGGCCTTCGGCAACGTTTACACCTTTGGCCCCACCTTCCGCGCTGAAAATTCAAATACCGCCCGTCACGCCGCCGAATTCTGGATGATCGAGCCGGAAATGGCCTTTGCCGATCTCGATGACGATATGGAAGTCGCTGAGAATATGATAAAGTTCATAATATCCACCGTTCTTGAAAAGTGCCCGGATGAAATAGAATTCTTCAACAGCTTTGTCGACAAGGGGCTTAAGGAGCGTCTTATAGGAGTAGTAAATTCCGATTTTGGGCGAATTTCCTATACCGAGGCTGTAAAGATACTTGAGGAGCACAAGTCCGAATTTGAATACCCCGTATACTGGGGCGCAGATCTTCAGACAGAGCACGAGCGCTATCTTACCGAAAAATACTTTAAGAAGCCGGTTTTCGTTACTGACTATCCGAAGGAGATCAAGGCCTTTTATATGCGCCTGAACGACGACGGCAAAACCGTTGCGGCTACGGACTGCTTGGTACCCGGCATAGGCGAGATTATCGGCGGAAGCCAGCGTGAGGAGCGTCTGGAGCTGTTGGAGGCCCGTATGAACGAGCTGGGCCTTGACCCGAAGGACTACTGGTGGTATCTCGATCTTCGCCGCTACGGCGGTACGAAGCATGCAGGCTTCGGCCTCGGCTTTGAGCGGATGATAATGTACCTCACGGGAGTGACTAACATCCGCGACGTCATCCCACACCCGAGAACAACGGGCAGCGCGGAGTTTTAATACACCGGGACCGGACTTGATGTCCGGTCTTTTGTCAACGCCGGAAACTTGCCGATTAGCGGCCGGTTCCGAAAGGTATCCACCTGCCAGTACAACTCCTTGCATACGGGAACCAGTGCTCTCAAAATTCATAATAAGCGCTCCAAGTCCCTCAATGCTGGGTATACTTTTCTGGTCAGGCATTGTGCGGATACCTTCTTTATAGTTTTCTCACTATGAAGTGTACCCCGCATTTGCACTTGCTTCATTTTTTCCGACGAATTACGCACTATATAAGGAGAACCTAAAGACCGTCAAATTAACTTTGACGGTCTTTCTTGTAATTATTTTGACTAAAAAATCAAGACTAATTTATAATTTATGTTATATTGCCAAATTTTTCACTGTGAAAATGTACAATTAAATCGATTGAAATGCATAAAAAATTAGAGTACAATTATAAATACATAACCCCAAAAGATTAGGAGGATAAGATATGCTGACAGCGAAGCAGAACATGCAGGAAACAATCAGAGGAGGTAATCCCGAGAGATTTGTAAATCAGTATGAGGCGATTACGCTTATGTTTCACCCTTATATCGCGCATTCCAACGCCCTTCTGCAAAAGGGGCAGAGAAATGTAGTAAACGCATGGGGTGTTACAAACTCTTTTCCCGAAAACACGCCCGGCGCATTCCCGGTACATACGCCCGACAAAATAGTAGTCAAGGACATCGAACACTGGCGTGATTATGTTCACGCTCCGTCGCTGAAGTTCTCCGACGAAGAATGGGCCGCCTTCAAGGCTATGTACGATGAGGTTGACGGCAGCCAGACTTACAAGGCAACTTTTATAGCTCCGGGCTTGTTTGAGCAGACTCATCATCTTTGCGAGATATGCAACGCCCTGGTCTATTACGCTGAATATCCGGATGAAATGCACGACCTTATCAAGTATCTTACGGACTGGGAGCTTGAACTGGCCGAGGGCATATGTTCGCACCTTCATCCCGACGCCATATTCCATCACGACGACTGGGGTAGCGAAAAAAGCACGTTTATGAGCCCGGATATGTTCGCTGAATTCTTCCTTGAGCCCTATAAGCAGATTTATGGCTACTACCATGATCATGGAGTGGAGCTTGTGATCCATCACGCGGACAGCTATGCCGCGACGCTGGTACCGTACATGATCGATATGGGTATTGACATATGGCAGGGCTGCATGGAGTCTAACAATATCCCAGAGCTCATAAGCAAGTACGGAGGCAAAATCAGTTTTATGGGCGACATTGACAACAAGAGCGTCGATTACAGCGGCTGGACGCGGGAGGCCTGCATAAAAGCGGTGAGAAGGGCCTGCGACCGCTGCGGAAGCAAATACTTTATCCCCTGCATAACCCAGGGAGGGCCGGGCTCCGTCTATCCTGGCGTTTATGCAACACTGTGCGAGGAAATTGACAGGTACAGCGAGGAAGTCTTCGGCATAAAGCGTGAAGAAATTACCCGTCTTCCGTTGCAGATACTTTTCTGAGTTTTATTACTATTCCAAAGTCAAAGTCAAACAACAGGCCCCTCGTAGAAACCGAGGGGCCTGTTGTTTGGAGCTTGCGCCAATACATAAAGCTCTGGCGCATAGATGCTTTTATCATTCTTCGATAATAATCGAGCTTGCCGCAAACTTACTCGAGCTGCTGTAAGAGCCGTAAGCGACAAGGTTCGAATCTGCCTTTA
>JAJUHS010000085.1 GCA_029267755.1 Clostridiales bacterium
CACCGCGAACGAGATCACAATGCGCCACGGCGTCAAGATGGCCGGCAACTTCCTCCAGCAGGAGGGCGCAATTCTCACTGGAGCCGTCGAGCTTATCGTCGTTGACGTGCAGTGCATATTCCCCGCGCTCGGCCCCCTTACTAAATGCTTCCACACTAAGTTTATAACTACATCCGAGAAGACCAGAATCCCCGGCTCCGAGTTCATCCAGTTCGACCCGATAAGGGCTCTGGATCAGGCCCGCGAGATCGTAAAAATGGCTATTGACAACTTCCAGAACAGAGGCGGCAACGTCTGCATTCCCCAGACCAAGCAGAAGGCCACCGTCGGTTATTCCTGCGAAGCCATCATTAAGCGCCTCGACACTGTTACAAACTCGCACGTCGATGAGCTCGGCACCTACAAACCGCTGGTTGACTGCCTTGAATCCGGCGTCCTGCGCGGCGCCGTCGGCATCGTCGGCTGCAACAACCCGAAGGTCAGAGCAGATTACTCCCACATTGAAATTATGAAGGAACTGCTCCGAAACGATATTATAATAGTCGCAACAGGCTGCTCCGCGCAGGCCGCTGCAAAAGCAGGTCTTATGCAGAAGGAAGCCAAGGAAATCTGCGGAGCCGGCCTCAAGAGAGTTTGCGAGCTTGCCGATATCCCGCCCGTGCTCCACATGGGCTCCTGCGTCGACATCAGCCGTATTCTCATGCTCGTAACAGGCATCGCTAAGGCCTGGAACGTTGACGTAACTCAGCTGCCGATAATCGGCTGCGCCCCCGAGTGGATGAGCGAGAAGGCGGTTTCGATCGCGAATTACGTCATCGCCTCCGGTATCGACACCTACCTCGGCATTGAGCCTCAGGTCAAAGGTTCATCCCAGATGATGGAGCTTATCACCGAGGGCACAAGAAGGATGGTCGGAGCAGGCTTTATCATCAACACCGATCCCCACAAGCTCGTAACGAGCATGATAGAGGGCATCGAGGCCAAGAGAACCGCTCTCGGAATCTAAATCTAAATTTCACGGTTTACATGCGGTGCCGCGCCAATTTGCGGCACCGGCATGACAGCTGCTTTAAGGTTTTTTGCGCGTCTTAGCGCCGAAAGGAAAGGTCTTTACATTGAAAATTGCGGTAACGGGCAAAGGCGGAGTCGGCAAGACCACCTTTTCCGCCGTGCTTGCAAGACTTTACGCCGAAGAAAACAGGGCGGTTCTCGCCGCTGACGTCGATCCCGATGCGAATCTCGGTTTGGCTTTGGGCTTTACCGACGAAGAACTGAAGGAAATTACTCCGATTTCCCAAATGCGCTCCCTCGTCAGCGAGAGAACCGGCGCGTCTCAGGAGAATTTCGGCAAGTTCTTCAAGCTTAACCCCAGAGTAGACGATATCCCTCAACGCTTCGCAAAGGAAAAAAACGGAGTAAAGCTTCTTGTGCTCGGCACTATAGAGGTTGCGGGCTCCGGATGTGTATGCCCCGAACATGTCATGCTCAAATCGGTGATCTCCCAGTTAATAATCGGAGAAAAAGACGTTGTCATAATGGACATGGAGGCAGGGCTTGAGCATCTCGGACGCGGCACCGCCGGCTGCATGGATAACTTCATTGTGGTCGTGGAACCCGGCGCGAGAAGCCTTCAGACCTACCAAAAGGTAAAGCAGCTTGCTTTTGAACTCGGCGTAAAGACCGTAAAAGTAGTGGCAAATAAGATAAAAGGCGCCGAAGACGAGGCTTTTATCCTTAATAATGTCCCCTCGTCCGATTTTCTCGGTTTTATCCATTATAACACGGACGTTGCCGAAGCCGACAGGCAGGGACGTTCTCCATATGATTATTCCCCCTCCGCTGTGGAGGAAATAAGAGCGATTAAGAAAAAAATTGACGGCATAACTAAATGACCGGAGGGTTTAAAATGACACTTATAGACAGAGTATTCAACGGTTCGGACGAAATGTATGCGCTTGCGGTAAAATCCGTTGAGGATGCGCTTGCAAAGTTCGGAGCCGATAAAAAGGTATCCTTTCCCGATACGGCATACAGTCTCCCCTGCCTTTATGCTTTTACCGCAAAGAAGATAGGCACTCTGGGCGAGCTTTCGGAGGCTCTTAAAGACATCAAGGCGATGATGACACGCGAGCGCCGCACAAAGGACGTTTTTTCGACCGGCATCGCCACGGCGCTTTCTGCCGAAGTAATTGAGGCCGTAAAGTATGTTATGGAAGAAACTCCCTATACCGGCGATTATCACGGGCATCTTTCCGATGCGGAAATCCGTGAGCTGGGCGTCCCCCTTGTCACGAAGGATATCCCGGGTGCGGCGGTTATTATAGGGCCTGCCCCCTCTGATGAAGAAGCGGCAAAGATAATCAAGGACTATCAGGCCAAGGGCATTATCGTTTTCCTTGTCGGCGGCATCATCCAGCAGGCTGTAAGGGCCGGAGTCAACATGAACTTCAAAGTTCGTATCCTTACTCTAGGCGACGACCTGTCGGCTGTCGCGCACGCAATTTCCGTAACTCTTCGTACCGCTATGATCTTCGGAAACGTTTCTGCGGGCGATTACGACGGACTTTGCAAATACACATTTGAGCGTATGTTTGCTTTTGTTAACGCTTATGCGCCGCTCGACGACATGACCGTTGCCTGCGGCGGCGGCGCTATCGCTCTCGGCTTCCCCGTCATAACTAACGAAACCCAGAATATTTGGCGCGTACCGAAGAGCCTTATCGTTCAGGAAAACACTCAGGACTTCGTTGAGACCTCTCTTGAAGCCAGGGATATCAAAATCAAGATCACAAAGGTCGACGTACCGCTCTGCCTTGCTCCCGCCTTTGAGGGCGAGATCATACGCAGAGGCGATATGCAGGTTCAGATAGACGGCTCCAGAAACAACTGTTTCGAGCTCGTCTGCACCAAGGAGCTTACCGAAATTGAGGATCATAAGATCACTCTGGACGGCCCAGACTTTGAGGATATCCCCGTCGGCGGCGAGATGAGCATGGGCATCATCGTATATGTAGCCGGCAAAAATATGCAGTCCGACTTTGAGCCTGTTTTTGAGCGCAAGTTCCACAACTACATCAACTGCCTCGAAGGCGTGATGCACACAGGCCAGAGAGATATGATCCGTATCCGTGTCAGCAAAAATGCTTATGCCGCCGGCTTCAGAGCAAAGCATTTCGGAGAGGTGCTTTACGCAAAGCTCAAGAACGACTTTGAGAGTGTTATCGACAAGTGTGAGGTTTTGATCGTCACCGATCCGGAAAAGACGAAGGAGCTCCGTTTCAGCCTTGCAAACGCCGCTTACGACAAACGTGATGAGCGTCTTAAGTCCCTTACCGACGAGAACGTCGATAAGTTCTACTCCTGCATTCTCTGCCAATCCTTCTCGCCTTCCCACGTATGCGTTGTCACACCCGAGCGTCTCGGACTTTGCGGAGCCGTTTCCTGGCTCGACGCCAAGGCTACCAATGAGCTTGATCCCAACGGACCCTGCCGCGTAATCGGCAAGGGCGGACTGATAGATGAGCGCATAGGCAAGTGGGCCGAGGTTGACGCGGCCGTTCAGGAACTTTCACACGGCGCTCTGGAGGCTGTTACGCTTTACTCGATCATGCAGGATCCGATGACCAGCTGCGGCTGCTTCGAGTGCATCTGCGGCATTGAGCCCTTCTCCAACGGCGTTGTGATAGTAAACCGTGAGCACATAGGAATAACTCCGCTAGGAATGACTTTTGCGGATCTGGCGTCCATGACGGGCGGCGGCGTCCAGACTCCCGGCTTCATGGGCCATGGCAAGCACTTCATCGCCTCCAAGAAGTTTATGAAGGCCGAAGGCGGCGTCGCCAGAATCGTATGGATGCCTAAGGCCCTTAAGGATACAGTCGCTGCCAAGCTCAACGCCACCGCGAAGGAGCTTTACGGAATCGACAACTTTGTAGACATGATCGGCGACGAAACGATAACCGAGGATGCGGAAGCCCTGATGAACTATCTTGCCGAAAAGGGACATCCCGTTTTGAGCATGGAGCCTATGATGTAACCCATGTTACATTCATATATTAAAATATATTGAATCCTCACTTCAAAAAATTCCTCCCGAACAGTTTGGGAGGAATTTTTTGTCCTGTATCATGGCTCTGTTAGAATATTGGAGTATAAATTTGCCGTATTATATGCTATTATATTGCCATGAAAACAAATAAGGAGATTATTGAAGGTACATGCCAGACATATATAGGGATAATATAATTACTGTCGCTAATGTAGGCGCCGTTCCCGGAGGCGACGCCTTTCTTATCATCACTGATAAAAAAACCGCGCTTGTTGATTCCGGTTTTTCCTTCTGCGCCGAGGAAATGATTCAAAATATAAATTCGCTACTGGAAGGCCGCAGCCTCGACTATGTTCTCCTGACGCACTCCCACTATGACCATGCGTCCGGCAGCGTCTACTGCCGATCACATTTCAAGGATGTTAAAATCGTCGCAAGCAAATACGCGTCCATGGTCTTTTCAAAACCTTCGGCAATCGCGGTTATGAGGGAGATGAACGATAGCGCCGCTTTGCATTACGGATATCCCGATTGGGAGGACAAGCTTGACGAGCTTGAGGCAGACATCACGGTTTGCGAAGGTGATGTTATCGATTTGGAGGATATCAGCCTTCAGGTTATTGATGCGCCGGGTCATACCAGATGCTCGATTGCGTTCTATATCCCGCAGGAGAAAATGCTGATCGCTTCCGAAACCTCCGGCTGCATTGCTGGAGAGCACCTTGTCGCTCCCTGTTTTCTTGTCGGATATGAGATGAGCATAGAACATATAAAGCGTTTAATGAATATGGATATTGAAAAGCTGCTTCTCCCCCACCGCGGAGTTGTTGATGGCGAAGTATGCCGTGATTTCCCTGCCGATGCCCTGCGTTCAAGCGAGCTTCTGAAGGATATAATAATCGGTGACTACCGCATGGGCAAAACGCAGGATGAAATTACCGAGCATTATAAAAGCGTGTTTTTTACCCCTGAAATTCAGCGGCTTCAGCCGCCGAAGGCGTTCTATCTCAACGCGAGTTACATCGTTCCTATGGTAATTAAGGAGGTATTGAATAAATCGGAGCCGGGTAAAATCGGGGAATAATGGCAGTTGACCGGTTGCCGTGCAAAGAAACCCGAAGAAACCGATTGCATATATTATTAAATTACTATATAATAATCAAAAACATGGGTTTGGTGGGGGGATACTTCTGACAATATATGATATAGCGAAAGCGGCTAACGTATCCGCCAGCTCTGTTTCCCGGGTGATTAACGGCAAATCCGGCGTAAATAACGCCACACGCCAAAAGATACTTCAGATACTGAAGGAAAACAATTATGTTCCTAATGAGGCCGCGCGTATTCTCGTAAACCAATCGTCGCGGCTTATAGGAATATTAATCGCCGACATCCGCAACCTTCACCATATGGAAGGCGCCTATTATATTCAGTCGGAGATGGACAAAAACGGGTACAACGGCATGATAATTAATGCCGGGTATGACGCCAAAGGGCTCGCTCATGCGATGGAAAATCTTAACCAGCGCCGTGTTGAGGGAGTTGTTCTAATGGGTTCTGTTTTTCAGAACAGAGATACTGAAAAAGCCGTTCGCCAGTACCTTCCCGAAATTCCAATAATTATGATCAACGGTCAATTGGATATTCCAAATTGCTATAGCGTTTTATCGCAGGAAAAAGAGGGTATTTTCACTTGCGTGGAATTCTTGGCAAACCATGGCCGTAAGCAGATAGCCTATATTACAAATGCGCCAACTCCGTCCAACCTTCTTAAGCAGAACGGTTTTTCTGAAGGCATTGCCGCGCAAAGAAAGAACGGCGTACGCGGCTGGATATATAAGGATGATCGTGACGACAGCTTGAAAGGCGGATATGAGGCTATGCAGCGAGCACTTCTTGAGCATCCGGATGTGGACGCCGTAATCTGTGCAGTCGATCTCTTGGCTGCCGGAGCGTTGCAGGCTTTGCTTGAGAAAGATGTTGATGTGCCCCGAAAAGTCGCTATAATAGGCGTAGATAATTCTATTTATGGCCAGATTTGCTATCCGAGACTTACATCGCTTGATAATCAGATATTTTCTTCCTGCGTAATAGGTGCCCACCAGCTTCTCGAATTTTTGCAGGGAGGCCATCCGGCTCGCTGCGTGAGTATGCAGACAGTGCTGGTTGAAAGGGAAACGACTTAAAAAGCTAAAGGCAATAAACGATAAAATCTCGTTGATTCAGAATTCAAACGCATCGCGTGCAAAAAGCGCGGTGCGTTTTTTTTTGCGGCGGAAAATATAAGCATATAATTATTGTCTAAAAGGAACACTATCAGCATTAAGCAATTCCCGAAAAGTTTTATTAACATATTCTAATTGAAATAATAGGGATTTTTTAAAACGATTGCAGTTATATTTATCAAAATAGAAGCAAAAATTTTGCGAATAATAACAAAAATGCAAGCATATTGCAGCTGTAATATAGGAATTATCTTGACAACAAAAGCCATGAGTATATAATTGTTATGAAATCGATTGCAATATGTTCTATAAATGTAGCTTGTTACGACTGCTACATGAAAAAAGGGAGCGTGTATATGAAGAAAGCTACACTACGCGAATTGCTCACTGAAGGACAAATTCAGGCTCCGAGCATATTCGACTGCATATCTGCAAGGGCTGTGGAGCTTGTCGGATATAAGGCCGCCTATCTCAGCAGCGAGGGAGTATCGTACAGCTGGGGAGGTGTGCCGGATATGGGTCTTATCAGTCCCGACGAGATGATGTGGCTGGCGCAAAGAGTTGTTGATTACATCCCTATGCCGGTAATTGTAGGCCTTGAGAATGGTTACAGCGACAACCCGCTTGTTACGTTTCGGGCGGTCGAACGCCTTGTTAAAATGGGGGTGGATTCGTTTGTCATAGACGACACCACCGACTTCCGCGGCCTCGACAGCGAAAGGATCGAAACCTCGGACAGGAAGGTCTGGCTCAGTAAGCTCAAAGCCGCGCTCAGCGTCTGCGAAGGAACCGATTGTTTGGTAATAGCACGCACTTTTGTTAAGGGCACTGAGGGGCTGTCGTCTGCGATAGAGCGTTGCAAAGCGGCGGAGGATCTCGGCGCGGACATGACCTGCATAGAGGGGCTTAAAAGCCTTGACGAGGCCAAGGAATTCGCCGCCGTTGTAAAAGGCCCGAAAATGTGGTCCGATTTGGGCGCTACAAACGGAATGTCCGACGTGGAGCCAGCGGATATTGCAAAATTGAACTTCCCTCTGATAACCATCCATTTTACGGAAAAGGGAGCCATGTTCGGCATGCTCGACTTTGCCAAGGAAAATAATAAAAACGGCAATACAGTGTACCATGATATGCATAACTACGACGGCATGCTCCAGGGAACAGACTATCACGAGCTGTTCAGCTTCCATAAAAAGTGGATTCCCATGGAGGACAGGTTTCTGGACGTAAGTGATATAAGCAATAAGCCCAACGTAGTGCGCAAAGATTGGGGGAAATAAGAATGACTAAGCCCAATTTAAAGGAAATGCTTTCCAGGCAACAGCTTTTTGTACCATGCGTATACGACTGCATGTCCGCAAAGGCAGCGGAAATTGCCGGCTTCAAAGCAATGTTCCTGAGTGGCGGAGCGATATCCTACAGTCAGAACGGGCTTCCTGACATGGCCTTTTCCACTGCTGATGAAATGATCGCCGTGGTAGAGCGTATAACAAACGTAACGGATCTGCCGCTGATGGTTGACGCGGACGACGGTTACGGAGAGAGCCCCGTGGTTGTTTACCACACTGTGAAACGCCTTATAAAGGCCGGTGCCCAGGGCTTCTGCATAGATGACAATACCGGCATACGCGGTTTTGAGCGCATGGAGGCCGTAAAGGCCGATCCGTCAAGACCACTTGAGCACCCCGTGATTTCGAGAGAGGCATGGCTTTCAAAGATCAAGGCTTCGGTCGAGGCCTGTGAGGGCACCGACGTGCTGGTTATCGCCCGTACCGAGTGTGCTTTGCAGGAAGGCTTTGACGAAGCTATTGAGCGCTGCGTGCGCGCAAGGGAACTCGGTTGCGACATGACTCTCATATGCGGGGGGCTGAATGATCTTGAAACTGCCAAATATGTGAATAAGTACGACAAGGGATGGAAAATGTTCCCTGACATATTCTCCGTAAACGGAGTTCCAAACGCCGAGCTTGATGACCTGGCCAAGGAAGGCTTCAATCTTGTGACTTTTCATATTTTCGAAAAGGCCGCTCTTTACGGTATGATGCTGTACGGTTCGCAGAATATTAAAAACGGCAATACCGTTTTTTCCGCAACGCACGATCTTAAGGGCTCTGTCGACCCCGGAGAACTTGAAAAGGCGCTAACCATGAACAGGGATCTCTGGAGAGCAAGGGCGCGGGAATTTCTTGACGTATAAAAGCAAAAATAAAATATGAAGCGCATTTTTGTTTGAATTAAATTATAGGAGGAATTATTATGAAAAAACTGGTTGCTCTGTTTCTAGCTTTGGTCATGCTCTTTTCGCTTGCAGCCTGCGGCGGCAAGCCCGCGCCCACAGCAAGCCCGGCTGCGTCAGCCGGTCCGGTTTCCGGCGGAACAATTTCGATTCCGATCACCGACGACCCGGCCACGCTGCTCGGATGGAAGATCCGCAATACCAATGAGCTTGTAATCGCCCCGATAATTTACGAGTATCTGATGAAGTATGACAATACCGGAAAGCCCCAACCGTATCTTCTCGAATCCGCTAAGGAGGATGTAAAAGCTCTTACCTACACTTTGGTCGTTAAGGACAATATCACCTTCCAGGACGGAACAAAGCTTGACGCGGACGCGGTAAAGTGGAATCTCGATTATTACAAAGCTAACGGCGTCCTTTCCGCTTCTTATTTTTCAAAGGTTAAAAATGTTGAGGTCAAGGACAAAAAAACTGTAGTGGTAAATATGAGCGAGTGGGATTCTCAGTTCCTTTACGGACTTGCCCGCGTTTGTGCTATTGTCTCCCCCACTGCGGTCCAGAAGCTTGGTGTGGATGGCTTTAACGAAAAGCCGGTAGGCACAGGCCCGTTCATGGTTAAGGAATGGAAGCACGGCGAGGGCATCTACACGGTGCGCTACGACGGCTACTGGCAGGGCAAGCCCTATCTTGACGGCGTAAACATCATGAAGTACGCAACTACCGCGACTCAGCAGGCTGCTCTTCAGGGCGGCAAGCTCGATGTCATGTACCTCAGCGGCGATCCGACGACCGCTGACGCAATGGCAGCAAAAGGCTTTACAGTCGTAAACGCCGCCATCCCGCAGACAGCTTATACCATATGCTTCAATAGCCTTGCCGACAGCCCCCTCAAGGACGTAAGAGTCAGACAAGCTATCGCCTACGCGATCGATTCCGACAGCATTAGCAAAGCTCTTCTCGGAAACGGCAAATACGGACAG
>JAJUHS010000029.1 GCA_029267755.1 Clostridiales bacterium
GGGTCAATTCCGGCTTTGAGGTGGACACAGGAAACGGCGTTTCGGGAACGGCTTCCTTTAAAGCAGAGGGCGTGCCCGGCATGACAAAGAGCCTGTCGCAGACGGTATACCCGGCAACGCGCAAATGCTACACCTTTTCTGCGCAGATCGCTTCCGAAAACCTCCAAAAGGGCGAAAACGGCCAGGTGGGCATTGAAGTGGCCATTGAATATGAGGACGGCACGACGGAAACAAGGTTTATCGATTTGTTTTAAGGAACAGCGGGGCCCCCGCAAAGCCTGTGCTTTGCGGGGAGAGGAGGAGCACCGTAATGAATGAGTTTTCACGCTTGCGTGGAAACGAATGATATGGAGGTTGTGACGACGACATGGCGTATTTCAATCAAATCGCGCACAATATTTCCCCCCGAAGCGGCGGCAGGGTAAAATCCATCACCATCCGGCTGTGCGTCACCGACTGCACTGGCACGGTGTATTTCACCGACTTATTGCTTCAAGGCGGCTCGGTGGCCACCGGCTGGGTCGGTCATGTATGCGAGATACAGTGGACATTGGACGGGTAGGTGTTGATGATGCAGTTTTCAAGGTTTGCGGAAATCATACAGATAAAAGGCGATAAGCATGTGGCGGGCGTGATAGTGACTTTGCTGATTTCAGACTTCACCGGTACAATCTATTTTACCGACCTGCAGCTTCAAGAGGGAGACAGGCTGACGGGTTACACCGTTCACACGAGCAAAATGCTAATGAAGATGCAGGAAAACGGGCAGCCAGTTCCTCCTAGGCATTATAACGGTGTGGTGCGAACAGCGGAAACTGTAATTTTATTCAACCTTGGTAAAACTTCTGCCGGTCTTGACTGTTATATCTATCCTATACAGGACATGGCCGCAAGAAGTATTGAACTATCCCAAGGAATGGGTGCGCATAAGGTAAGATTTCTTGACCCGGTTAATGCAGGCGATGAGCTGGCGCTCAAAGCTTCCACCCGCCAATGCCTTAAAAACGGAAGTCAGACTCCTAAGGATGGGTTTTATCAATATTCTGCGGTATGGGACAGCAAACATTCAGTGAAGCTGGAAGAGAGAAAATCGGCGCGGGTGCTCTTTGAATTTCAGGAGATGCAGGAAGGCGGTGACCGGTTATGAGGGATTTCTTAAGAGGTAAGCGGTGTATGGTGTGGAGTTTTATGGGTAATGCCCGAATGTATGAAGCGCTTAGAGATTACGGCGACCGCTTTGATACGGTAGGCATTTTTACTTTTGAGGTTGACGAAACAGGCACAATTACTGAAACCGGTACAAGCATCAGCAGCATGCTTCCGTATATTCAGAAATGGCCTCATATTAAGTGGCTGCTCACAATTATGAATCATGGAATAGCCAATATTTTTACTGCACTTCGCAACAACAAAAACGGTGCAAAGGATAAGTTTCTCACTGAAATCATCCGAATAATGAACAAGTATCCATGGTGCGCTGGGGTAGATATTGACCTGGAGCGCGGCGGGGGGTATGAAAACAAGGACTCGGCAAACGCCCTGTTCCGGGATATCTATCAGACTGTCAAGAACTACAATCCGGCGAAGCTTGTCAACATCTGCCTGCCCGGTATGACCGGAGTTCAAGGCTCGGTGGGCGGTGAAAATTGGTGCGTTTATGCTGATCTTAACAACTATTGCGATACCGCCGCCATCATGAGCTATGGTATGGCATGGGCGGGCTCTGCTCCCGGCCCTGTATCTCCCCGGGACTGGCTTGAGGGCATCTATAATTATGCCGTTGCCGCGATGTCGCCGGACAAGATCTTCATGGGACTGCCCGCCTACGGCTGGAACTGGCAGATCCATGATTTGCCTGAGAATCTGGGCAAAACCTATCGGGGGACTTCCAACACCTACTATGCGGCCAAATACTGGATGACCGGGGCATACAACTTTACCGATGACGCGCCGCCCCAGCCGTTCATTCCGATTGTCGCCTACTGGGACGACTACAACAAAGTGCCGTGGGCTCTGCCCCATGTATATGACTATATGGAAGGATGGGACGCCGTATCTTGGGAATACCCGCTGCAAAAGGGGGTGTACAACAGGCGGAGGTATTTGACAGGCTACGGCAAGGAGCAGAAAGCAGAGTTTGGAACCGTATATATTGACAGAAACGGAGTTCCGGACGAGTACGAGGGAAATGTCATTGTGGCGGAGGAGATGGCCGCGCTTGGCGATGCGGAGGCGTCGGCGGAGTACCGGTTCGAGATTGCAGAGGCTGGATACTATGATATTGCCGTCCGGCTTTGTTTTCCCTATTGGGATAAAAACGCGATTGCGGTTTCACTGGACGGCAATGTGAAGACCTTCAGCGAAAGCCGCCTGTGGTGGCCGTACTGGAGAAGGCTTTGCTGGCTGACTCTTGAAAAGGGTGTATTTCTGACACAGGGTACGCATGCTGTCAGCATCAGCGGAGGTGTGCCGGGAGTCCAGTTTTACGGTTTTAGGGTTTGCAGCGATTTTACAGAGCGCCCTTTTGCGGGCGAGGCGGCATATATGCTCTCACCCAGACAGTTTAAGGATGTTAACGGCGTGATGGCAGAGCCTGATCGAGGCTTTAAGCTGACCTTTGAAATGCTGCGCCGGAAACCCGACTCGGCGCTTATTTGGTACGAGGATTTCCGGGACAGGAATATACTTCCGGAAAGCTACTGGACGGTGCTAAATGGTGAATGGGATGTCTGGCAGGACCCGGACAGCACAGAAAGCCGCCCTTATTCCCAGCTTGAAGGGCATGGCGAGCTTGCATGGAAGTATAACGAATTTTCCGACATCCATATCCGGGCAAGGCTGGCCTTCCCGCAAAACGGCGGCGGCCGGGCAGGAGTATCCCTCGGCGATATTTTCTGCTGTTTTAATTACGACACGCAGCGAGTCGAGCTGTACCAAGGCGCTTTCCTTCTTGGAAGTTATTCCACAAGTTTTTCTAAGACTCCGGACAGCGAAATCCGCACAAACCCCAATATGTACACCATCGAGATGCGAAAGCGCGGTAACAGAGTCAGGGTCTATTCCGGTGCAGGCTCCACCCTGCGCTTTACGGCGGCTGTTGGCAACACAAGCGGCTATGCCGGAATCCGCTCGGACAGCCGGATAGTATGTGAGCTTCTGCGGCTTGGCGATGCTTGGGTATATGAGCCGTATGAACGATTTGATGTAGAACTTCCGGATGGCACAACAGCAAGCTTTGGCAGGCTTGCCCGCACGGGCGTCACTTGGGAAGAGGAGTTTCAGGTGTTTTCGGTAAACAGCGACGTGGAGGAAACAGCCACGAGAACGGAGGATATATCGCTGGACTATGATTTCTTCCACTCGCAGCTTTTAGCGCTTTCCTGCGGCAATGATTATCCCGTCAAAATCATCCCGAAAGACGTCAACATCTGGATATCCCGCCTGTTCCTCGGCGACGCGGACGGTTTTTCCATCCTGTATTATCAGGACGTAGACAGTCTTGTTTACTGGGCCAACGAAGCGGCTTACCGCTGGAAGCTTCGCGGCATCGCCCTCTGGTCGCTCGGGCAGGAGGATATGCGGCTGTGGGAGGCGCTCCCGAAGCAAATATAGGTCAGGGGTATTTATATATTCAGCGCTTTGCTTTTAGGCAGGGCGCTTTTTAATATGCAAATTTGATTGAAACGGAGGTTTTATCAATGAAAACGGTATGGAACTGGGTGCAGGCGGCCTTTGCCGCCGTCGGAGGTTTCCTCGGCTGGTTTCTCGGTGGGCCGGACGGTTTTTTGTATGCGCTTATCGCTTTCGTAGCCATTGACTATCTGACCGGCGTGATGTGCGCGATTGCGGACAGGAAGCTGTCCAGCGAAGTCGGGGCCAAGGGCATCTTCAAGAAGGTGCTCATTTTTGTACTGGTCGGAGTAGGCCACATCATCGACAGCCAGGTGCTTGGAAACGGCGGCGCGATCCGGACGGCGGTCATCTTCTTTTATCTCAGCAACGAGGGCATTTCCATTCTGGAAAACGCCGCGCACATAGGGCTGCCGGTTCCCGAAAAGCTCAAGGCGGTCTTGGAGCAGCTTCACGACCGCAGCGAAAAGGAGGACAAGTAAATGAACCTGCATAAACTCATTCTGACAAACAATGCCTGCTGCAAGGCGGGCAGAACCATTATCCCGAAGGGCATCATGGTGCATTCCACCGGGGCGAACAACCCGTGGCTCAAGCGCTATGTCGGCCCGGATGACGGTCTGCTGGGCAAAAATCCGTACAACAACCACTGGAACCAGGACAGGCCGGACGGGCGTCAGGTCTGCGTCCACGCCTTCATCGGCAAGCTGGCCGACGGCAGTGTTGCAACCTACCAGACGCTTCCGTGGAATATGCGCGGCTGGCACTGCGGAGGCTCCGGCAACGACACGCACATAGGGTTTGAAATCTGCGAGGACGGGCTGAACGACGCTTCATATTTTGCCGCCGTCTACAGGGAAGCCGCCGAACTGTGCGCATATCTTTGCAAGGAGTACGGGCTGACCGAAAAGGACGTCATCTGCCATTCGGAGGGCTATATGCTCGGAATAGCTTCCAACCACAGCGACGTCAAGCATTGGTTTCCGCGGTTCGGAAAGTCCATGGATGCGTTTCGCGCCGATGTAAAGAAGCTGCTTGACGCTGCGTGCAGTCCCAAGACATACATTGTAAAGAAAGGCGATTCCCTCTGGAGCATTGCCCGAAAGCAGCTTGGCAGCGGGGCGAGATATCCGGAGATTATGTCCTTAAACAACCTGTCCTCGACGGCGATTTACCCCGGACAGGTTTTGAAGATACCGAAATAAGGCATCAATTACTGAATGAAAAATCAAAAGAACGGGGGCGGCGGTTTGTCCGCTCCCGCTTAGCTTAAACTCGGGAGGTGTTTGTTGTGGCGCATGCGGGAACGGTTTTTGTACATCCGGAGGGATTCGAGGATTATGTGAAAAGAGCGGAGCTTGCCATGCCGCCGGAGGAGCTGCAGGGGGAACTGGATTACTGGCGTTCCCGGAAAATCCTGCAGAAGATGCTTGACGGGGGCTTAATCACACCGGATGAATTCCACAAAATCGACGAATTAAACCGCAGATCTTTCTCGCCGAAGCTGGCGCGGCTGATGGCATAATTGCCTTGCTATTATTTACACGCAGAGGTATCATGTCCACCCCGGGAGGTGAAAATGATGCGAAAAGTTATGAAGATAGAAGCGGGCGGGGACAGGTTTGTTTCATCCCTGAAGCTTCGGGTGGCGGCCTACTGCCGCGTTTCCACTGACAATGACGACCAGCTTTTAAGCCTTGAGGCGCAAAAGCGGAACTATGGGAAGGTTATCAAAGACAACCCGGAGTGGGAATTTGCAGGGCTGTACTGCGACGAGGGCATTTCCGGCACCAAAAAGGAAAACCGCGAGGGGCTTTTAAGGCTCTTGAGGGACTGCGAGAAGCATAAGATTGACTTTATCATTACCAAATCCATCAGCCGGTTTGCGAGAAATACCGCCGATTGTCTGGAAATCGTCCGCAGGCTTTCGGAGCTTGGCGTTTTCATCTATTTCGAGAAGGAGAACATCAATACCCGCGCCATGGACAGCGAGCTTTTGCTTTCGGTGCTCAGTAGCCTTGCGGAAAACGAGTCGGTTTCCATCTCGCAGAACAACAAATGGGGCATTAAGAGGAGGTTTCAAAGCGGGACGTTCAAGCTTGCAAACCCGCCCTATGGATATATGTATCAAAACGAAACGATAGTTCCGCATCCAGAGCAGGCAGCGGTGGTTAAACGTATCTTTGCGGAAATTTTGGCAGGCAGAGGCACCCATGCCGTGGCAGAAGGACTTAACGCAGACGGCATCAAACCCGCTCGGGGAAAGAAATGGACGGCATCGGCTGTCCGCGGAATACTCGAAAATGAGAAGTATGTGGGCGATGCTCTTTTTCAAAAGACCTATACCGACGATAATTTTATCCGTCATTATAACCATGGCGAAGAAGAAATGTATTACATGCAAGATCATCATGAAGCCATCATAAGCCGGGAGGATTTTGAAGCGGCAAAGCGCATATTGGAACAGCGCGGCCGTGAAAAAGGAATTGAAAAAGGCACGGGCAAATATTTGAATCGTTATGTTTTTTCCGGCAGGATTATCTGCGGTGAATGCGGCAGCGTATTCAAACGGCGGATCCATATGGCAAATAAGCCCGGGCAATACGTTGCATGGTGCTGCAGCAAGCACATTGCCAGCAAAACCAAGGATTGCTCCATGGTATACATTCGAGATGACCGCATCAAAGCAGCGTTTGTTTTAATGATGAACAAATTATACAGCAATCACAGCATCATTTTGAAGCCGCTGGTTGAAGCTTTGAAGGAACAGGATGCAAGCGGTTCTTATGCAAAGATAAGAGAAATTGACGCAAAAATAGAGGAAAACGCGGAGCGGGCGCAGATACTGGTCAGTTTCCTGACGAAAGGGTATCTCGATCCCGTTCTTTTTAATAAGCAGAACAATGAAATTAAGGCAGAAACGGCAAGGCTCAGGGAACAGCGGGCAGCGCTGACAGCATCTTCTGCTGGAGGACGATCTGCGCTTTCAGAAGCGGAAGCACTGCTTAAATACCTGTCAAAAGAAGGCGGCATTATTGAGGAGTTTGATGAACTGCTCTTTGAAAGGTTTGTGGAAGGCATCACCGTTTTTTCGCCGACAGAGATTGGATTCCGAATGAAATGCGGTCTTCTTTTAAGGGAAAGGATTGAACGGTAAATGGCGCATATACCATACGGATATAAAATTAAAAACGGATCTGCATCTCTTGACAAAAACAAAGCCGCGCAAGTCAAGACGCTTTTTGAAGAATATGCCGGAGGCTTGTCTTTGGAGGGCGCGGCAAATAAGGCGGGCATTCCCCGCAGGCATGCTTCGATCGGGAAGATGCTTTCCGACGAGCGGTATCTTGGCGGCGGATTTTATCCTGCCATTATCAGTGCAGAGCTATTTAACCGTGTTCAGGAAGAGCGCATACGGCGCGCAGAGACGCTTGGGAGAAACCGGAATTACTTTGCTGACGATAAAGCAAACATCTCGCCTTTTTGGGGCAGGATTTTCTGCGGTGAATGCGGCAGCGAATACCGCCGCTACGCGGAAAACGGCAAGGAACGGTGGAGGTGCAGCAGGCGTATCGTCAAAGGGCGGCTGTGCTGCTCCAGTCCAGTGATATCGGAACAGAGTCTTGAAGAAGCATTCATGGAGGTTGTCTGCGCGCTGGATATGGAGGATGTAAAAGCAAGGCCGCCCAAAAAGAGGATGGTTATTGAGAAGAAATATGATGATCCGCTTAAGCAGGCAGAATATGTCTACTCACTGGTTGAAGCAGATGATTTTGATTATATGACGGAAAAGTTGATAGACATTATGGAAAATGTGCCGGCGTCTTTTGACGGGAAGTTTATGTCAAAGGTGGTTAAGAGAATTACGGTATTTCACAACGGGGCGGCGATGTTTGAACTTATAAACGGCAAAATATATGGGAAGGAGCTGATTATAGTTGGCGGCAGCAAAAACCGTGTCGGTAATACCGGCAAAACCGAGGCAGAATAGAACTGCAGAGGCTAATGCCAGGCAAAAGCTGCGGGTAGCGGCCTACTGCAGGGTTTCCACTGACAATGAAGAGCAGGCGTCCAGTTATGAAGTGCAGATAGAGCATTATACCAGATACATCCAAAGCAATCCGGAGTGGGAACTGGCCGGAATTTTTGCGGATGAAGGCATTACCGGAACAAATACGAAGAAAAGGGCGGAATTTAACCGCATGATCGAGGAGTGCATGGCTGGCAGAATTGACATGGTTATTACCAAGTCTATCAGCCGGTTTGCCCGGAATACTCTCGATTGCTTGAAATACATACGCCAGTTGAAGGACAAGGGCATATCGGTGTTTTTCGAGAAAGAAAACATCAACACTATGGACAGCAAAGGAGAAATTCTTTTAACAATAATGGCGAGCCTTGCGCAGCAGGAAAGCCAGTCGCTCAGCCAGAACGTCAGGATGGGCATTGCATTCCGGTTTCAAAACGGCGAGATACAGGTAAACCACAACCGGTTCTTAGGCTATACAAAGGATGAAAACAAACGGCTGGTTATTGTTCCCGAGGAAGCGGAAATCGTCAAACGCATTTATCGGGAGTTTCTTGAGGGCGCGAGCCTTTTGCAGATAGGCCGTGGTCTTGAAGCTGACGGCATTCTTACCGCTGCAGGCAAACCTAAATGGCGGCCGGAAACAATCCGAAAGATACTCAAAAACGAGAAGTATATCGGGGACGCCCTTTTGCAAAAGACTTATACAGTGGATTTCCTTTCTAAGAAACGGGTTGTCAATAACGGCATCGTGCCGCAGTATTATGTAGAAAACAGCCACGAGCCGATTATTCCGCGGGAGCTTTTTATGCAGGCACAGGAAGAGCTGGCAAGACGGGCAAACCTTCGGAGCGGCGAGAAAGGCGGCAAGCGCGTATACAGTTCCAAATATGCTCTTTCGAGTATTGTTTTTTGCGGAGAGTGCGGTGAAATTTACCGCAGGGTGCATTGGAACAACCGCGGCAAAAAGTCCATAGTTTGGCGGTGCGCAAGCAGGCTGGAGGAAAAAGGTTCTGACTGCGGCTCGCCGACCGTTCCAGAAGAAGAACTGCAGAAAGCAGTGCTCAAAGCTATCAACAGCATAATTGCCGGGCGGGATGAGTTTATTGAAACTCTCCGCAGGAACATTGAAACGGCATTGGGCGGGGAGTTTGACGAAAGCACGGAAGATATAGATAAAAAGCTTGAAGAACTGCAGCATGAACTCTTACGGCTTGCCAACACAAAAGCCGCCTATGACAGTGTGGCAAACGAAATCTACCGATTGCGGGAGCTGCGGCAGGAAACATTGGCCAGCAACGCCGAGCGTCAGAACAGGCGGCAGCGGATTGCAGAGATGATGGAGTTTTTGGAAAGCCAGAGCGGCGTTATTTTTGAATACGATGAAAAGCTGGTTAGATGGCTGGTGGAGAAAGTTACTGTGTTTGAAGGCAGAATGGCAGTGCAATTCAAATCTGGCGTAAAAATAATAGCTCAATTTTAGAAAATATTGTTTAAAACCTCTGTTCGGAATTTAATTTCGGACAGAGGTTTTTTTGTGTAAATTCATAATAATTCATATCAAAAAGCAAAAAATACAGCCAAATCATAGACAGGCTGTGTTTTTTTTGCTATACTTTTTACAGTATAGGAGTGTGATATTATGTCTGACCAAACACAGGAGAAATGGTCATCTATTGATGAAATAGCAGAACATCTAGGCGTAAGTAAAGATACCATTCGAATCTGGATAAAAAAGAAGGAAATGCCCGCATATAAAATTGGGAAACAATGGAAATTTAAAGTTAGCGAAGTAGATCAATGGGTAAAGCGTGGAGACGCTGAAATATAAGATAAATTTTATTTGGATTGGATGTGGATAATATGGCATTTAAAGAAGATTGGAGCTTTCTTGATAAAATTACAATGGGCGCAGTTGGGACGGAAAAGGTAATTGAGCAATTAAACAAACAAGGGCATAATATTATTGAACTTGAGCGATATTGTACAAGCAATAAAATTTGGTCTACAAAAATAAAAAGATTAAGAATCCCGGATTTACTATGTCTAAATTGTGGCAAGCGAATTGAATCTCGAGCTAAATCAAAGCTTGGTATTATTATGTCGGATGCTGCTACAAATCCGGATAGACGCTGGTTTGCTGGATTAAGAGATAATGACATGGTGGCTTTTATTCAGTGCTACAAAGATATTTCAGGAAAATGGAACAGCGATGGTGTTATTAATCTTTTTTCTGTTGGTTCGTTGAAAAGTAAAGAAAATCAAACACAATTAAGTGCTCCTAAATCTGTGAACGAAGGTGCAGAAAGGGATAGAACATGGAAGAGCTATGTTCCAAGTTTTGAATTTACTGTAGATGCTATTGAACAAGAAGGTGAAAACCGGCGACTACGCCTAATTAAATCGGATGGACGAAGGCAATCTAAGTTGATATCCGGTAATGAGTACATATATGTAAAATGTGGGGAAAGTTATCCTGCAAATTCTAAAATAGTATCAGGTATTGTGCCCATGGAAGCAGACTATTCTTGTACGACAGAAGAAAAATATAATTTCATTAAGGATCTCGAAGCACCTGAAAAAGAAACAGTATATACTGCTGTAAAAGCTTTAGGTTTTCTTGAGAGAAATGAACACGCAGTTTATGAACTTAAAAGAATTGTATCCAATCCTCATATCGACAAACGTATTAGGCTTGAGGGCTATTCGTCTTTATTAAGATTAGGTGAGAATGTATGGGATGAATTTGAATCTTTTGCATTATCGTCTGAAGAAAAAGAAATGAGAATGGAGTTTGTATTAATTCTTGGTGAATTAACAAATCTTCCAACAACTGACATTTTGATTAAAATAGCAAGAGAGGCATCATACGATTCTGAATTGAGGGCTGCGGCTATTTGGTCATTAAATGCTTCTTCTATTGAAACCCAAAAATTGATAATTGACTTTTGTTTTAACCAAGACGAAGTAATAGCAAATCATGCAATAGCCAAACTGGAAAAGAACTTTCAACCTTCGCTTACTCCATTTATTCTACAAAGATTCGGGGATAACAACATAATTAATGCAATTTGCTCAAGAATTTTGTCTGTTTGTGAAAATTCTGATGAAGATGAGATTGTACAAGCTTATTTAAGGGCCACAGATACTGGTGTGAAGAATTGGATATTATTTACTATAGGGTTATCTAGAAGGGACAGATATGAGCAACCATTAAAAAAATATGATGAAAATTATAAAGAAACAATATCTAAACTTACTTTAATCTGGGATTACCAGTCATTGTTTCTCGATAATACGCGAATTGATGCAATTGATTTTATTAAAATGCAAAAATAAGGTTCATGCCGCTTCCTTATGCTTGGAAAGCGGCATGTGTTTTTTACTGAAAAAGATCCACTTGTATTGGTGTGGCAATAGTAATAGTATTACCGTTCAAAATGTTTTCATAATATTTTTTGGCTTCAGAAGCATTGGAAGCAAATCTTAGGGAAGAATTGGCAATGTACTCCAAAGACTTTTCAAACGATATCCAACGTCTTCCCAATGATTCGGCTACATAGCCAGTTGTGTTTGAACCAGCGAAAATATCCAACACCACATCATCTGGATCGGTAAGCATCTTTATAAAGAATTCCGGTAACTTAGCCGGGAACCTTGCAGGATGCGCTTTTATCCCAAGCTCTTTGCATAATTTCATGTAAGAGCTAGTGCTTTCGGTGTTAGGAATCTGCAAAAGGTTTGAGGGTATTGCACCTCCATTATTTTTTGCAAAACCAGCCGAGATGTCATGGCCAGAAGGCCTTTCTTTTGGGGTATAGAATTTTTCAGCATCTTCAATAAGCTTTTTCATTCTGTCAGAATAAGGTGCCAACACTTTGGTAACGTCAGCTTTTGGGAAAGCGGTTTTTGAAAACCACCAAACGGTGTTAACTGCATCTTTTACTCGGATTTTCCTTTTGTTGACCCATTCTATAGGTGACGGTAGTTTTGCAGGATTATACCAAAAAAATTCCTCTGCAAGGTTGTATCCAAGCTCCTCACAGAATTTGATGAGTACTTTGTAATTATAAAGTGATCTTACTGGCATTCCTTTCTGGTATGCACCGCCTAAATCCAGAACAAAGCTACCAGTATCTTTTAATTTAGGAATTAATTTCAGTGCAAATTCTGCCAACCATTCAACATATTCATCTTGTTGCTTATTTCCATATTCCTTTTGACGTTGTAGCGCAAAAGGAGGTGATGTCATAACCAAATCGATGCTTTCATCTTCTAATTGAGGTATTAATTCTAAGGAGTCTCCATTGAAGATCATTCCTTTATTTGTCTTTAAAACAGGTAATGTATTCACGATAACAGTCCTTTCTTTTTAAGGTATTAGCAGTAAGTATATAATGACTTTTTAGAAAAGCCAAGTAAATGATCATTTCTTGTTGTTGGTTTTTCTATTTCGAATGAATTCAATAAATGTTTTTACTTCAGCCACCTCATTATCATTCAAATCGCTAATATCAAGCGTCAAGGGGTTCGATAGGTTTTGAATATTATTCTCTTTGCATTCAATATAGCCTGCTATTTGCAGTAGTTCGTCATATGGCACATTTAGGGCGCTTGATATTGCTTTTAATATATTTGGAGAAGGATTTTGACGTTCACCACTTTCAATTCTATATATCTCAGTATGGCTTATATTTGCTCGTTTTGCTAATTTTCGTATTGAGATATTTAGTTTGGTTCGGTTTTCTTTAATGTATAATCCTATGTCGCTCATATTCGCCACCCTTTCTCAAAATAAATTTTAGCATATTTGTAACCTGATAGCAACAAAATGTTGATGATAGGTTACTTGCTTGGTAGTTTTATATCTGCTAAATAGCTATGAAAAGAGATAAAATCAAAAAACCTTTAATGGCATATTTTGTATTTTGGAATTGAAAAAACAGGAAAATTGTAGTAAAGTAATATCAACAGTGTTGTTGATAAGACTGTTTCATAATTTTTGATGGGGGTTTGGAATTAAGATGCCAGACGTTAATACTCTTTTAGATATGGCAATTAAAGAAGCAGATAATTTATTTGATGGGGAAGAATTCCTTGTAAAAGATTTTTTTAAAGGTTATGAATGGAACAGAATACCAAGAAAGGACAGGCTTCTATTAGGTACTTTGTTTCTTAATTATGTTAACAAAACTAATAATAAAATTATTGCAGTTGAAAAAACTTCTTCAAATCAACAAAAATATAAGCGGATCATACACAAGTCATAGGGGGTGTTCTTATGGATTTAAACGGATGTATTTGCTTGGCGCAAACATATTTACAGAACAACCCTCTTATTGTGTTGGGTTCTGGAGCATCTATGCCATATGGTTTGCCATCAATGGGAATGTTAGCAACAGAAATATGCAAAAATCATTCTTCTATTAATGATGAAGGTTTTGATAGCTTTTGCAACTTATTAGATACCGGCTGGGATTTGGAGAGCGCTCTAGATGCGTCAACATTAAAAGAGGAAACGCAAAACTTAATACGAGAAATCGTATGGAGGTATATAAATAAATGTGATTTAGAATTTTTTGAAAAAGACAGGATGGATAGTGATTTTGCTATTGCTAAACTGTTTGCCAAAGTTATTCAGCCAGCTCCAAATAAAGTTTCAGTTGTTACGACAAATTATGATCGTATTTCGGAATATGCGGCAGATATAATTAACGCAACTATTGTCACGGGATTTGAAGGTTCTCTTATTCGGAAATTGGACGTGCCATCGCAATCTACATATATAAAAAGGATAAGAGCTAGAGAAAGAACTGTAGAAATATGGAAAGTACATGGCTCATTAGATTGGTTTTTGTCTGATGATGGACAGATTAGATCTTATCCACTGTCGACAAAAATACCTCTTAATCATTCGCCAATGATCGTTCCGCCGGGAAAAGATAAATATAGTAAGACTCATAGTGAGCCATATAGAACAATCATAACACAAGCTGATGCAGCTTTTTTAAATGCTAGTTCGTATTTATGTATTGGATATGGTTTCAATGATGAACATATACAGCCAAAGTTATTAAATGAAATAAAAAAAGGAAAAGCTATTGTAGTCCTTGCCAAAAAAATGACTGAAGCATGTAGAAAACATCTTGTTGATGCCGGGATAAAGAAATACATAATTTTTGAAAGCGCGGCGGACGGTAAAACTGCCGTATATAGTAACGGATGGAACGAAGTATATGATGGTGAATATTGGAATTTAAATGAATTTATGAAAATATGGTAGGAGGAAAAACTATGAGCATTTTCAATTATGAAAGTCATGAGGTATTGGGTACAGTTGAAAGCGTAGATACTGCGACCGTCGTCATTAGAGTTGAGAATGATGAACGGCTGCGTGGACTACAAGTAAACCACCTTGTCGCAATTCAGAGTTCAAAAATTGGACAGCACTTAATAGGTTTGGTTTCAAAGATTATAAGAAAATCTGCGCAGTCAGATTCATTATTTGAAGTATCGGGAGAATTAGCGTTTAATATAATCAAAGTCATCCTCATTGGAACGCATTTTGATAAAGAAGGATTTAAAGAAAATGTGTTTCGTAGGACACTATCGACTGTACCAACTATTAATGCCGAGTGCTATTTAATTCAAGGAGATAGGTTAAAGAATTTCATGCAGGCGATATCATCGCTACCAATTGAAGAAGGCGTGGTTTCTCTACAGATCGGTAATTATTCAATAGATGAGGATGCAACAGCTTGGCTAAATGGAAATAAACTTTTCCAACGTCATGCCGTAATTGTTGGAAGCACAGGATCCGGTAAATCATGGTGTGTCGCGAGGATATTAGAACAAGTTGCATCATTAAAATCTGCGGATGCTGTGTTATTTGATATTCATGGTGAATATGCGCCTCTTGTTGGCGATAATTTTGTTCATTATAAAATTGCTGGCCCCAACGACTCAAAAAGTGACAATATACTTTATCTTCCTTATTGGCTTTTAACGTACGAAGAAATGTTATCACTTATGCTTGATCGCAGTGATAGTAATGCGCCGAATCAAGCTATGATGTTTTCAAATGCTGTAATCGATGGCAAACGGGCGTTTCTGAAATCAATTGGGCGAGATGATATGGCCGCAAGCATTACACTTGACAGTCCTATTCCATATGATCTGGATGTACTACTGAATTTCTTGAATGAAAAAGATACAGAAATGGTACAGGGTGCTAGGGGTGAAAAACAAGGAACATATTATGGGAAATTAACAAGGTTTATACAACGGCTTAACACAAAAAAGCTTGATAAGCGTTTAAATTTCATGTTTGATGACGATTCTTCTTTACTTGACTATAACTATATGAAAGAGCTATGCGAAAAATTGATGAGTCCATCAACAGATAAAATAGCAGGCGTAAAAATCATTGATTTTTCCGAGGTGCCTTCTGATATTTTGCCATTGATTGTTTCGTTATTAGCAAGATTGATTTTTTCTGTTCAACAATGGACAGATGTCGAAAAAAGGCATCCCATTGCTATTTTCTGCGATGAGGCACACTTATACATTCCAGCTAATACAGAAAAGAGTATTGATAGTGCAAGCCTTGTTACTTTTGAAAGAATATCAAAAGAAGGGAGAAAATATGGCATTGGATTAGTTGTTATTTCTCAGCGGCCATCAGAAGTAAATAGAACTGTTTTAAGTCAGAGCAATAATTTTATTGCTATGAGATTGACAAATGTGGACGACCAGACGGTGGTAAAAAGACTTTTACCTGATAGTTTAGGTGATTATGCCGATATGCTTCCTATCCTTGATATTGGCGAAGCGCTTATAGTTGGCGATGCCAGCCTATTGCCAAGTCGGATTAAGATCACTCCTCCGACATTAAAGCCAAGAAGCGCAACAATTGATTTCTGGGATGAATGGTCAAAAGAATCCGTTGACGTGGATATAGACACAGCAATAGAAACGTTACGAAAACAATCAAAATAATAATGCGGAGCTTGAAAAGCAGACAATAGATAGCTTGGACATAAAAGAACTTAAAGAATAAAGTAACATAAGTGATTTGAAAGTTTGTGGTGGTTAAATGCTTAGTATTGAGGAGTATATTGCTCGCAGGAAAAAAGAAGATAAGCTCAATGAATTTGACCTTGATGCACGTACTCAAAATATGAAAACCTGTGTGGATTATGTATTTGAGTACTTTAATAATTACCTGGATATTACTGAAGCTGAAGAAAAAACAGTACTACATAATGAAAAACTGGAGAAGTATCGTAAGCAGCTTCGGGATTATGAGCCTGAAGTTAGGGAATGGGTTGTCCGTATATATAATGAGTATGGTAAGCAAATGCATAGATATATTGGAAACATTCTGAACGAGAATGAGTTTTTCTTCTTATATGATACTGACAGCGAATTTAGGAATGTTTCATACGATTGTTATTCAAAGCTTATCAAAAGGCTTCCTTTCCTTAAAGATCAGACAGAAATGCTTTTTCTTTTTATTAAAGATTATCACAGGGTAGAAAGCCAGCAGAGGTTTAATTTCGGGATACCAACTATATCTAATGATATAAATGATTGGATCGATAAGACTTGGGCGAAACATCTGGTAAATCTTTTTGCATTCGCTTATGATTGGATAAACAGGTTTTATGATCATGAAGAACTTTGGCCTTCGAGTCATAAAAAGAAAAGTCAAAATAGTTGGAGAAAGTATGATTACGATTATAAGCAAAAAAGTAATCTGTTTAATATAGACTCACTGTATAGAAAGATGCCAAAGAAATCTTTTATAAAAGGAAGAAAGCAGGAGTTCGAAATTCTGTTTATGTATTATTGGCTTCATGATATGGTTGGCGATGACGAGGGGTATTGGCATGAATATTTAGAGGCTGTCTTGCCAGCCTTAAATAAGGAATAGAAATATGTTTCATAAAATTATTATTTAAGGAAGACGGCCATAAAGGTAAATATCAGGAGGATATTAAAACATGTAAATATCAGGAGGATATTAAAACATTGAGTGTAAAAAGAGATTTATCATATTTAATAGATCAGATATTAGTTTCCGATTTGTTTCGAGAAGCTAATTTTTATTATAGGTGCATGAAGAAGCAGCCACATGGCGGGGTGGCACATATATATTATCCGAATGTATATCTGAAACATTATGCTGCTGATACTACTTATTTATTTAGGCAAGAACCAGAAAAGATACCATATTTTCTATCAGCATTAGTGGAAAAGGCCTATCAGGAGTATTTGCAATGTGACATAGATGTTGAGGAATTATGTAGGCTGTGCTTTGATGATAATAATTTCTGGTATGTAGGATACCGTTTATTGAAACCAAAAAGAGAATATGAAGAAGCAAATAAAGGTGCACCATTACTTTGGCCGGTAATATCTTCAAAGTTGAGATTTCAAGATTTTTTCGACATAGATCATAAAATGCTTGTATACGCACTGGTTTGTTACTTAATCAAAAACAATATGATAGAAATAAATGGGATCTCAGAAATATGTAAGCACGAGCAATTAAGAAATCCTCACAACAAATATGGATTGTGCTTAGTAAATGATGCAAAATTTTTAAGACAAGGATTTATTATTGATAATAGATATTATCTCTATAACATATTTTTTGATACTACAATCGGAGATGCTATTGATGATGTTCCGTATACAATTAAGATAATTAACGATGAGATACCTGGAAGAAATTTATTTATGCGATGTGATGAAAAGCTTGCTGTGTCAGCAGATAAAATGATAAGTACTGCAACAATGGATTTTCAAAAATATAGAGGAATAACCGTTGACTTTGTAGATATCGAGAAGCTGGTTCATCAAAAGGAAATCATTGTACATTATAGTCCTCAGAATCTTGATAAAGTCGTTATGATAATTAAGCCAGATGTAGATCAAGAAGGTAATAATTTTTATCATATTGAGGTTGAGGAGCTATGGAATCCAGTTAAGGTTATGGACAAATTTGTGATTACAAATTATATACATGCTAAATATTATCCAGATAAACAAGCTTTTAATCATATTGATTTTTCTGTAAACCAATATTCAAAAGCTCTTTTTGAATATAAGTATCGAGATGCAGTGACAGATACAAATATACCTATAGATAGATATGGAGACGAGCATTATAAAATCTGGTGTGTAGAAAGAGACGCAATCGAAATAAGTACCTGGAGCAAACTTGTATGCGCTACACTTGATGAGCCATTTAGGGATTTGTTTACCGAGATGTTTTATATGAAAATGGATTGACATGTTTATTTGAACAGTCATTTTACGTGAAACAGTCAAAAACCTATTGATATGTTCCCTCACACGACGGGAGCATATTTTTACAAATAACATCGATTTAATCGTCTCACGTCACGTTGAGTGCGTGACATTGATGTCAAGGGTTGATAGGTAGGTATGTGAAAAGCCCAGTAGATAAGGGATTTTCGAGGTTTGAGTGAAAAATCCCATGTGTGAAAATAGCGGAAATATTGCTCCGTGGGAACAAGTCTAA
>JAJUHS010000001.1 GCA_029267755.1 Clostridiales bacterium
AGCATCCTTAAAAACAGGCTGTTCATCGTCAACGCAACCAGATATCCCGACTCCATCCTGCTCGAATACTATATGGTCGAGATAGAAAAATAAAATTGGCCGCATTTTACCGTCTGCACGGAGAACCGCCTCCTCTTTGGGATGCGGTTCTTTTTTCTTGGCTTTACACCTTTTCGGCAGTTATCACCGACACCTCGTACGCTGTTTTTTCGACTCCGACTCCATTCTGAACCTTTATGTATTTGCGGCTTTGAAGCCGCCCTTCGAGTTTCACCGTCGTTCCGACGGTCCACTCGCTCGCTTCCGCCGCCGTCTGCCCCCAGGCTATGCAGGGCAGATAATCCGAACGTTCGTAACGCCTGTTTACCGCAAGCATAAGGTCGCAGATTTCGCGTCCCATAGGCGTCTTGCGAAAATTCGGAGCTTTGCAGAGTGTTCCTGTGAGAAAAACTGTATTTTTATCCTCTTCGTCTGAGAACTGAAGTTCTCGGGCGAGAACTGTTATAATAAGCTTGCTGCCTTTGCCGCTCTTATTATTAAACGAGCGTGCCTCGCCCCTTATATATAATTTACTGCCCTCCGCAATCTCTGTTTTTTTAAGCATAGCCGCGCTAATAACGACATTTAGCCTGTCGGTCGTTCCAGACAGCCGCTCTACTTCAAGCGGAAACATATAATAGTCTTCCGTCCTGCTCCTGTGAGAAAATTCAGGTTTTCCGCCAAGCACTCCGATAAGTTCAACCAGATTATTAGTCCACAGTTCCTCCATGCTTACCATTCCTTTCAAGCCAGCTTCCTGTGGACAGTATATTCGGGTATGTCCCCTCTTATAACAAGCCTCAGAAGAATTCGGCAAGCTTTTCGGGAGGTATTCCGGCAATCATAAACATTCCCGCAACGGCCAGAAAGCTCTCCTCCGATAAGCCCTCGGGGCGGCGAAGCGATATTTCCTGCCGCTCTATTATTTCACCATCGAGCGTTGGCAGCTCGCGCTGAAGTGATATAACGGTTTCGTAATCCGATATGCTCGAAGGAGATATAGTGCTTTTCTCAGATAGCCCGTAGCTTACCACACAGTCTGCATCATAATAGCCAAGCAACTCGGAAGCGGTATCGGGAATGAGAAGTATTCTGCAGCTCTGAGGTTTTTTTTCACTCGCATCGATGGCTGATTTTGGTGGAATAACTATCAGGTTTTTTTTCATATTATTATAACCTTTCCTTTCTCGGCTGCCGCTTTAGCGGCGAGAAAAAAGCGCACGCTTGAAGTTTATTTCAAGCTTAACCCCTGAAATAGTTTTAACGAGGTGACGGCTTTTATTCAAAATAAAAAGGCGAACTAAACGTCCGCCTGTAACTTATAAAGGTTTCTATTTTTTAATATTGAGAATTTTACTGTTTCTGATGAAGTATTCCACTCCGGACCAGACCGTAACCAGAATCATAATGGTATAGCAAATCGTATCTATAAGAATCATAGTGTCTTTCTGTCCGACCGGCATCAGCATGACGCAGATGGCTATTATCGAAACCGCCGTCTTGATTTTTCCCGACCACGCGGCCGCAATCACCAGCCCCTCTGCCGCGGCTACCAGACGTAGTCCGGTTACGGCGAATTCCCTGGCGATTATTATCATGGCTGCCCAGCTCGGCATCTGCCCCCTCTCAACAAACACGAGTATAGCGGCAGTCACAAGCAACTTGTCGGCGAGAGGGTCTAAAAATTTTCCGAAGTTGGTGCTTTGATTATACTTCCTCGCCACATAGCCGTCGACGCTGTCGGTAACGCTAGCCAGAATGAATATTATAAGCGCTATTATCTGCGCGTATTGCTCGTCTGTAAGCACCGCCATCAAAAAAAGCGGTATCATGGCAATGCGCAAAATTGTTATTTTGTTTGCCGTCGTCATTCTTCCACCTCGCCCGTAAGATCACCGTCCAACGTGCCTGTAATCCGAACCCTTACAAACTCGCCGGGTTCGGCTTCCCCCTCGAAAAACACCTTGCCATCCACATCGGGCGAGTCGGCAAAGCTTCTTCCGAACATACATTCAGCGTATTCGTCATAACCCTCGACAATCACCTCCGTTACCGTACCTATACGCTTCTCGTTGAATTCGTCGATTACCCGCGACTGTATATCAACGAGCAGCTCGGCCCTATGCTCCGCAGTTTCCCTGTCCGGACGGTCATCCATTTCCGCCGCGGGAGTCCCCTCCTCTGGGGAATATGCGAACACGCCTGCGCGCTCAATCTTTGCCTCTCGCAGGAAGTCCGAAAGTTCCTCGAACTCCGCCTCTCCCTCTCCCGGCAAACCGGTTATAATGCTTGTTCTAAGCACAAGCCCCGGAATTTTATCGCGAAGCTTTTTAAACAGCGCCCGAATCTCCCTGCCGGTTCCACGCCGGTTCATTCTCTTAAGTATGCCGTCGTTTATATGCTGTATCGGTATGTCGAGGTACTTCAGTACCTTTTCCTCCGAGGCAATGACGTCTATAAGCCTGTCGTCGATTTCGTCGGGGTAGAGATAGTGAAGCCGTATCCACTTTACCCCTTCAATATGGCAAAGCTTTAGAATAAGCTCATAAAGCTTCCTCTCCCCATATAGGTCCAAACCATATCTCGTGATGTCCTGGGCTATGACTATAATCTCCCTTGCGCCCATTGCGGCAAGAGCCCCGGCCTCTTTCAGGACATTTTCCATCGGCCTGCTCCGGTATTTTCCGCGAAGCCCCGGAATCACACAGTATGCGCAGCGGTTGTCGCAACCCTCCGCGATACGGAGGTAAGCCCACCCGGGACCGCTCGTCACTATTCTCTCCGTTTCCGAAACGGGCGCGTCGATGTCTCCGAAGCGGCTCACGCGTTCTCCGTTCAGAACTTCCGCAAGCGCCTCCGCGATCTCGTCAAAGCTGCCGCAGCCCACAAGTCCGTCAACCTCCGGCATTTCTTCCATTATCTCGTTCTTATAGCGTTCTGAAAGGCATCCAGCGACGATTATCTTTTTGAGCCGTCCCGCCTTTTTAAGCTCCGCATACTCCAGTATGTTCTCGATCGCCTCGGTTTTGGCGCTCTCTATGAAGCCGCAGGTATTTATTATTACAGCTTCGGCATCTTCCACTGAGCCGGTTATGTCAAATCCAGCCTCTTGAAGCTTCCAAAGCATCTGCTCGCTGTTGACCATATTTTTGGCGCACCCCAGCGAAACCATTCCCACTTTACAGGACATCAGTTTTTCCTCCGTAAATTAATGAAAACGCCCGCTGGTTGTCACATCCAATCATTGTCCGAATCAAAACCTGGCGTTTCGTTTGCAGCTTTGTACCTTGAGATAGCCTCGTGTATCTCATCCCAGGAAAAGCCGCGGCGGTACAAAGCATCCGAGGCCTTTTTCAGTTCCTTCGCGCCGACACCGTTTTTAAGCTTTGCTCTGAGCAAACGATCAATGCTCTCCTCATTTGCGGCGTATTCTGAAAGCGCCTCGTCCCACAGCTCACGGGGCACGCCGCGCCTGAAAAACTCATCCTTTATCCTGGCTTTGCCGTATCCCTTTGCGGCACAGCGCCGCACAAGTGCGGCCGCGTATTCCGCATCGTCCAAAGCGCCCATGTCCCTGAGCCATCCGCATGCCTCCTCCGCGTCCTCTTTATTAACTCCTTTTTCAGACAGGCGCCTTTTGAGCTCCTTTTCGGTGAGCGGTTGCGCTCCTATCATCGCCGCCGCCTTCGCCCTCGCGGTCTGCTTCCCGCATTCGGATTTGACACTCTCAAGCTCGGAGTCGGCAAGCTCCCTGCCCGGCAGAAGGCCGAACTTAGCGACGACGGTCTCCGGCACTTCAAGCGCGGGAGTGCCGTCAAAATGAAGGATATATCCGTCCCCGCGCTTTGACTTTTCTACACTCGCAATACGCAGGCTCATTCGTCAAAGTCGTCGGCATCAATATCCACGGCGCGCCCCGCAGCTTTAGCGGCCGCCTTTGACTGCACGCCCATCAGCTTATACGCGTTCTGCCTTACCTCCGCTTCAAGCTCTGCGGCTGCCTCCGGGTTCGCCTTTAAAAATTCCTTTGCTCCGTCCCTTCCCTGCACGCGGCTTCCGCATACAGTGAACCAAGAGCCGCTTTTCTCGACAAGATCGAGCTTGACTCCGATGTCGATGAGCTCTCCGACCTTTGATATGCCCTCTCCGTACATTATATCAAACTCTGCCTCCTTGAATGGGGGCGCTACCTTATTCTTGGTTATTTTCACCTTTGTGCGGTTTCCTATTATCTCGGAACCGTTTTTGAGAGACTCTATCCGGCGTACATCTATACGGACGCTGGCATAGAACTTAAGAGCTCTGCCGCCGGTAGTTGTTTCGGGGTTGCCGTACGAGGTTCCGATTTTTTCGCGAAGCTGATTGATAAACACAACCACGCAGTTTGTCTTTGATATCGAGCCTGCGAGCTTGCGAAGCGCCTGAGACATGAGTCTTGCCTGAAGGCCGACGAAGGAATCACCCATTTCGCCCTCGATCTCGCTTCTCGGAACGAGCGCCGCGACCGAGTCGACTATCACGGCGTCGATAGCACCCGATCGCACGAGCGCCTCGGTTATCTCCAGCGCCTGCTCGCCCGTATCGGGCTGTGAAACCAGCAGATTGTCGATATCGACGCCAAGGGCGCGGGCATAGGAGGGATCCAGCGCATGCTCCGCATCGATGAACGCCACCTCGCCGCCGAGTTTCTGAGCCGAGGCGAGTATGTGAAGTGCAAGCGTCGTCTTGCCGGAGGACTCAGGCCCATATATTTCGATTATTCGGCCCTTGGGCACTCCGCCAATGCCGAGCGCAAGGTCAAGTGAAAGCGAGCCTGTCGGAATCGCCGCTACATTGATGCCCGAATTATCTCCGAGACGCATAACCGCTCCCTTTCCATAATTCTTTTCTATTTGGGCGAGAGCGGTCTCAAGCGCTTTCTTCTTGTCGGAAGCGGGAGCCGCGGATTCCATCGGGGCTTTTTTCTTATCAGCCATATCCTACACCTCAATCAATTAAAATTAATTAGACAACCTTGCCGACAACGACGCGGTCTATACCCTGCGTGTCCTTGACGGTCTTGTAATATATGAACTCTCCATTTGAAATTATGTTCTTAACGTCCTGCGCCTGCCCGATGCCGCATTCGAGCGCGATAAAACCGCCGGGCCTCAGCACCTTCCGCCAAGACGACGCAAGGTAACGGTAAAAGTCGAGCCCGTCCTCTCCGCCGTCGAGAGCGCCGAGAGGCTCGAAGTCCCTTACCGAGCGGTCAAGCTCCAATATGTCATTTGTGGGAATGTAGGGGGGGTTGCAGACTATAATGTCAAAGGTTCCGAGCAGCATTGGCGGAGCCTCCCTGACGTCCGCCCTTATGCAGTTCGTCCGCAGTGCGAGATGATTTTTTAAAATATTCGCGCGGCAAACCTTTAACGCTTCCTCCGATATGTCTGACAACACAGCTTTCGCCCCCGGCAGCTTATGGGCGAGCGCGATTCCGATGCAGCCGCTTCCGGTGCAGAGGTCGAGGATCCTTGGCTCCTCTTTTCCCGCCAAAAGCTCAAGTGCCGTATCCACAAGGATTTCCGAGTCAGAGCGCGGGATAAGAACATCCTTTGTTATAACAAGAGGCAGTCCGTAAAACTCCCAGTCGCCCGTAATATAAGCCACCGGCTCTCCTGAGAGGCGCCTCTCAATAAGCCCCGCGACCTTTTCCTCATACTCAGAGGCGACATAGAGCCTGGCATCGCGGATAAACTCTTCTTTGGTTTTTCCGGCGGCGGCCGAAAGTATTATTCGCGCTTCAAGGCTATATTCCTCGATACCCGCCGCCTTAAGTCTCTTTCTGGCTTCCAGATATATGTCGTTATATGTTTTTGGCACCGGATACCACCTCCGTTTGCAAGCCGCAAATCCGGTTTGATTTCACCATGCGTCGGCGCCCTTTTCCTCGGGTATTACCACCTTGAGAGCGGCTATCGCAACCTCAAGCATCGAGTCGTCCGGCTCGAAAACCGTAAGCTTCTGCAAAGCCTTGCCGGGCGCCGCGAGTATTGTTGAAAGAACATTGTCATGCCGGCCTGTCCAGCGGCTTATCTCGTAGCTTATCCCCACCACCACAGGCAACAGCAAAATTCGTATTCCCATTCTTACGAGAGGGTTGGACCAGCTTACCGCGGAAAAAACCAGTGTGCTGACTATAATGACTATAAACAGGAAGCTTGTACCGCATCTCGGATGCTCCCGTGGCTGTATTCTTGCGTTTTCAACAGTGAGCGGGAGCCCGTTTTCATAGCAAAATATGGACTTGTGCTCAGCTCCGTGATATTCAAAAACGCGCCGTATGTCCTTGACTTTGGTTACTCCCCAGAGATAAACGAGGAATATCGCGATTCTGATAATACCCTCTATAAGGTTTTTTATTAAGTTCGAGCTTATAAAATGCGTAACAACCCCGGCGGCCAGCGTCGGCAGCAATATAAAAATTCCAACGGAAAACGCAATGCCAAGAACCACGGAAAGACCTATGATATACTTCTTTGCCTTTTCCGCACCGAACTTATTTTCTATCCAGCGGTCGAATTTATCCGGCTCATACTCCCCATCCTCCGACTGCTCGGCGGAATACATCAGGGCGTTCACCCCCTTTATCATGCTGTCCAGAAAGTTGACAGACCCGCGTATAAATGGAAGCCCGAGAATAGGATAGCGATCCTTTGTTAGCGTAAGCTCCTCTTCCTTTGTGACAAGTCCGTCCTTAGTCCTTACTACTATCGCCTGTTTTTTCGGTCCCCGCATCAATATGCCTTCGATAAGCGCCTGTCCGCCGATGCTCGTTCGGAATGTGCCTGATTTCTGCTTCATCATTTTCTCCAATCCCGAATGGCAGCCATCCGGAGATAAACATGCAAACTTACAGATTTTCTATTGATTATATCACAACTGATTTAGGATGTGTAGTATTTTGTGAATATAAATGGCGATTGACTTTATCCGTTTGGGAAACAAAATAACACTTGAAATCCGTCACTCCTTATTGTATAATCTAATCTGTTTCTACGCCGGTGTGATGGAATTGGCAGACGTGCTGGACTCAAAATCCAGTGGTAGCGATACCGTACCGGTTCGACCCCGGTCACCGGCACCAAAAAGCCTCAAGTATCGATAATGCTTGAGGCTTTATTATTTAATTGCTTGCTTTAATAGTGTCCGTTGATTTTATATCTACGGACATATTGTATTTTCTCCTTGTCTTTACAGGCAGCCATGGCGCAGCGATTTCGCCGCGCCATGGCTGCCATATAAATTATGAGAAGATTTTTATATAATGTCTGCTGTTCAGCGGCATTATTTATCGGGGTTTGTGTTTGCCGCGTCTACGTTTCCGAATATAACCATCGTCTGATCTTCAGCATACCAGGTTGCGGTCAGAGCCTTAAAGGCCGGGATGGAGGAAAGATTCTTAGCAGTCGTATAAAGTGCTCCATTCTTTTCAACGACTCCGGCGATTGAAGCCGTGATACCGGAAACATCCGCGCCTATTACCCTTGCGACATAGGAAACCGGGATATAGGGCGTCCCCTTTTCGTCAAGGATCAGAGGGGTTTTAATTCTGCGGTCTACATAGTTTACAACAGCAGTGTCCGAGCCCGGGGTGAGAACGATTTTAGTCCCCTTTGGGTTGCCCTTAAGCCATTTGTCGAGGTAATTCAGAAGTCCCGCCTTGACGACGGCCGTTTTGCCGTAGTTGCCCTGAGTGTTTCCGTAGTAGAACGTAAGCACGCCGTTGTTCTGAAGCTCCTTAAAGGTTCGCATTGACTGGTTGTTTGTTATGTTCTGCGCCCCGCCGAAACCACCGTAGAGCGCCATCACGGGATCGTCCGGCGAAACATAGCTTATCGGGCTGGTCTCAGCTGCGCGCTGGATCGCAGCAAGAATCTCCGCGACGGTGTAGGTGTAGGTTCCGAGCGTGGTTACCGTTCCGGCTGCGAACAGACCGTCGGTGGTGCCGAACGGGAACCAGCGTTCTCTGTAAGCGCTATCAATTGTAAACGTATAGCATAGCTCGCCCTCACTGTTTTCGCAGAAATGATATGCTCTTCCCTCAGTGTTTGCAAGACTGCCGTTTATGCCTTTCTTGTAGAGTTCATACTGCTCCATAAAGTTTCTGAGCATAAGGAAACCCTTTCCGGCTCCGTACCAGTTAATTGCACTTGCGGCCGGGGCGTTCTCCCCGTCACCTCCGCTTATCATCGAGGCGAGCAGATCGGTTCTTCCTGCGTTGTCCGTACGCTGGTCAAGGCCGAAGTTTATAAGGTCGGTCCATCCGTAACCGATTACCGCGGCCTGTACGCGGCTTGAAATGCCTGTGTTTCCGCCGACGCCGCCTTCAATGGAGCTATAAGCGCCAACTGCGGCTCCAAGAGATGAGTTTCCGCCCAGCGACTGTCCGTAGAGAGCGAACTTCTCGGAGTTGAGGTTATACTTATCCGCGTTCGCCCGCAGGAACCTGACGTTGCCGCTGATATCCGCGTACCAGTCGGGAGTGCACTCTGGCGGATAAGCTCTGAGGTCAACGCCCGCTACGGCATAGCCGTTTGCGAGGCAGGCCATAAGGAAGGAATCTATTCCGCTGATATCGCCGCCGTAGCCGTGAACGAATATCACCAGCGGTACGGCGCCTGACTTGGCCTCATTTGGCAGGTATATGTTGATATTGAGGCTCTTCATAGTTGGCAGGTACAGTCCGTCGGTAAGCGGCTGTATCCCGATCCTGGTCATCTGCACCCTGTTGAAGCTCGGGAAAGCCACGCCTCCCCTTGCCATTCCGCCAGTATAATCCTGCGCCCTGCCGTTAAACTGTATAGCCTCCGGCTCAAATACGATTCCAGCATCGTCGAAGGTTGCCTTGCTGATGACCGTTCCGCCGGAAATAGTCTCATACCTTACGGTGTATCCGTCGACTGGCAGCTTAATCCATGTGCCGTTGTAATATAGATGCTTGGCGTCGCTGAAGAAATACATCGTCCCAGCATACTGGGCTCCCGAGGCAAGTGTAACCGTACCATTATAGACGTTTGAGTTCTTCTCGGTCGTCGGAAGCACTATGCAGGAAGGGCTGTCTCCGCCTGTGCCGATCGTAATTTCGGTATCCGAAGAAACATTCAGCTTGAAGTATGTGCCCGCAGCGTATGATTTTGTTATGGCATCCGTAAAGTCGACCTTTACGTTTACCGGGTTGCCGGTCATATCTACGGACAGATTTTTGCTTACTATTGCGCTGCTTCCGGTTTTGGAGCCAAGTTCTATTGAAACAGCCAGATTTGCCTTAGTGCCGGCTGCGCCGGTAACCCACAGGTAAGCCTGAGCGAAGCCGACGAGCTCAAGGTTGGAACCGCTGGTGCTCATGTTGGGCGCAGAGCTGAAGCTGAGGCTCTTGCCGCTCATGGAAGCCGCCGTATCCGGAAGCGCCGGATTCAAAGTGCCGGAATTTCCGCTTCCTCCCTCCGCTATGGAATCAAGGTCGTCAAGGTATAGCTTTGAATAGTTTTCCTCTTCGGTCGGGAATGTGTTGCTGTACCGCCAGCTGGCTGCTCCCTTCAAGTCGGGAACATTGTAATAATACTTCGGGGCTGAGCTGTTTGTGTTGTTTATAAGCACGCCCTGATTGTTCCAGCCCTCTGCCGCGGTATAGTAAGATGTATCGCGTATAGTCTTGCTCTCCTGAACAGTATTTTTGGGCGGAGTGGAAATCATCGTCTTTGCGAGAAGGTTGCCGTTTGCGTATGAAACAGTGACTATACCGTATGAGCCGGCAAGCCTGCCATGCTCAGGCAAAACCTTCCCGTTGCTGTCGTACCATGGTATGTAGGAGCCTTTTTTGCCCGCCGGATAGTATTTTACCGCAAGACCGGTTATGGAGGTTACATATTTGACCGTGCCGTAAATATGTCCGTTTACTGTCATCGTCTGTCCGGGAACTTCATAAGCCGGAACTGTGCTTCCGATAAGTGAACGCAAAAGCTCAAGACTTATCCATGCGGCGCCGTCCCGCTCAATTACCGGCTGGACATCGGAGGACGACGAAACATAATTCGCAGCTACGTTGTACTTCCTTGTTTTGCTGTCTGCCGCATAAAGGGCTATTTTCGTATCCTCGGGCTTGTTTTTAAGATATGTGTCCAGATACGCGTCTATGGAAGCGCAGACCTCCTCCATGGAGCCGTATGCGTAGGCGCTGACGCCCGCCTGAGTGTTCGCAGCCTCGAAAGCGGTCGCATCCACATCGCTGTAAGCCTTCATCGTGCGCGTAGTCTGGTTGTTCGTAATATTCTGACCGCCGCCGAAGCCCGCGAAGGCCATGATGTTGCTGGAAGCCGCATTGATGTGGTAAAGGGGGCTTGCGGCGTAGGCGCGCTCTATGGCCGCAAAAAGCTCGTCGGCCGTATAGGTATAGGTCCCTTTCGTAATGACGGTGCTGCCGCCACCGTATGCGTTTGGTCCGAGAACCGCAAACCACTTGCCGATATAGGCATCGTCAACTATAAATGTATAGTCAAGCCTGCCGTCCGCTCCGGTCGAGAAGGTGTAGGCCTGGCCGTTTAAGTCTGAAAGGCTTCCGTTTATGCCGTCTTTGTAATCCTTATACTGCGAAATAAAATTTCTCAGCATAAGAAGTCCCTTTCCCGGGCCGTACCAGTCGATTACCTCCGCCGCAGGAGCGGTTTCGCCGTCGCCTCCGCTGAGCATATTTGCGATCTTTGAGGCGGGGTCTCCCTCCTGGTCCTCGCGCTGGTCAAGGCCGAAGTTGATCAGGTCCGACCAGCCGTAACCGACGACGGAAGCCTGCACGCGGCTTGAAACGCCGATATTCCCGCCCACCTTGCCTTCAATGTCGGGATCGTCGCTCGATACCGCAGCCATCAGCGCGGAGTTTCCCCCCAGCGACTGACCGAATACCGCAAGCGTGTCCGGGTTAAGTCCGTACTTTGCGGCGTTCGCGCGGATATATCTGATGTTGCCCTTGATATCCGTGTAATGGTCGGGTGACACGTTCGACGGATAGTTGCGAAGATCAATGCCTACGACGGCGTAGCCCTTGGCGAGCATAGCGGTCAGATAGGTTCCTATTGCGGAATACTGCCCGTTGTAGCCATGGATGTAGAGTATCGCAGGATAGCCGCCATTCGGCGCCGCTGCGGTGGGAGTGTATATTACGCCGCGGAGTATCTTATATCCGGGCATGTAGAGCAGATCCGCCGCAGGCGTTATCTTCACCGTATCGAGATAGTAGAAGTTCGGGAACGGCAGCGTGTTTTTCGCGTTTCCGGTATAGCTCTGAACCTCTCCGTTTCTGACCATATTGCCCTGCACGAGGAATTTTATCGTCTTTTCGAGCCCCTTGAACTCGGCGGCATTGTCTGCGCCTACAGTATACCTTGTGCCAGTTGGAAAAGATATCCAGCTGTCATTCTGCGTATTTTTCGTGTAGTTTATGTAGGTTCTGCTGCGGAAACGGTACATGGTACCGTTATAAGTTTTGCCGTCGATCGTAACCGCTCCGTTTAAAACGTTCTCGGTATTGTCGACAAACGGGATGGTGACCGTTGAACCGTTTGCGCCGGAGGCGAAGGTGACCGTCACATTTTTTCCATAGAGGACAACGCGCATGCTCCCGTCTGCGAGGTTATATGCAACATAGTCGGAGCTGCGGTTTTCACAGGCCTGCTTGAGGTCAATATGCACAGCGGCGCTGCTGGAGCCGCTTTTGATATTTGCCGTTCCCTTGGCAATCACTGTTGCGGCTCCGGCTGCGCTCACATACTCAAGGGCTACTGTGACGTCTCCCCCTTTTTCGGAGCTTACAACCAGATCAGCAAAGGGATATCCCACAATATACTGGTTGCCGTACATCCTGTACATTAAGGACGAACTGAAGGTCGCGCCCTTGGAGTCGGGGATTCCTGAGGAATAATCGGTATCCAGACTGACGGTAAAGCTTCCCGCCTCGGGAACTGCCCACGAAAGAACCCCCGGATAGAGCGAGTCTATTTTGGAGCCTATCTCCGCGTTTTTCGAGTCCTTGACGTCGAGATAAAATTTAGTGTTTATGTAGTTCGTCGAAGGTTCGTTCGCGGGATCCGAATAGTCCTTACCCTCCTGCACGGTCAGGGCTTCAAGCGATTCTGCGTAGAAGGATTTCGTAGTGTTTCCCACTGTGAAGAAATAATCGGGCGCCTTGGTTTCTATGGTGCTGTTGGACTCCGCGAACGCCGTCGGGACGAGCGCCATGCTCATCGACGCTGCAAGCAGTATCGAAACGATTCGCTTTTTGTTCTTTTTCATATTCAACCTCCATTCTTTATTTGGGCGAGACGTATAACTTATTTTTTTGAAAGTTTCTTGTTCACAACAACATATCCTGCCCCGCAGACTGCGATTATCAAAATAAGTATTATCACCAGAGCCAGGGTGTTAACTCCGGATTTTGTCTGGTTATCGGTTGGGAAGGAGTAAGTGTTCGCCGCGCCGCCAGCATAGTTTTGGGCGACGCCGTCTGCAACCTTATCGCCCTCGGGCATGAAGGTAAAGCCGGCATTTTTGAATACTCCGGCGTTCTTCACAACCTTATACTCCGCTTCCTTGCTGCCGACGGCAAACTTGCTCCACTTTCCGTTTGCATAGAGGTAGTAATTTTTCTTAAAAAGATACATAGTGCCGGGGCCGGTGTAGCTTCCGTCGGAGAAGGTAACCTTTCCGTTTATGACATTACTTACGCTTTGAACCATCGGAACCGTTATCGAGGACGCCTTGTCTCCACCCTGATACAGCGTTATCTTCGGCAGGTTAGAGGTCTTGAGGACGTACTTGCCTTCAACCAGGTCATAATACATATAGTGCTGGCTCGTAGCGGTGTTGGCGCAGGTCACGGTTACGCGAAGGCTCGTGTCCGCCGCGAGCTGCTGCGCCACGATATCGAATGTGGCTTCCAGATGAACCGGCTTTGCAAGGCCTTCCGAAAGCGCCGTCTGCACATCCTTGGTCGTACTGGTATGATATACGGTTCCGGGCGTTGAATCATAGAAATCGCTCTTGCCGGTGATACGGTGTGACGCCCTGATATATGCCCTTGAAAGATAAGTGGACTTTCCGTCAGGCGTAACCTTTTCAAGATACGCTATAAAATCTACATCATTGTAATTCTCGCACGAGATCCACAGGTCGAGTTTTGGAATACCGACTATCTGCGTCGTACTCTTAAAAGGAGCACTTGTAAATGTAAGGCCCTTGGAATCTACTGCCTGTGACCAGTCTTCTGTCGATGTCAGGTTCATGCCGTTATAGTCGGCGGGAACCTTAATGCTGGTATCCACCGTGTACTTTATTGACGAATCCGCGGGTTTGGACGCAGAGAGTGCGCCGTTGTTGCTCTGAGCCCCTGAAAGCTTAAGCGCGTCGCCGATAGTGCCCTGGTTTGAAAAGTACATGACTGTATTTTGCTGGTTATCAAGAGGAAGGTTGTCGGCATATCTCCATTCCTTGCCCGAATCGGCTCCCGCAACGTAGTAGTAAAACGGAGGGGCTTTATCATATCCGTTGTCGATACCTTTAAGAAGGTAATCAAACCAGCGCAGGTAGTCTGCCTCGACGTCAAACGTTGAGTTTGGATAAAGTTTGTCGCTCATCGTGCCTCTGATAGCACCGCTGTGGTTCCAAGGGCCGAGGACGACAGTCCCGCCCCATGCGTTCGCCTCAATTACCTGGGCCGTGGCATTGGAGTCGAAGTATCCCGCAAGCTGGTGTATCTTAATGCCGCTCGCCTTTATCTTGCTGCTGTACTCTACCGGCGGTATGGTAAGATTAACTTTTTCATTATAAAGATCTTTATGCTCCTGATCCCTTAAGAGGTTTGGCATCAGCAGGTAACTTGTGAAGGGCTTGTTTTTCATGGTCTGAATAACGTAAGCCTGATAAGCCTGCTCGCCCTTGGGATCATCGTCTACAAACTTTGTGGTCGTTTTGGCTTTCCATTCCTCATAACTCTTTGGAGTGGTATCAAGAGCAGTTCCCGAGAGATTCATACCGCTCGGACATGTCGATACGCCGTTTATATAGTCCTGATAGTAGAAGTCGGGATTGTTTACAACCGGAGTAATACCCAGCAGCCCCTTCGGAGCCTCAACCATCGTGGAGTTCTGGATAAGTCCCCTGTTTGAGCCGCCCATCATGGCGTACTTGCCGTTCGACCAGCTCTGGTTTGCTATCCATTTTTCCATGATATAAGCAACATCCTTGCGGTTCTCCACGGACGCAAAGCTGTTGCATACGCCGAACGAAGCCCCGCAGCCTCTCATTTCGACTATGACGTAGGCATATCCGTTTCTTACGAGGTTTAGAGCCAACTTTCCTCCCCCGTTCGTATCTGTTTCGGTGAATCGTCCGCCCCTCGATACGGTGACAACCGTCGGAAATTTTCCTTCCACGACTTTGCCGTTTGAGTCTGCCGGCAGAACGTAATCAAGCGCCAGCTTTACTGTTTGACCGGTATAATCCGGGTCTGAGCGCGCAGCGTCAACATAAAATGCGGGCACTTCAACATAAAGGGATTTCACAACATATTTAGGATAATCTTCTTTGCCATAACCGGCATACTTGCCGTAGGTGGACTGCTTCGCCGCTGCGCTGTCGGCGGCGAATGCCCCCGCGCCCATAGCGGCTATAAGGCTGGATATAAGGATCGACGGAACTATTCTTTTAAGAATTCTACTTTTTTTCATTAAAACGCCTTCTTTCTTTTATCGTCCTTTTTTATAATAAGTAATATTCAATACCTATACTTTCAAGCGTATATCACCTGCTTTTGGACGGTTAATTCATAGCAGCATGTTTGATTGCACCCTGCAAAACCTGATTTCGCTCTTAATAAAATTTATTACTTTATCACAAAATTATCAATAAACAATCGGTTTAATTTGGATGAACTTTAGTTTATTTGATGTTATGGCTTACGAAAAGCAGAAATCCGGCTCCAAGAATTAATTATAAATACCCATCGAACAGGTTGACTTATTTTCTTAATAGTTTATTATTAGAATGCCTAGATAATTTTTGGAGGGAAGCCTTTTGGACGCACGCAATTTTATATTGCTTTTGATTCGCATAGTATTTCCACTTGTTAACGCGGTTGCTTTCTTTGGGCTTTTTGCTGTCAAAAAGAAAAGAATCTATCTATGCCTTTTTATATTGTTTTTATGCTCTTTTTTTGATACCGTTTTCAATTTATCCCATTACTTCTTTCCGGATATCGTTTTTAACCGAAGCCCCAGGCAATATGTTCCCTTCATCCAGGCGTTTCTTAGAGAAGCCTGCACCTTCACGAGGATATATTGCTATTACAGGTTCGGAAACCTTCTTTTCGGCCGCAAAGAAAATGCAAAAACCATTGCCGTCTGTATTTTATTTGCATCCGCAATCATGTTGTCTCCACTTCTCAGAGGCGAAAATCTGGATTATATCAGATACTATGGAGTGCTTTTCACTTATACTGCGGTCGTTTGGTCCGTTCTAATTTCCGGGCTTGTCCGAATTGTCCGCAACCGTGATAAATTCAACAAATTTTATTGCACCTCTCTCATCCTCCTTTACTTATTCACTCTGCTCTGCTATATTGCTTCCTTTGCTCTTACAATCTTCGAAAATCTGGCCTTCACCGATCCGGGTAATTTTACCAAATTGGCGACAATGATTTTCTGCTTTGCCGGCGCAGGTTGGATAATTATCGAGCTTCGCAGCGGAAAAGCTTTTACGGCAGTGACGGTCTCGCCCGCCCCTCCATCCCCGCAACCTGAAAAAGAGCAGCCGCAATCCGACCCTATTGAACTGATACGGCGCAGATACCAGCTCACAGACCGTGAGCTGGAAATACTTGTCCTAATGCTGGAGGGAAAGACAAACGAGGAAATCGCGCAGATACTCTGGGTCGCTGTGGGAACGGTAAAGTCGCATATACACAACATTTTTGGAAAGATGGGCATTACAAGGCGAAGCCAGCTTTTCGGCATCCCGGATATCAACCTTATAATTGTCAAAAGGCAAATTGGGAAGGAAGTTCCGTCCCAAATAGCATCTCAACCGGTAAGGTAACAAGAGGTGAATAAATTGAGCTATGAGTGCCACGGGCACATTGTCCTTGACGGGATAAACTACAAAGCATCTATGAAGCGGCATAAAGACGGCGTTGACGAAGCTTTTGTGCGCGGCAATCTTAAGGCCCTGGCGGATGCCGGCGTATCCTTTTACAGGGACGGCGGGGACAATCTGATGGTGTCGGCTTTTGCAAAGAAGGTCGCCCCGGAATACGGCATTGACTACCGGACGCCTATATATGCCATTCACAAGAAGGGCTGTTACGGCGAAATGTTCGGACTTGACTTTGAAACCATGTCTGAGTATAAAACTCTTGTAACGAACGCAAAAAAGCTCGGCGCGGATTTCATAAAGCTCATGGCGTCGGGCATTATGGATTATGACGCAGGCGGCAGGGTTATAGGCCCCGCGCTTGGGTACTCCGAGCTTTGCGAAGCCGTTAAAATAGCAGAAGGCGAGGGGCTTAAAATCATGGCTCATGTCAACGGCTCCGAAAACATAAAAAACGCCCTGTCGGCGGGCGTAAAAAGCGTTGAGCACGGTTTCCGTCCCGACAGGGATGTTATTGATCTGTTTCTCGAAACCGGCGCCGTATGGGTGCCGACCCGCTCTCCGCTGGAAAATCTCATTGGCTGCGGCAGGTTTGATGACGTAGTTCTCAGGAGTATCCTGGACGAGCAGGAAGCGATACTGAATGAGGCCTACGGGCGAGGCGCTTACATTGCTTCCGGCAGCGACTGCGGATCCTACCTCGTTTATCAGGGCAAAGGTACCTCGGACGAATACGGATACCTTGAAAGTATGGGAGTAGACCCCATGCGCGGAAATCGCAGAATAGAGGAGTTATTCAAATAAATAGTTAAAAAGGGGGGCTTAAAACCAAGCCCCCTTTTATATCCTTTTAGGTCAGTCGGCGATTACCACGCGCACCTTGCAGCCCTTGTCGGCATCGTAATATACCGTAAGGCTATCTGAGCGAGAGCGTGCGCTTGCAAGCGTCGTCCAGCTGTCGATGCTTTCCACATATACCTGAACGTCATCGCTGACAGGTATCGTCGTGCCGTTGATATTTACATAAAAGTTTCCATACACATCCTCAGTAAAGTCGGAGCGGCCTATTCCTGTCGCCTTTGTCAGCTTTACATAGCTGCCCAGATTGCCGCTCTTGTTAAGAGAAATACCGGCGTATATTCCTGAGTAAAGATCCGAATTCCCGAGAACCGTCGACGAGCCGTCAGAATTTGTAAGTGTAACAGTTTCGTTTGTTACCGAGAAACCTCCCGAACTGGTCGTTTTAGAACCTATATCTATATATCCGTATCTATAGGCATCTCCGGTCACGTCTCTAAGGACGATAAGCGTGACATTATTTGCAGCGTCATACGACGCGTAGTAGATTTTTGAGCCCGATATTGTTTTGGCCGTAATATCGTCGATATCCACCTCCGCAGCGTTACCGTCTACTATCCAGTCGATTATTTTAACCGACGGAGAGAGCCTGGCGCTGCCCAGCGTTTTATCGCTGAGATTCAGAGTAGAGGATACCGACTTTTCGGTCAGGTTTGCAAGACTGACATAGCCCTCTCCTGAGGAGCTTACAGAAAACAACATATTCTTATAGTTCGCTGCGCTGGTGTCGTTGATTTTACCGCTCACCGTAATTCCGTTTACCAGCTTTAAAGTTACTTTGGAGGAAGACGCGCTCGTCACAATTCCGATATTTGCCGCACTCAGTGTGCTTGTCGAAACTGCTCCAGCCACCTTGTTGTCCGCTGTCAAAAGCAGAGTAACGTTATCTCCGACACTGAATTTCGAAAGTGATGAAACGGCGCTGTCCAGAACCTCAAACTCCGCTCCGAGCACCGTGACCGTGCTTGGGGTATCGTCGTTAGGATACGCATCGTCATACCTTCCGCTTATCTTTTTATCCGATACGTTGTAAACCTGGGAGCTGGAGACATATGATATGACATCATAGGGGCAGACGTCGGAAGACGTAACCTCATAGCCGTTTTTATAGATTTTGGCCGAGGACGGGAAGGTATAACCGTTTGAAGTCGCTATCGCGGTTATATCCGAATCTGAGCCCGACGAGGCGACAAGAACATACTGAACCGTTCCGCCGTCCGAGTAATACGCCGATACCGACATTCCCTTTTCTATGTTGTACCATTTGCTTGAATAGTCCGCCTTTTGCCCGTCCATATAGAAGGTCGGCGAAGAAGTCATGGAAATCTTGGTACCGTTTGAGCAGCTTATATAGGACGCGGTTGTATCCGTCACAGTCGAGGTTATCGTGGTCCCATCGGCCGCGGGTATGAACGTCAGCGCCTTCCCCGCCGAATTCAGGACGAGGGTGCCGAACTTTCCGACAAGGGCAGACGGGACGCTGTTGACCTTCAGATACGTCCCCGAAGACGCTCCGGCAATTTTTACTGCGCCGGTCTGGCCGCTGTCAGTCGTAGCGTTGCCGCTCACTAGAAATACGTTTTCGACGGTTGTCACCCCGGATATCGTGGATGCGTAGGTTTTGGCGGAACCGTTTACCTTGCAGCTAAGCATGTTTGCAAACAGTACCGCCGCCTCGCCCCTTGTAATTATCGAATTTCCATAACTGGATACTCCATCCGTTAGTCCGACTTCCCCTGCCTTGCTTATGTAATCGTCAGGCCATTTCGCTCCCACGTCCGTACTCTTATACCCCAGCACTCTCATAAGCACCGTGACGGCCTGCCCGTAGGTAATCACGTCCTCGGGTCCGAAGTAACCGGAAGGATAACCCGACATTATGCCGGCGTTCCGCACCGCAAGGTTTACATAACCTGCTTCCCAGGAGGTAGCCGGAACGTCCGGAAAGATCGTATAGCCCGAGTACTGAGAAACTTTTGCGGAAAGTCCCATCGTAACTACCGCTATTTTGCAGAACTGCGCTCTTGTCAGCGTGCCGCTGAGGTCAAGAGATCCGCTTCCGTCGCCCTGCATTGCGCCCATCATTTGAAGTATCGCCGCCGATTCGTTTGCGTCTTCGGCGGACGAATAAGCCGAAGCCTTCGGAATCACGGTTATGAACGATAAGCATATTGCCGCTGTGAGAACAAAACTTATTATTTTTTTCATTTGCCGTTTTCTCTCCCCTATAAAATCTAATCCGCGCGCAAAGCCACGACCGGCTGAAGCCCGGAAGCCTTTATCGCCGGATAAAGCCCAAAACCAATGCCTATCGCTATCGAAAAGGCGAAGGACGCGCAGGTTATCCATGCCATAGGCAGCAGAATCATATCGTACATTGCTTTTCCGACAATCAGGGTTATGATAAAGCCGAATATTATGCCGATTATCCCTCCAAGGGCGGAAAGCATGCCCGACTCTATCAGGAATTGCGTTATTATTGCTTTTCTGGTGGCTCCTATGGCCTTTCTTATACCTATTTCCCTTGTTCTTTCCGTTACGGTAACAAGCATGATATTCATTATGCCTATACCGCCGACAAGAAGCGCAATACTTGCGACGGCGCCGAGCACAAGACTCAGGGAAGCCGTTTCATCGTCGCTCGCTTCCATCTCGGTGTTTTCATTGGTAAGCTTAAATTTGCCCATGGTGTCGTCGATTTTTGCGTCAAGGAAGGCATTGAGCTTTGTGTAAAGTGCTGTCATCGAGGTTGCGTCCACCGATTTTACCGTATAGGCGGAAACGGCCACTGTGCCGAGCACCTCTTTATTAAGGGTATATGGCATGACGATGGCGTCGTCCATCGAGGATTCCGTAGTGCCGTCCTTCTGGTAATAGACTCCGACAACCTTAAGCGGAAGGGAATTAAAATAGATGGTTTCCCCTATCGGATTCTTGTACCCGAACAGCTCCTGCACAATATAGCTGCCTATGACGCAGACATGGTTTGCACTCTGGACATCCATATACGAAATGTCACGGCCCTCCTTCAGGTCATAGTTGTTGCATAGAGAAAACTGCTCATTTCCGAGATAAACGGTGGATGTGTCTTCAATCGTGCCGCTTCCGTACTGGATAGTGCCGGAAGTCTTCATGGCGGGAGACACTCCGCTCGCGAGGCCGCTTAAATCCTTGTTGACATATTCGTAAAGCTTGTCATACATCTTTACGGAATCGCTGAAGTTGTACATTGTCAGGGAAACCGATATCTTGTTTACGCCCATCTTTTCGTAATATTGGGTTATATCGGCGTTGTAGCCCTGCATAACCGACACCAGGCCGATAACCGAGGTCACTCCGATAATTATTCCTAGCATTGTTAGGAAGGAACGCACCTTATTGATGCGAATGGTCGCTACTGCCATCTTGAATGACTGAAGCAAATTCATACGGCTGTCTCCCCCCTGCTGTCGCTTATTATGTGCCCGTCGCTCAGCCGCACTACTCTTTTTGCCTTTGCCGCAATACCGTTGTCATGTGTTATGAGTATGATAGTGCTGCCGCTTTTGTTCAGCTCCTCCAGGGTTTCCATTATCTGTATTCCCGTTTTCGAATCAAGTGCGCCTGTCGGCTCGTCGGCCATCATTATCGGAGCCCTTGTCGCTATTGCTCTGGCTATGGCTATTCTCTGCTGCTGGCCTCCGGACAGCTGAGACGGGAAGTGAAGGTACCTTTCCTTGAGTCCTACCCGTTCCAGCGCCTCAAATACGGCATCCCGTCTTTTGTGTGCGGGAATATTCTGATAGATCAGCGGCAGCTCTATGTTTTCATAGGCGTTGAGCGTGGATATGAGGTTATAGCCTTGAAAGATAAAGCCTACTTTAAGACTGCGTATCCTCGACAGGTCGGCATCCGTCAGCTCCTTGACGTTTACGTCCTCAAGGAAGTATTCTCCCCTTGTCGGCACATCAAGGCAACCGAGTATATTCATAAATGTGGACTTTCCGGAGCCGGAGCTTCCGATGATGGCGACATATTCCCCGTAGTCTATGTTAAGCGAAACTCCGTCCAGCGCCCGGACCTCGTTTTCATGGCCCTCGTTATAGATTTTGTATACGTCTTTGACTCTAATCAGCATACGATCAGCTCCTCGGACCCATGGAGCCGCCGGACATTCCGCCCGGCATTCCGCCGGGCATTCCGCCGGGCATCTGCTGCTGTTGATTTGTCTGGCTCTCCGAATTTTTTGAGGTAGTATCGCTTCCGGTCTTTGTGCCTGTTGAGATGTACTGTTCGAACACCGTGACCCCCTCGCTCACCCCGCTTGTGATTTCCACATTGTTTTCATCCGAAAGCCCCGTTTCAACCTTAACCGCGTAATATCCGTCGGGTACGACGCCTTCATCAAGTTCGAGTGCGTTATCCGGTTTGGAGCTTGCCTTGATGAAAAGGCAGGTCCCATACTTTGTATTTTTCAAAGCGGCAATTGGAGCCAGAACGACGTCGGTTGCCTGCGCAGCCTTTATTGAATATGTAACATAGACCCCGGCCGACAGTTCTCCCTTGCTGGGTATCGTTATTGTGACCGGGAAGTATGCCACGCCGTTTGAAGATGTCGCCTCAAGGCTTGTTTTTGTAACAGTACCCTTATAGGTTTTGCCCGACGAGCCGGATTTCGCGATAGTGACCTCCATACCCTGAGTAATGTACTCGTTTTGGGTCTCGTTGATATTTGCCGTTATTTCCATCGTGTCCGTATTGTAAATAGCCATGGATGCGCTGCCCTTTGATACCTCTTCGCCTTCCTTAATCTTCACATAGATGACCGTTCCTGCTACCGTGGCCTTTGGGGAACACTCCTCAAGGGTTTTTTGTTTCTCCGTCAGGCTCGCTTTGCTGGAAGATATCTTCTTTTCGAGCGAAGTCAACTGCTTTGCGTAGTCTTCGTTCAGAATATATGCCAGAGTATCGCCCGCCGAAACGCGGGAATAGTTCTGAACCTTGAGCGATGAAACCGTTCCGCTTACCTCCGTGCTTATGGTTTTCGTCCTGTAGTACTTCAAGGTTCCCGACTCTGCCGGACTTATCTCCGTCCCGCCGGAATATAACGTCGCCGAAGCCGCAATTCCAGCCGTCAGGGAGCCTGGATTGTTTACGGTTATATTTACCTTAAAGCAGGACGCGCCCTCCGAAGACACATAGCTAACCCAATCTATACTTGAAACCGTCCCCTCAAGAGCGGTCATATAATCCGGAACCGAAACGCTTGCGCTCATTCCGGTATAAATACTGTCTTTATATGCATAGCTGAAGTACAGCGAAAGCAGCATCTTGCTGTCGTCCACAAGCGTCGCCACCGTGCCGTTCGTGCTTATTTTGGTGCCTTCCTCCACTTTCACATCAAGAATCTTGCCGTCGAAAGGCGCATTTACCGACAAATTTGCAATGTTCTGGTAGCAATCCGCAAGGTCGGACTCGTAATCCGAGATCGTGGCTTCGAGCTCGGCGATCTCCGCGTTCAGATCCGTCGTGTCCATCGTATAAAGCGGATCACCCACCGCGACCTTGCTCCCCTGTGATACATATATCTTACTGACGGTACCGTCTACCGGTATTGTAAGCTTCTGGTATGATGTCGGCGTAGTTGTCGCCGACCCCTCGATAACCGTCGTTATAGAGCCTTTTGTCGTAGTTCCGGTAATCATCTGCTTTGGTTCCTCGTAGAAGAACAGCCTATAAACGCCAAAGCCTCCGCCGCCTAATATAGCTGCAATCAATACCATGATTATTATTCTTTTGGGCGTAAGCTTTTTTGACTTTTTAAACTTGTTTCCTGAAGTCATCTTCTGTTTTCTCCTAAACGGAAGTTTGCCGGGCGATATTTCTTCCGGCTCGCTATTTGGATCTGAGCTTTTCTGCTTGATTTTTAACATACTTGTTCCCCCATTTTGTTTTGCATGCGGATGCAATTTATGCCAACGCAGGAAATGTTATCATCAAATTCTGAAATTAATCTGAAGTTTTAGGATAAAACTTAATGTGGAATTTTCGCCATAAATAATATATAATTATTGTTAAAGCAACCGGTGGAAGGAGTGGTTTCGAATGCCCGGCCTGCAGTATCTGCTCAACCTGCTCGGAGATAATGTTACAGATTCCAGGATAATCGTACCCGTTCCTCTGTCCGACAAAATTGAAATCTTGGATGATCAGGACTACCTCTGTGCCGACACAGTATATATCGCGCCCTCGGTGACGGCAGATCTGTTTCTGCGTAAGGAACCTGTCATTGAAGACGGCGCGCTTTTAATAACTTCCGATACGGATTCGCTTCTCAACGATGAGCTTGTTTCGAGATTCCCCATCAATCTGATTCAGACGCGGATGAAGTCCGCCGCTTTATATAACCTGCTGAGCAGGATGTTCAGGAAAATAGAAGCATGGGAAAGAAATTTTGAGCGCTTATCCCGACCCGGCGCAAATGTCCGGGAAATTCTGCAATATATCGCAGATGAATCCGGGGCGTCGGTCTACCTTATCGAGGACGAAAGATACACCTCCGTCAGCCGAAACGAACGCATTTCGGCATGGCTTGCATCAAACTTTTTCAGAAACGGAGTTCTGAACGAGAAGTGGATAGCGGAATTCAAAAATGCCTGCACCCCGTGCGGCGGCTTCCTTAGGCATTATTCCGACAAAATGGGAATCGCTGTTTATTTCAGGCAGATTCAAAACCGCGGCGGCTTGGGCCTTTACATTGTTCTCGCCTATGAAAACTCCGGAAACCTTGACCATGCGTTCGGCAAGCTAGCCGTGGACACCATCTCAGCCAAGCTTAGTTCCGGAACCGACCCCGCCCTGCTCGAAGATTCCTCTGCTTTCGGAAAATTCTGGCAGGACATCTTAAGCAAAAAGTATATCGGCAAAACTGAAATCTATGACCAGCTCAACAAGTTTCGGAATTCTCCTCTGCTTTTCGTGCGTGTGATTCTTATTGTCTTCGAAAACAAGGAATGGGACGATGCGGCATGCTGGAAGATTATATGCCAGCTGAACGAGCTTTTTCCCGGCTGCACCATTACCTTCGGCGGCGGCGAGGCCGTCATACTAATGTATCACAACGAAAGGATATTAAACCTCAAACTGGACGAGCCCAAAATAAATGCGTTCCTGATGAAATACGACGCCTATATGGCCGTAGGCAACAATACCCGCGACTATTCCATGCTGCGCACTCATTACCTTCTCTCTAAGCGCACCATATCTCTCGCAAAAAAGCTTAATGTCGAAAAAGAGAGCAGAATATGCCGTCAGATAAGATATAATGAATACTGCATAATCGATTTCTGCGTCGAGCGGTTTGTTGAGGAGTTCGGCCACGACGACATCATCTATCTCATGCACCCCGCGGTCGTCCAAATCTTAAGATACGATAAAAAGTACAACAATAATCTCGAGGATGTGCTACATTCCTATCTTATCAACGACTGCAACGTTACAAGAACCGCGGAAGAAATGTATATGCACCGCAATACTATAATAAATAAGATTAACAAGATCATGTCGCTTATAGATGCGGATCTGAGCGACCCTAGAGTCCGCCAGCAGCTTCTGTTCTCTCAGCAGGTGCTTCGGTACTATGAAAAGGTTATGAATCTTGAAGTCAACTAGCATTTGTTAAAAATGTGGTATTTTAGCCCAAACAAACTGATCAAATTGTGTATTCATCATGTTGACAGAAGGTAATATTCCGTTTATAATTTGTATAAAAGTAAGCAGTCGGTTATAAATCAATATTCTTAAAGACAATGGGGTCAAAACAGGCGTCTGCCGCGTTTTGATCTTTTTGTTTTATCGATTCAATCAAAACTTAATACTGTATAATAAGGGACAATGGGGTCTGAACGCCTTTTGCGGCGTTTGGGCCCCATATTTTTTTGTTATTGCATATAAGACAATGGGGTCTGAACGCTTTTTGCGCTCGGGCTCTTTAATTTTATAATCAGAGGAGGTTTTTAAGTATGAAAAAAGGGTTTTTAAGGCCGGCGGCACTCATCAACGCGCTCTTTGCTTTTTCAATTCTGATTACGGCTATGGGAACGGGCTTTGCTGTTTACAGCACGGTTAAAAATGTAAGCTTAAACGTTTTGACCTCACAGGTTCCCGGCGCGGTTTTTGGGGCAATCATCGCATTTTTGGGCGTGAGGTACCTTCTGGCGGTCAGAAAGCTGAAAGCGGAGGTTTTTAAAACCAAAGCCGAGTTTTCCCGGGACAATTTGGGGAGGACCCACCCGCAAAGCGTCATTAAAAAGCAGGTAGATTAAAAATATTTTATATGAGGTGATTTTTATGAAAAGGATGAAAAAAGCACTCGGACTTCTGCTGCTTATAGCGGCGATCATGGCACTTTTCGCGGTAACGGCGTATGCGGTCGAAGCCCCCTCCCCGGCTGATCCGACGGGAGCAAGCTACAGTACGCTGACCGGAGAAGAAACCCTCGGCGACGTCGCGGCTATCGCAGATACGGCAAAAAGCAGCGCGACCTACGTCTGGGTAATGATCTGCGCATTTATGGTTTTCTTCTTCCAGTGCGGGTTTGCAATGGTTGAGACCGGTTTTTGCCGCGGTAAGAACGCAGCTCATACCATGACAATGAACTTTATGGTCTTTCTGGTCGGAGCCATAGGCTACTTCCTCGTCGGCTTTGCACTTCAGTTCGGCGGCTCAGGCGGCGCGGCGACACTCGGTTCCGGCGGTGCGGTGCTCGACGCAATGGTTTCAATCCCCGGCTTTGGCGGCATTCTGGGATACAAGGGCTTTATGCTTGGCGGTACTTATGATGCAGGCGTGTACCTCCTTTTCTTCTTCCAGATGGTGTTTATGGACACGACCGTTACGATTCCCACAGGCTCAATGGCAGAAAGAGTAAAGTACTCTGCCGTCATTATCGCTTCGTTCTTTATATCCATGTTCTTCTATCCGCTTTTCGGTAACTGGGTATGGGGCGGCGGCTGGCTCTCGACTCTCGGCAAGAACTTCGGCCTCGGCCACGGCGTTGTTGACTTCGCGGGCTCGGCGGTTGTTCACTCGATGGGCGGTATGCTGGCCCTCTCCGGCGCAATAGTCATAGGCCCAAGAATCGGCAAATTTAAAAAGGACGGCACTGCCAGGGCTTTCCCCGGGCACGACATCCCGATGGCGATTGTAGGTACGATAATCCTCTTTTTCTGCTGGTTTGCGTTTAACGCAGGGTCCACTCTGAACGCTTCCGACTTCCGTCTCGCGGTAGTCGCTACCAACACAATGATTGCGGGAGCAACAGGCGGTCTCGTCGCAATGTTCTATATGTGGATCAAGTACGGCAAGCCCGATCCTTCGATGACAGCGAACGGCGCTCTCGCCGGACTCGTCGCCATTACCGCTCCCTGTGCGTTCGTAAATGCTTTTTCTTCCCTTGTCATCGGCTTTATAGCGGCTATACTTGTTTGCATTTCGGTTCCCTTCGTCGAAAACAGGCTAAAGCTTGACGACCCTGTCGGCGCCATTTCGGTTCATGGAGTTAACGGTATCTGGGGTGTAATTTCCGTAGGTCTTTTTGCTGACGGCGTTTACGGCGACGGGCTCAACGGCGTACCGGGCGGCGTAACCGGCCTCTTCTTCGGCGGCGGCGCTTCACAGTTAATCGCACAGCTAATTGCGGTAGGCGTTCTCATAGTTTACGGCTTTGGCGTATCCTATATTTTCTATAAGGCGCTCGACAAGGTCTGGGGTCTTAGGGTTAAGCCGGAGGATGAGCTTGAAGGTCTCGATATCCCCGAGATGGGTGTTCTCGCATACCCTGACAGCCAACTCGTCCGTTCGGAGCTTGACTATAACTCTTCAGACAACGCCCCTATAAGACAGCTTGAAAGATTCGGTAGCTGGACGAAAAAGGCTCTGCCCACGGCTCCCGCAAGCGTCAGCGCGGCGGTTCCCGTCGAACTTGTCGCAGGAGCCGCCCCCATTGCTTCCGACGTTAAGATTACGAAAATCGAGATCATTACAAAGCAGAGCAAGTTTGAGGCCTTAAAGGCAGCCATGAATGAAATCGGCGTGACCGGAATGACCGTGACCAATGTGCTCGGCTGCGGCATACAGAAGGGAAAAACCGAATATTACCGAGGCGTTGAGGTTGAAATAAACCTCCTGCCCAAGGTGCAGGTCGAAATCGTCGTATCCAAGGTTCCCGTCAGAACCGTAATTGAAACCGCGAAAAAGGTTCTATATACCGGCCATATCGGCGACGGAAAGATCTTCGTTTACGACGTCGAGAATGTTGTCAAGGTTCGTACCGGTGAGGAAGGATATGCGGCCTTACAGGACGAATCGGATCTGGAAGCCTGACAGTTAAAAACAGAAGAGGCTTGTCTTTAGCGGCAAGCCTCTTGCTTGTCGAAATAATACTGTGACGTTCTTCAAATTGCCCGACGTTTTAGTCAATTCAAACAACATTACTCTTTATTGTAAAAAAGTGTTGACAGCGCCAAATGCATATGCTATCATGAATCCAATTTATAGTATCTGAAAGGAAATCCTTCAATGCTGTTGTCTGTTGTATCCATTATTATACTTAGCGTTATTCTTGGCATTCTTGTCATTGATAACGCTGGTTTTGGTTGCATACAGGCAGGTTGATTGAATATCAGGATAATCAAAAGCCTTGTAGTGTAACCGCTGCAAGGCTTTATGTTTTATATAGGAGTTCTGAAAAATGTTTAAGAGGATCCGCATGGAAGGCATAATTATAATTCTTGTACTCGTTATCGTACTTATTATCGATAGCGTTGGTTCGGTTTTGCCTGATAGCGGAAGCTGCTTGAAAACCCAAACGGTTTAAGTAAGCGGGGCCTAAGGTGAAACCACCTTAGGCCCCTAGTTGTTTAATACGAATTGTTGAGGAGGATACTACTATGAACGACCGAGTTAAAATTTTCGACACGACCTTGCGGGACGGCGAGCAATCGCCCGGGTGCAGCATGAATTTAAGGGAAAAGCTGGATGTTGCGCGTCGCCTTGAGCTTCTGAAGGTCGATGTTATAGAGGCGGGCTTCGCAGCCTCCTCACCCGGAGATTTTGAAGCCGTAAAAGCCGTGGCCGATAGGATAAGAGGCTGCACGGTCGCGTCGCTGGCCAGATGCAACAGGGTCGACATAGACGCAGCTTTCGAAGCTATCAGGAACGCCGCCGACCCGCGCATCCACGTTTTCCTTGCCACCTCTCCTGTCCATATGCAGTATAAACTGCGCATGACGCAGGAGCAGGTTCTTGAAGCAATAGCGGAGATGGTTAAATACGCAAAGAGCAAGTGCTCCAACATCGAGTTCTCGGCCGAGGACGCAATGCGCTCCGAGCCCGAATTTCTCGCAAAAGCCGTCGAAGCAGCGATTAATGCCGGCGCGAACGTAGTGAATATTCCCGATACCGTCGGCTACGCCACCCCATCGGAAATGCGTGAAATGATTGAGTATCTGCGCAATACCGTTCCCGGCTGCAATGATATCGAGCTTTCGGTCCACTGCCACAACGACCTTGGCATGGCGACGGCGAACTCGCTCGCCGGCGTCCTCGGCGGAGCGAGACAGGTAGAGTGCACCATAAACGGGATCGGAGAAAGGGCTGGCAACGCTTCCCTGGAGGAGGTTGTGATGGCCATCAACACCCGTAAGGAGCTTTACGGAGTTTCGACCAATATCGATACCACGAAAATCTATAAGACCAGCATGCTCGTCTACAATATAATCGGCAGAACCGCGCCGATGAACAAACCCATTGTAGGAACAAACGCCTTCGCGCACGAGGCCGGAATCCACCAGCACGGCGTTTTGGCGAACAGAAGCACCTATGAAATAATGACTCCCGAATCTGTCGGCATAAAGGTGAACCAGATGGTGCTCGGAAAGCATTCCGGCAAGCATGCCTTTGAAGCAAGGCTTATCGAGCTTGGCTTCGAACTTAGCCCCGAGGAGCTTGAAAGCTGCTTTGCGGAGTTTAAAAAGCTGAGCGACAAGAAAAAGGAAATTTCGGACAGCGATCTTGAGGCGCTAGCGCGCAATAGAACGCCCGCCGACAAGGAGGAGGGCTTCGTCCTGGAACGCTTCACGGTGCAGGCCGGCAACATGACCTCCGCAACCTCGGTGGTAGTTCTGAAAAAGAACGGCGAGCTTTTCGAGGACGTCGCGCTGGGCGACGGCCCGGTAGACGCAGCCTTTAAGGCAGTGGACAAAATCATGGTGCCTCCCGAGCATAGCTTTGAAACCTATTCGACGCATTCTGTCTCCGAAGGCAAGGATACTCTGGGAGAGGTTGTGGTAACGCTCAGGAAGAGCGACAGGCTCTTTGTCGGCAAAGGCCTCTCCACGGATACGATTGAAGCGAGCATACTTGCGTATATTGCGGCTCTTAACAAGCTTATTAAATTCTCCCAACCTGTATTGAATTAGGGGTGAACAGTATGAAACAATTTCAGGCTTTAATTGATTCAAGTGCGTTTTTATCGCCGCTTTTGCTGCAACCGAAAAGCATGCACATTATGGCCATTCCTCTTCATGGTCGTTTTGTGCCCAGAACGATGCGAAAGGAATGGTCATAAATGACAGGCGCGCAAATAATCATAGAAACACTAATTGAGCAGGGCATAGATACCGTTTTCGGTTATCCCGGCGGCGCGGTTCTGAATATTTATGACGAGCTTTACAAGGCGAGCGGCAGGATACGCCACTTTATCACCTGCCACGAGCAGGGTGCCGCACATGCGGCTGACGGCTTTGCCAGGAGCACCGGTAAAACCGGAGTTGTAATTGCGACCTCGGGTCCGGGAGCCACGAATCTTGTGACAGGCATCGCGACGGCGTATCTTGACTCCTCCCCGCTTGTTGCGATCACCGGAAACGTCGGTCAGTCGCTCATCGGAAAGGATAGCTTCCAGGAAGTCGATATTACCGGCATAACGATGCCTATAACCAAGCACAACTATATCGTCAAGGATGTCGAAAAGCTCGCAGACATTATCAGGGAAGCGATAACGATAGCCAGCGTCGGCCGTCCCGGCCCTGTGCTGATAGACGTTCCGAAGGACATTCAGACCGCAAAATGCGAGTTCGTCCCGAAGGGCAAAGCGCCTCCTTCCGGCGCCGCGGAGATTTCGGACGAAGCTGTTAAGTCGGCTATAGAACTGATTGGCCAGTCGAAAAAGCCTTATATCTACGCAGGCGGTGGAGTGGTTATAGCGGACGCCTCCAAGGAGCTTTTGGAATTTGCGGATAAAATCGACGCCCCTATCGGACTCAGCATGATGGGTCTTTCGGCTGTTCCGGGCGATCACCCCAGAAATCTCGGAATGTCGGGCATGCACGGCAGATATGCCGCCTCCAAGATGCTGTTCGAGTCGGATCTTATCGTTGCGGTAGGAACAAGGTTTTCAGACAGGGCCACCGGCTGCAAGATCAGCTTCTCCAGAGGCCGCAAGATACTGCACATCGATATCGACCCGGCCGAGATCGGCAAAAACATACCGGCTTACGTTTCGGTTATCGGAGATGTCAAGGCGGTTCTCAAAAAGCTTAATTTGCAGCTTGAAAAGACATCGCGCCCCGATTGGAAGTCCGAAATAGACGCCGTAAAATACAGCCCGGAAAACGAAATTCCGAGTTCCGGAAACGCGCTCCCGCCGCAGTATGTCATTGAAAGCGTGCGAAGCTTTATGAAGGACGACGAGATCGCCGTTACCGACGTCGGACAACACCAAATGTGGGCCAGCCAGTTTTACAGGCTGGGAAACCCGAGGACCTTCATTACCTCCGGCGGGCTCGGCACGATGGGCTTCGGCATGGGGGCCGCGATAGGCGCCTGCATAGCCAATGGCAAAAAGCGTACCGTGCTCTTCACCGGCGACGGAAGCTTCCACATGAACCTGAACGAGCTTGCGACCGCCGTAACAAACAATCTTCCGCTTATTATAGTCGTAATGAACAACAGCGTTCTCGGCATGGTAAGGCAGTGGCAGACAATATTCTTCGACAGGCGCTACTCCAATACGACGCTTCAGCGAAAAACCGATTTTGTCAGGCTCGCCGAGGCGTTCGGAGCAGGCGGATACCGCGCCGAGAGCAAGGAAGCCTTCGACGCGGCGCTACGGAAAGCTTTTGATACCGATGGTCCCGTACTGATCGAAGCCGTCATAGACAGCGACGAGAAGGTGCTGCCGATGATCCCTCCCGGCGGCACAATAGACGATATTATTTTAAGGGGGTAGCAGGGTGGAAAGCTCAAGATTTATTCTCTCTATGCTCGTGAAAAACGAATCGGGAGTACTCACCAGGATTTCCGGGCTTTTTGCCCGCAGAGCCTTCAATATTGACAGCCTGTCGGTAGGCGAAACCGAAAACCATCTGATTTCGCGCATCACCATTTCCGCAAGGGGCGACGATTATATCAGGGAGCAGATCGTAAAGCAGCTCATGAAGCTTGTGGACGTCATAACCGTTGAACTCATGGATCTTGAAAACACGGTTTTACGCGAGCTGCTTCTTGTAAAGGTCAGATTTGAAAAGGGAGAACTTACGGAACTGATGCAGGCTATTTCTGTATTCAGGGCTAAGGTTATCGACCTTACCTCCAACACCGCCACTTTGGAGCTTACCGGCCAGGCCTCAAAGGTCACCGCATTTATCGATTTCCTCAAGCCCTACGGCATTACCGAGCTTTGCCGCACCGGAATTACGGCGATAGGGAGAGGCGAACATATACTCAACAATAATTTAAAGGAGAAGATGTGAAAATGGCTAAGATGTACTATGAAAAGGATTGCGACCTGAATTATTTAAAGGGAAAAACCGTTGCAGTAATCGGATACGGCAGTCAGGGACACGCACACGCGCTTAATCTCCACGACAGCGGAGTTGATGTCGTTGTCGGCTTATACGAGGGTTCCCCCTCCTGGGCAAAGGCTGAGGCCGCCGGACTTAAGGTTATGACAGCGGAGGATGCCGCAAAAGCCGCGGATCTCGTCATGCTACTCGTAAACGACGAGAAGCAGGCTCAGCTCTATCGCAGCGCCATAGCTCCGAATCTCAAGAAAGGCAGTACCCTGGCATTTGCTCACGGCTTTAATATACACTACGGCCAGATCGTTCCGCCAGAGGGCGTCGACGTCATCATGATCGCTCCCAAGGGCCCCGGCCACACCGTAAGAAGCCAGTTTCAGGAAGGGCGCGGCGTTCCATGCCTTGTTGCGGTATATAAGGATTGTAGCGGCAACGCGAAAAATACCGCTCTTGCCTATGCCCTCGGAATAGGCGGCGCCCGAGCAGGCGTACTTGAAACCACATTCAAGGAAGAAACCGAAACCGACCTCTTTGGAGAGCAGGCCGTTCTCTGCGGCGGCGTTACGGCTCTGATGAAGGCTGGCTTTGAAACTCTTGTCGAGGCCGGTTATCAGCCCGAAAGCGCCTACTTTGAGTGCATTCACGAGATGAAGCTCATCATCGACCTCGTCGTTTCCGGCGGCCTTTCGTTCATGCGCTATTCAATAAGCGATACTGCCGAATACGGCGACTATGTAACCGGCAACCGAATCATCACCGACGAAACCAAGAAAGAAATGAAAAAGGTTCTCACAGAAATTCAGGACGGCACCTTTGCCCGCAACTGGATACTCGAAAATCAGGCGAACCGCCCGCACTTCAACGCAATGAGAAGAATCCAGTCCGAGCATCAGGCTGAAATTGTCGGCAGGGAGCTCAGGGAAAAAATGAGCTGGCAGAAAAAGTGAGGTATGCTGATGAGAAGTGACAGTGTTTTAAGAGGAGTTGAACGCGCCCCGCACCGTTCGCTCTTCAAGGCCATGGGCTACACCGACGGGCAGCTGAAAAAGCCGCTGATTGGAATCGTAAACTCCTTCAACGAAATTATTCCCGGTCATATGCACCTGAACCAGATAGCCCGGGCGGTCAAGGACGGCGTACTAGCGTCCGGCGGAACGCCGATCGAATTCAACACCATCGGAATCTGCGACGGCATTGCGATGGGCCACGAGGGCATGAAATTCTCCCTCGCAAGCCGCGAGCTTATTGCCGACAGTATTGAGTGCATGGTAATGGCGCACTGCTTTGACGGACTTGTGTTCATCCCGAACTGTGACAAGATCATTCCCGGAATGCTGATGGCGGCGGCGAGACTGAACATCCCCTCTATTTTCGTATCGGGCGGCCCCATGCTCTCGCTCGAGGGCAAAAACGGAAAGTTCATGGATCTAAACACTGTGTTCGAGGCAGTAGGCTCCTGCAAGGCCGGCACCATGAACGAAGCGGAACTCTCCTATTACGAGGATAACGCCTGCCCCGGCTGCGGCTCCTGTGCCGGAATGTTCACCGCGAACTCCATGAACTGCCTTTCGGAGGCGCTCGGTATGGCGCTTTCCGGAAACGGCACGATTCCTGCTGTGTATGCGTCGCGTTTAAGGCTTGCGAAAGCCGCCGGAGCACAGATAATGGATCTCGTCAGAGAAAATATAAGGCCGCTGGATATCATGACCGAAAAGGCATTTAAAAACGCCCTTGCCGTAGACATGTCGCTAGGCTGTTCTACGAACTCTGTTCTGCACCTCACCGCGATAGCGAACGAGGCTGGCGTCAGAATCGACCTGAGAAAGATTAACGAAATAAGCGAAAGCACGCCAAACCTCTGCAAGCTCTCCCCCGCCGGCCCTCACCATTTGCAGGACCTTAACGCTGCGGGCGGCGTACATGCTGTTATGAGCGAGCTTCTGAAAGCGGGGCTTTTGGACGGCGCTTCGATTACCGTCACCGGCAAAACCGTCGCCGAGAACCTTTATGGAGTCCGCATACTCGATAGCAATGTAATCAGGAGCATAGATAACGCTTACTCCAAATCCGGGGGAATCGCAATTTTGTTCGGCTCCCTCGCTCCTGACGGCGCTGTCGTCAAGCGCAGCGCGGTAGCCCCGGAAATGCAGCATCACAAGGGACCGGCAAGGGTCTTTGAATCCGAGGAGCAGGCAATAAAAGCCATCTACTCGGGAGCGATTCATCCCGGCGACGTAGTCGTCATCAGGAACGAAGGCCCCGCAGGCGGCCCGGGAATGCGTGAAATGCTGCTTCCAACCTCCGCAATTGCGGGAATGGGCCTAGACAAGGATGTCGCCCTGATTACCGACGGGCGTTTTTCCGGCGCCACAAGGGGCGCGGCTGTCGGTCACGTTTCTCCCGAAGCGCAGCGGAGCGGCCCCATTGCTTATGTCTGTGAGGGAGATACTATTGAGATTAACATCCCGGAATACCGTCTTGACCTGCTTATCAGCGACGATGAGCTTGAGCGCAGAAAAAAGACCATGGCGCTTTATCCTCAGCCGGAAAGAAAGGGCTACCTTAACCGCTATTCCAGAATGGTATCCTCTGCCGACAGAGGCGCGGTGCTGTCATACTAAAGCCAGTTTTGCCAAAAATCAAATTGAAACGAGGTGAGTAAAGTGAAACGACTTGAAATATTTGATTCTATCCTGCGGGACGGCGCTCAGGGAGAGGGTATCTCGTTTTCCGTTCAGGATAAGCTAAACATTGTCCACGCACTTGATGAATTTGGAGTGGCGTATATTGAAGCGGGAAACCCATCCTCAAACCCGAAGGATATTGAATTTTTTCAAAAGGCCTCTAAGCTGAAGCTTAAAAATGCCAAGCTCTGCGCATTCGGAAGCACAAGAAGGAAGGGAATGCGCGCCGACGAGGATGAAAACGTTCTTTCTCTGCTTAAGGCCGATACTCGCGCCGTTTCAATTTTCGGCAAAGCGTGGGATATCCACGCGACCGAAATTATAAAGGTCTCGCTTGAAGAAAATATTGAAATGGTAAGAGAAACCGTATCATTTTTGAAAAGCAAGGGCAAGGAGCTTATTTTCGACGCCGAGCATTTCTTTGACGGCTACAAGAATAATCCCGAATACGCGCTGACGGTGCTTAAGGCCGCCGCCGAGGGCGGCGCCGACGCGCTCTGCCTCTGCGATACGAACGGTGGGACCTTCCCGGACGAGGTTTTTGAAATCACAAAGCTCGTATGCGAAATGTACCCTAATCTTCGCATAGGCATACACTGCCACAACGACACCGGCTGCGCGGTTGCGAATTCGCTTATGGCCGTTAAGGCGGGCGCTGTGCAGATACAGGGTACGTTTACCGGCATCGGCGAGCGCTGCGGCAATGCGGATCTCAGCGTACTTATCGCCGACCTGCAGCTCAAAAAGGGTTATCGCTGCGTAGAGGGAGATATGAGCCGGCTTTCCGATACCGTGATAAGGATATCGTCAATTTCCAATCTCATTGTGCCCAAGGATAAACCGTTTACCGGCGAAAGCGCATTTGCGCACAAGGGTGGAATGCATATTGACGGGGTTTCAAAGCTTCCCAGCTCATTTGAGCACATCGACCCCGAGACTGTCGGCAACGCAAGGCGCTTTTTGATGTCCGAGGTGTCTGGAAGAACCACCATCCTTGCAAAGCTTAAGGATATCGCCCCAGAATTCACCAAGGATTCCCCTGAGGTTATTGAAATCATGAGGCGGCTGAAGCAGCAAGAGCATGAGGGCTATCAGTTCGAATCCGCCGACGCGAGCCTGGAGCTTTTCATCCTCAAGGTTTTAGGCAGATATAAGCCTCATTTTGAGCTCAATATGTATAAAACGACCGGCGAATACCCGGCGGCGAACCCCGAGCTGGCTTCATATGCGATGATAAATATTGAGGTTGACGGCGAAAATGAAACAGCGGCGTCACTTGGGAACGGCCCTGTTCATGCCCTCGACTCCGCCCTCCGCAAGGCTCTCGTGGTTTTCTACCCGCAGCTTTTAAAGATGCGCCTTATCGATTACAAGGTCAGGGTGCTTGAGGGCAGCCACGCCACAGCGGCACAGGTAAGGGTTCTGATCGAATCCACAGATGGCGAAACCACCTGGACCACTGTCGGAGTATCCACCGACATTATTCAGGCAAGCTGGCTGGCTCTCGCTGATTCATTTGAATACATGCTTTCAAAAACAGCGAACGAGAAAGCCAAAGTCTGAAATGATACGGAAATCACTCAACGCGCGTTTTTCTCGCCGCTTACGCGGCGACCGAAAAAATGCACAATATTGTGCCTTAAGCAATGCGAAAGGAATGATAATAATTATGGGAATGACAATGTCTCAGAAAATAATCGCCGCCCACGCGGGGCGCGACAGTGTAAAAGCGGGCGAAATCGTGATGGCGAAGCTCGACATGGTGCTGGGCAACGACATCACGGCTCCCGTGGCGATCAAGGAATTTTACAAGGCAAAGACGTCCTGCGTTTTCGATTGCGGGAAAATCGCGCTTGTAATGGATCACTTCACTCCAAACAAAGACATAAAGGCCGCAGAACAGTGCAAGGCTGTCAGGGATTTTGCAAGGGAAAAGGGCGTCGTAAACTTTTTTGATGTCGGCGAGGTCGGAGTAGAACATGCTCTGCTTCCCGAAAAAGGTCTTGTCGGCAGCGGAGACCTCATAATCGGCGCGGACTCGCACACCTGCACCTACGGCGCACTCGGCGCGTTCTCGACCGGAGTCGGCTCAACGGATATGGCATACGCAATGGCCACCGGAACCGCCTGGTTCAAGGTTCCCACTGCGATAAAGTTCGTGCTTCGAAATAAGCCCCAAAAATGGGTATCTGGCAAGGACGTAATTTTACACATCATCGGCAAGATAGGCGTAAACGGCGCTCAGTACAAGTCGATGGAGTTCACCGGCGACGGACTTAAGAACCTTACGATTGACGATAGGCTCTGCATGGCTAACATGGCCATCGAGGCCGGCGCGAAAAACGGCATTTTCGAGTATGATGAAATAACCGCGGCTTATGAAGCCGAGCATAGGAGTAAAAAACCCGTTATTTACAAAGCAGACGAGGATGCGGAGTACGAAAAAGTAATCGAGATCGACCTTTCCGCTATAAAACCCACCGTTGCCTTCCCCCACCTGCCCGAGAATACAAGAACCATTGACGAGGTTGGCGAGGTGAAGATCGATCAGGTCGTTATCGGCTCCTGCACCAACGGCAGACTTGAGGACCTCGAGATCGCCGCCGGCATCCTTAAGGGCAGAAAAGTCCATAAGGACTGCCGCGTGCTGATAATCCCCGCGACGCAGAAAATCTATCTCGAGGCAATGCAAAAGGGCTATCTCGAGATTTTCATAAACTCAGGCTGCGCCGTATCGACTCCCACCTGCGGCCCTTGCCTCGGCGGACATATGGGCGTCCTGGCGAAGGGCGAAAGAGCCGTTGCGACGACAAACCGCAACTTCGTCGGACGCATGGGACATACGGAGAGCGAGGTTTACCTTGCAAGCCCCGCAATCGCGGCGGCCTCTGCTATAGCTGGTAAGATTGCTTCCCCCGAGCAGATTTAAGGAGGTGCTGTAATGAACGCGAAAGGAAAAGTTATAAAATACGGCAACAACGTCGATACAGACGTAATAATCCCGGCAAGATATCTTAACACCACCGACGAGAAGGAGCTTGCCTCCCACTGCATGGAGGATCTCGACAAGACCTTCCCGAGCCGCGTTGCGGCAGGATGCACCATTATGGTTGCGGGACAGAATTTCGGCTGCGGCTCGTCCAGGGAGCATGCCCCCCTTTCAATAAAGGCCGCTGGTATCTCTTGCGTCATAGCCGAGGATTTCGCGCGAATCTTCTTCAGAAACGCCATCAATATCGGACTTCCTATAGTTGAATCCCCAGAAGCTGCAGCTTCGATTGAGGACGGAGATAATGTAGAGGTCTACTTTGACGAGGGTATCATCAAAAATGTCACAAAGGGCAAGGAATTTAAAATTGCCCCCTTTCCCCCCTTCCTGCAAGCGATAATCTCCGCAGGCGGACTTCTCGCCGCCGCGGAAAAAGGAAGGCTTATGCCTTAACGAATAGAAAGGAACAGCAATATGAACTATAAAATCGCACTTGTCAGAGGCGACGGTATCGGCCCTGAGATAATCGACTCCGCAGTTAAGGTTTTAGACCGCATAGGTAAAAAATTCGGACACCAGTTTATGTATACCGACGTGCTCGCGGGAGGCTGCGCCATCGACGCAACAGGCGAGCCGCTGCCCGAGCAGAGCGTCGAAACCTGTCTTAAGAGCGACAGCGTAATGCTCGGAGCGGTCGGCGGTCCGAAGTGGGATACGCTGCCGGGGCATTTACGTCCGGAGAGAGCCCTGCTTGGGCTACGAAGCGCAATGAAGCTTTACGCTAACATCCGTCCCGCGGTTCTATATGACGCGCTGGTATCAGAATGCCCGCTCAGAACAAGCATTGCCAAAGAGGGCATAGACCTTATCGTAGTGCGCGAGCTAACCGGCGGAATTTACTACGGAGAACGCGGCCGCGGCGAAGGTCCCATGGGCCGCGACGCCTTTGATACCGAGCGCTACTCCGTTACGGAAATCGAGCGTATCGGACGAATTGCTTTTGAGATGGCAATGAAGCGCCGCAAAAAACTAACAAGCATCGATAAAGCAAACGTGCTGGAAAGCTCGAGGCTCTGGCGTGAAACCATGCACGAGCTAAAAAAGGAGTATCCGGAGGTTGAATACTCCGACATGCTGGTTGACAACGCCGCGATGCAGCTTGTTCGCAGGCCATCTCAGTTTGACGTAGTCGTTACGAGTAACATGTTCGGCGACATACTTTCTGACGAAGCCTCGATGATAACCGGCTCAATCGGGCTTCTGCCCTCCGCCTCCCTCGGCGCTTCCAAACTCGGAATGTACGAGCCGATTCACGGCTCTGCCCCCGATATTGCCGGAAAGGGCATCGCAAACCCGATAGCGACTATACTTTCCGCCGCGATGATGCTGAGGTTCTCCTTCGATCTTGAGGCTGAAGCAAAGTGCATAGATGACGCGGTTTCCGAGGTTCTTCGCTCCGGCGCGAGGACAGCCGACATCATGGGCGACAGCAAGGCGAAAGCCCTTTCCACCGACGAAATGACGGCTTTGATTTTAAACAGGCTATAAGCTTAGGTGAGTGCTGATCACACTCCTATTATCCAAATAAAAAAGTTGGGGTTAAAGAAATAAAACCCCAACTTTTCTATTTTGGAACTTAAGTGAGCCGTTAAAAATAGCGATAATAAAATTAAGGATGTGGTGAAACCTACTTAAAAACTTGTGTTAAAACGGAGGACTAAAATGTGGTTTAAAAATCTAAAAATGAAGTGGAAGCTATTTGTGGGCTTTCTTATTGTCGCAATCATGGCCGGGCTCATCGGCGGGATCGGCATTTTCAGCTTATCAATGGTAAATTCCAAATACAGCTCCCTATATTTGAGCGATACGCGCCCTCTTGAATACCTTGAAAACGTCGCGGTAGCTTTCCAGCGCACAAGGCTTAATATGTACCGGGTAATCGTTTCCACTGGAACGGACCAGAAGTCATATTACGACAGGCTTCAATCGTTCAATGATGAAATGTACGCCAATCTGGAAGAGTATAAAAAATATATCTCGTCAGAAGATGAGGAAAAACAGTATCAGGCTCTGATTGCAGAACTGAAAACCTACATACCGATACGGGAAAAAGTTCTCCGTCTGGCGATGGAAGGCAAGGTTTCCGAGGCCAGCCAGTCGGCGGCAAATGACGAAAAGCCGTACGGCACCACAGTCGACGGATTGATTGACTCGCTTTACACCCTCAAGCTGAAAATGGCCGATGACACCTATGCTCACAACAACTCTACCGTTAAGCTTATGATTGCTCTGACCATTGGGCTTACGGCACTGGTTTTTTGTCTTTCGCTTATCATCAGCATAATCTTAGCCAAGAAGGTCACAAAGCCTCTGGATAGTATATTAGACGCATCAAAAAAACTGACCTTAGGTGACGTCGAAGCAACCGTCGACTTCGAATCAGAGGATGAAATCGGAACTTTGGCGAAAGCGTTTGGCGAGATGGCAAAAAATATTCGCGCCCAAGCGCTTATAGCTGAAAAAATAGCCGACGGCGACCTTACTATCAACGTCCCCATACGTTCCGAAAAGGATTTACTTGGCATTAAGCTCAGAAATCTGGTCGACACAAACAATAATGTACTAAAAAATATCCACTCCTCCGCCCAGCTTGTAATGAACAACGCCCAGCAGGTGGCCGCTTCCAGCCAAAGCCTGGCGCAGAGCTCGACCGAACAGGCAAGTGCAATCGAGGAAATATCCGTTTCAATAAGGGAAATAGGATATCAGGCTAAAAAGAATTCCGAGCAGGCCGAAAAAGCAAACGAAATCTCTGCGAAGGTGAAGAGTATGGCCGAGCAGAGCAACTCTCTGATGTCAGATATGCTAAAAGCCATGTCCGACATAAACGATTCGTCAAAGGACATTTCGGCTATACTTAAGCTTATTGAGGACATTGCATTCCAGACGAATATACTTGCTTTAAACGCCGCAGTGGAGGCCGCACGCGCCGGGCAGGCCGGGAAAGGCTTCGCTGTCGTAGCTGAGGAGGTTAAGAATCTTGCTTCCAAAACTGCGGTTGCAGCTAAGGAAACCGCAGCAAAAATTACAGAAACTATAAGCAAAACGGATGCCGGCTCCAGATACGCGGAGCAAACAGCCAATTCCCTGAGCGAGATCACCGCCGGCATAGCTACAACCGCCGAATTTCTTAGTGAGATTGCCAAAATGGCAGTCAATCAGTCTGAAGGAATCGGACAAATCGATATGGCTATTAATCAGATGTCGCAGGTCGTGCAGAATGTTTCGGCAATCTCAGAGGAGAATGCGGCGGAAAGCCAGGAGTTGTCGATGCACTCGGAGAAAATGAGGAAGCTGATCGAGCAATATAAATTGTAATCAACTATTTTTTCTGCAAACGAAAACCCTTTGGAATCTATAAGACTCCAAAGGGTTTTTGATATCTAGCGATCCAAAGTACCGGCCAGAAGTCTTTTTTAGAACAGGCCGCTGACCTTGCCCGTCTCGACGTCGACGTCAATGCGGCGGTAAGCCGGGTCGGAGCTGGTTCCGGGCATCATGCTTATGCTTCCGGCCATCGGGCAAAGGAACTTTGCGCCGCCGTAGACGAGGATGTCTCTTATCGGCAGCCTCCAGCCCTTCGGAACGCCCTTCCATGTCGGCTCATGCGAGAGGCTAAGGTGGGTTTTAACCATCATGGTGCTGAAGTCGGCGTAATAGGGATCTGACTCGAAGCGCTCGGCCTTTTCAACTGCAAGCGGCGCCCAGTCGACGCCGTCGGCGCCGTATATCTCCGTTGCAATGCGCTCTACGCGCTGGCGGAGCGGCATCTCGAGGGGATAGAGGAACTTGAGATCCACAGGCTCTTCGCAGGCTTCGACAACAGCCTGAGCAAGCTCAATTGCGCCTTCGCCGCCATACTGCCAGTGCTCGGAAAGGGCGCAGCGTACACCCTGCTCGGCGCAGAGCCTCCTGACAAGCGCGATTTCGGCGTCCGTATCGGTGAAGAACTTATTGATGCAGACGACGGGCTTAATGCCGGATTTCTTGACGTTGTTTACATGGTGGAACAGGTTTGCGCAGCCTTTTTCGAGCAGCTCGAGGTTCTCCTCCTTATATTCGGTGGGCAGGGGCTTGCCGGGAACGACAGCCGGGCCACCGCCGTGCATTTTGAGCGCGCGGATGGTTGCGACGACAACAGATACGTTGGGTGTAAGTCCGGAGAGTCGGGCCTTAACGTTCCAGAACTTCTCAAATCCAATGTCGGCGGCAAAGCCTGACTCTGTTACATGGTAATCGAACATCTTGAGGCCGAGGCGGTCGCCGATGATCGACGACTGTCCAATAGCGATGTTAGCAAAGGGACCTGCGTGTACGAGGCAAGGCTGATGCTCAACGGTGTAGCAGAGGGTCGGGTTTATGGTGTTGCGCATCCATGCGCACATCGCACCGTCAACCTCAAGATCCTTTGTCGTAATGGGATTGCCCTTCTTGTCATAGGCAAGAATGATCTTGCCGATACGCTCGCGGAGATCCTTAAGGTCGGTCGCGACGGCGAGAATTGCCATCAGCTCCGAACCGACGGCGATTCCGAACTTGGAATCCATCTCGAAACCGTCCTTGTCGCCAGCGCCCATGCCGATGCGTATCTTGCGGAGGCACTGCGCGCAGAAGTCGATAACCCAGCCGAACTCGACGCGTTCGGGATCGATATCTAACCTTCTCAGGCCGCGCTTTGCAAGCTGTTCGTCGGTATAGTTGCGCTCGTGCTGCATACGGGCGTTAAGCGCAACCATAGCAAGGTTGTGCGCGTTCATGATATCGTTTATGTCGCCCGTAAGTCCGAGGGAGAACTCGGTCATGGGCATCAGCAGGGCATTTCCGCCGCCTGCCGCGGTTCCCTTGACGTTCATTGTCGGTCCGCCGGAGGGCTGACGCAGACAGCCGCCTACGTTCTTTCCGAGCTTTCCAAGGCCTTCAATCAGACCGAGGGAGGTGGTGGACTTGCCTTCGCCAAGGGGAGTCGGCGTGATAGCGGTGACTTCTATGAATTTTCCGTTGGGCTTATCCTTCAGACGCTTCATAATCTTAAGGAAGTCAAGTTTCGGAGTTTTGCCATATGGTATGATCTCGTCGGGAAGAAGCCCCATCTTTTCGCGGAAAAAGTCTACGCTTGGAAGGGTTTTTTCCGCTTCCTCGGCGATTTGCCAGTCTTTGTATACCGTTGGGTCAAGCACGTTTGTTTCTCTCCTTTATATTTGTTTTTGGTTTGCGCCTTGTATAATAAATTTTAATTGCGCCAAAATTATTGTTGCCTATTTTCCTCGGAATCGTCAGGACGAACATTCTCAGACTCCGCCGGCGTGCCATCCGCCGTATCCTCTCCGGCGTTAACGTTATTCTCTCCCGCTTTACTGTCGGAGCTGTCGCCGTCTATTTCCCCGTTTCCGGGCTTCATGGTTGCGGCGCCGGCTTTGTTCTTGGAATATACATACATCTTAGCAGGATCCGGCTTTTTGAATCTGAAATACAACAAAAGTCCTGCCGCCGCGACGAACGAAATGGCCGCTAGAAGCTGTGATACTCGTATTCCTGTGCCAAAAAGGTAAAGGCTATCGGTACGAAGCCCTTCTATAATCGCCCTTCCGAAGCCATACCACGCAACATAAAGCAGGAATATTTGCCCGTCGTACTTTCGTTTTTTTCTGAAAAAGAAATGGAGTATTATTAAACCCAGCACGTTCCATAATGATTCGTAAAGGAATGTCGGATGATAATATGTTGTGCCGTATTTTGTTACAAGCCCCATTTTCCATGGCAGAGCCGTCTCGGAACCGAAGGCCTCCCTGTTTATAAAATTCCCCCAACGCCCGATGGCCTGCCCGATCAAGAGGCCAAAGGAGCCGACATCCAGCACTGGCAGCATAGGGATTTTCTTTACCCTGCTGTAAATAAAAACTCCCAAAATGCCGCCCAAAATACCCCCGTATATTGCAAGACCGCCGCTTCGTATTTTAAAGATTTCCAGCAGGTTGTCCCGGTACTCGGAAAAATTGAAAATAACATAGTATAGTCTTGCGCAGACAACCGCAAGCGGCACCGATATTATCAACATATCGATAATATTGTCTGAGGTCAAACCGTATTCCCCGGCGTAGTGGGTTACATACAGCACGGCAATTAAAAATCCAAACGCTATTATCGCGCCGTACCAGTAAAACTCATGACCGAATAAAATATATGAACTGCTTGGGTTAAGTCTGAAGTTTTCGCCAAGCATCGGAAACGTAATCGTTGCTCCCGGCATTATTTTCCCCCCTTTGAAGGACGTATGACCGACAGCGCAAGCTTTTCAGGCGACAAGCTACTTCCGATAAATTCCACAATGTCACCGGCGGTGATTTCTTCCATAATTTTAATATTGTCCATTGGGTCGTAATCTTCAAAATGCCCTGTCATTTGTCTGTTGCATATAAGATAAAGCGAATTTAAAGCTCTGATCTCCTCTCCGAGAGCTGCCTTTTTTAGCCTTTGATACAGAGCCTTGTCCGGCCCCTTCGACGCAATTTTCGCGGCTTCCTCCATAACAGCCTCACATACGGCGTCGGGATTTCTGCTTTCCCCGCCCACTATGGCCGCCGCCCCGTCAGGGAAGAAGGTCGTACCGCCGAAAAATGAACTGTTAATAAGTCCCTCGGCATAAAGCCTGGCATAAAGAGGCGTCGATTTCCCGAGCAAAAGGTTCATGGCGAAGTCTCCCAGCAGCTCATTTCTCTGCCGATCCTTTCCTCTAAGCCCGCCGCCGAGCTTTGTGCCCGCCATGAACAGAGGAACCGCAACCTCCATTGCCTCCTCGGTTTTGGCAGAAGCGGGGAACTGCTGCTCCTTTGCGCCATAATCCCTCACGGCGACCTCGCTTTTGGCTTTTGGCAAAATTTCCTCCGCGACTGACCCTACGATCTGCGGATCAACATCTCCGGCAACGCAAAGCACCATGTTCGAAGGATTGTAAAAGGCCTCGTGACAATAATAAAGCGTCTGCGCAGTAATTTGCGCTATACTGTCAACCGTACCCGCAATGGAATCGCGTATCGGATTATAAGCGTAAAGCGATCTGAAAAGGTTCTGAAAGACCTTATGCTGAGGGTTGTCCTCAGTCATTCTTATCTCCTGAGCGATTATTCCCTGCTCCTTTGAAACGCTTTCGTCGGTAAAATACGGCTCGGATACAAAGCGGAGCAGAATTCTGAGATTGGCTTCAAAGTTCTCGGTACACTCAAAATGATAGGCCGTGATTCCGGAGCTTGTAAACGCATTGGGCGACGCGCCGTTTGCCGACAGGGCGGCCAGAGCGTTGCCATCCTTTTTGTCGAACATCTTATGTTCGAGGAAGTGTGCGACTCCGGCGGGAGTGTCATGCCACTCGCCCTTAAGCTTAAACCTTCTGTCCGAGCCGCCGTAGTTTACGCCGAAGAACGCAACCTTTTTGAAAAATCCCTTTTTGGGTATTACATATATAGCCAGACCGTTCGGCAGAGTGTCGAACAATACCTGTTCGCCGATATTTTCATACTTGCGCAGCTCCATAATCAGGCGCTCCTTTCCGCGTTTTCGATGAAGTAAACGCTGTCAAGCCTGACGCTGTTCGCAACGGCAACGACCTCTTCCGCGGACACCTCTGAAACCAGCGATGCCAGCAAATCCGGAGTGCATGAAGTAGAATCGAGAGCTTGCCCAAGGTAATAATTTTCAAGCTGCGTCTGATCGTCCATCAGAGAGTTCAAATCGGTAACAACGCTTTTTTTTGCATTCGAAAGCTCGTCTGCGGTGATCTGTCCCTGCCTGCAAAGCTCCATCTGGTGCAGAATCTCTTTAAGGGCGTCGTCGTATTTGTCAACTTCAATTCCCGAGTAAACAAAAAGAAGGCCCTTATGACGCTCTATGCGTGAGCTTGCGTAATAGCAGAGCGAAAGTCTTTCTCGGACGTTTGTAAAAAGCTTCGATGTGACGGAGCCGCCGTAAACCGCATTAAACACCATAATCGGAGCCAGAGCGGGCCTTCGCATTATTTCTCCGAGCCTGAAGCCCAGAGCAAGCTTTCCCTGAGTTACGTCCAAGCTGTCTTTAAAGTAACGGACGTCTCCGGTTTCGGTTTTAACATCGGTGGAAGCGACAGCGAAACCGTTTTGAGTTCTCGGGAGCGTTCCAAGGGCGCCGAGCATAGCCGTTTCGATACGTTTCCTATCGGCGCTGCCGCAGTAGAAAATCTCGATGGCAGCGCCCTCGAGAATACGGCGGTAATGCTCAGTAAGAGTCTGCGGAGTAATCTTCATGGAATCGTCGGCGTTGCCGAGGCTGTCGACCGAGTACGCCTCGCCAGAACACATAAGCTCGTTTAACCGGGTTGCTGCATAAAGCTGCTTGTCGTTTATCCTCGCCCTGATTCTGTCCGAAAGGTTCTCCCGCTCACTTTTTACATAGTCCGAATTAAAAATTCCGGCCTTTGTAGCGGGAAAGAGCAGTATCTGTCCAATCAGCTCCGCAACCTTTTCGAGCAGCTTTTCACCCTTCGGGACAAAGGCATCATCCACAAAATCGGCGTAAAGGCCGACGCACTGCACCTCGCCCTTTTTCCGTACGACGGGCTCGATCCTCGCGCCGTAAAGCTCATCCATTGCGGCCGATAGGCTTTCCATGTCAGGATATCGGGCGCACCCCCTCAGCAGCACCTGGGGCAGCAGAGCGTTTTTTGCAGCATTTTCACTCTCAAGCTGCAATTTAAACGTAACACTTATGCAACCGGTCTTGAACTTCTTTGTTGTAATGCTGGTCAGGCTGACCTGTGGGAGTATTTCTTTCCTGATCGCGGTCTCCATTTTATGCAACCCTTCCCATATTCCAGATTCATTCTACTACATGAAAATTTTTATAAATAGAACAATTTAAATGATTTTTTGTAATTGATTCTAAATTTTACTTGTCTATCTCTACAAATATATCATGTTTCCCATTATAATGGTATAAGTTTATTTCTTTTTCAGGATTTATTTTCCCGTCGACAGTTACCGATCTTCTTCCGGTTTTTTTGACCGTTATATTGAATTCACCTTTGTCCGTCCGCCATACGGCGCCGAAGCCGTCCCACGAATCTGGAAGCGCGGGTTCAATTTTCAGTTTTCCACCGCGAAGCTTCAGTCCGAGCAGCTCCTCCTCGACCGTACGGAAGTACCATGCCGCCGCGCCCGTATACCAGTTCCATCCTGCGCGCCCGATATGCTGCGGATTTGAATAAACGTCCGCCGCGAGGACAAATGGCTCTGCCTTGTATATTTTCTGCTCATGCCCCGCCGGAAGAAGCGTTTTCAGCATTTCCCATCCCTCGTTATTAAGCCCCGTTTTAAGGCAGCCCATAGCAAGCCAAACCGCCGCATGGGTATACTGCCCTCCGTTTTCACGCACTCCAGGAACGTATCCTCTTATATATCCGGGATCGCTGCTTTCTCCCGAAAACGGAGGAGTAAAGAGCTTTATTATGCCGTTTTGCCGGTCGAGCAGCCGGTCGACAGCACTTTTTATGCCTGTTTCACACCTTTCCCTGTTGGAATACTTTGTCCACGTTGAAAAGCTCTGCGCGATCGAATCTATTTCGCACTCGCCGTCGCCGGAGGCGCCAAGCGGCTTTCCGTCGTCAAAGTAGGCTCTTATGAACCACTTGCCGTCCCACGCGCCGTTTGCGGCCGAAGCAAAGGATTCGGCAGTCCTTTCGTAATGCTCCGCGAGCTCTTTTTCGCCAAGAGCGGTGCACAGTTCCGCAAAGCGCTCCAATACGTGAGCCGCGAACCATGAAAGCCAGACGCTTTCTCCCTTTCCTCCGATTCCCAGCCTGTCAAAGCCGTCGTTCCAATCGCCGGTGCCTATAAGGTTCAGTCCATGTTCGCCCGTACCGCGCGAAATAACCATATCGAGCGCTCGCCTTGCGTGGTCGAACACGCTCTCGAATACACCGCTCCTGCCCGGAAGCTCATAGCGCTCCGTTTCACCGGCTTTTAAAACCGGAGATGTTATATATTCCGCCTCGACATTGCAGAACCCAAGATCCCCCGTAACTCTGCAAAAGCGGCAAAGTGCGTAAGGCAGCCACAGAAGGTCGTCGCTGCATCTTGTCCGCACTCCCTTGTCGCACTGCTCGGAAAGCAGGTTTGGATGCCACCAATGCTGCACATCTCCCTCAACGTACTGATGCTCGCATGCCCTTATTATCTGCTCTTTCGCAATATCAGGGTAGTGCTGAACTATGCATGACACGTCCTGAAGCTGATCCCTGAAGCCGTAGGCCCCGCCGTTCTGGTACATTGAGGTTCTCCCTAGTATCCGGGAGGCGAGGGCTTGATACAGCGCCCAGCCGTTCATATACTTATTAAGGTTGTCATCCGGAGTCCGCACCGATATTGCGCCAAGCTTTTCGAGCCAAAATTTCTTTGTCCTTCGGAGCGCGTCCTCCGCTCTTTCGAGTTCAAGATAATCCTTGATTTTTTCCTTATCCTCGCAGCCGGATATGATAACCGCGGCATCACGGAGCTTGAAATCCGCGGAAACGCAGGAAACGGTCCGCGACATTGAGCTTGAATCGGCAAAATCAATAAGCTTTTCCGAAAACGCCGTAATATGCCTAATTTCGGGAAACTCAAGATTGCCCCTGTTTTCGGCTATTATAAGCCCGTCTTGCAGTTCTATCCTTGTCCCGTTCTGAACGGTATCCGCCCCCAGCACAATATCGGTAAAATAATTGATCTTCTCTATTTCATGGCCGTTTTCAGCCTTTATTATCAATATCCGCGTATCGGAATCAGGCGGCACAAAGGCGGTTGTCCGGATTTTTGCCCCGTTTATCTCCTTTTCCCACTCGGTAAATCCGAATCCGAATGTGATGCGGCAGCTTTGGCCGTCCGCGTCCGCGAAAACGGAATAAGCCCTGCCGTCGACAAAAGCGCATATGCGTTCCGTACCGTCCGTGGCGAGAAGGTCGTTCTGCCAGACGTTTATTTTGTTTTCCCTTGCGTTCTTATACCACATATGGCCGGTGCCGCAGTCCGAGGAAATATATCCGAAGCTTCCGTTAGTCAGAATATTGCTCCATGACACTTGGGGCAGAGCGCCGCAGGTATTGATAACCAGGCTGCCGTCATCCTCGTAATGCAGCTCGACGCTTTCCGAGGATCTCAGTTCCTCCTTCCAGAAACGGTACTCGCGCGGGACTTCCGGCACTTCATACTGCTTTTCACTCTTTTCAGAACAATAGATCACTTTAGACGATGCGCAAATAAGCTCGCCTAGGTTTCCGGCATCCACCACATATATTCCGTTCCCGATTTCACACTCCAGGCCAAGCTCCCTTAAAACTCCGGAGATCATGGTTTTGACCGGCCTGCGGTAATCCCCGCCGTCATTCGTCACAAACACGAGATCGCTTTTTATACCGCTGCGCCTTAGTATCATGTGGCTTCTCAAAAGCTTTCTCGCTTTTTCCGAGCAGTCCTCCTTATCCGCCACTACGGTAATAATGGGAATATCCCCGGATATGCCCATCCTCCAAAGCGCCTCTCTCGCACCCGTGGCCTGCTTTTCGCTTCCTTTATAATTCTCCCTTTTGAAAATCATTGTCTTAAGCAGCTCCATGGCGGAGGCGATATCGTGTGCATCGCCGCACAAGCTTTTCGCCGCTTCCTCTACCCTGTTCGCGGCGCAGTTTGCCGGAAGCTTCAATATGCCGGAAACGGCGGAAACCGCTTTGTCCGCGTTATCGTCCGCACAGAGCGCAAATCGGACATGCTCTTCCTCCGAGGGTTTGATTTGAATCTTCACTCTGACCAGAACGCAGGGATCCAGAACCGCGCCGAGCGTATTGCCGGCCGGGCGGTTCAGCGCATTTTTTAAGCTTCTTTCTCCGCCGCGCCCGAGCGCCGCCTCCTTCATTGTGTCGAAGCACATCTCTCCGTCGCAGGCAAATGCGGCGCAGGAACTGCGTTTTTTGCCGCTGGCTCGCCTTTTTATCACAATTGCCCCGTCCCTCAGCTCCGTTTCTATCCCAAGCTTTGAGAATGCGGGATGGGCGTAGTAGTCGTTCCTTTTCGCCAGAACCGGCTCAAAGTAGCAGACGAGCTCGGCTTCCATTGTTTTATTCTGCAGATTCCTTATTGAGACGGTTCGCAGTTCTCCGCTTTCCTCGGGTGCAACCCTTACGCTGACGCAGGATATGAAATCCCGCCTTTTTGAGCGGATCTCGCCGAAGCGGTCGGTAAATTTATATGAAAACTCTGCCTCTCCGCTGAAGTCCGGCGCCGGCAAAAGAGAATATGCTCCGCTTTCGGTTTTCAGATAAAAACTCATGCCCTGCGACGCGCCGAAATAAGTCCCGTCGAACCTCGTGACCAGCATATCTCCGAACATGCTTCTGCTTGCTCCGGCCTCTGAAAGTGCTACGGTATAGGCTCCGTTTGAAAGCAGAGTGCAGGCAGGATCATTCGCGTTTACGCCCTCTCCCGATATGTTGAGGCCCTGCCATGCGATTATTCTCGGCTTGTCGGGCACCTCTCTCGAAGTCTTTTTGAGCACTATCTGCCCTATTGGCACCTTTTCCTGAAGCAGCTCCGAATACGCCGCCATTTCCCTGTCACGCATGAAGCGCTTTTGCATTATGCCGTCGTTTACCGCGTTGTCGGCGGCTACTATGCTCATTCCGAGGTGATGGGCCATAAAGCACCTTACCACCTCGTACTTCTTTCCTAGCTGTCTCGCAGGAGTAAAGTCCGCAGCCTCATAAAAGCCGTATCGCCCCTCCATACCCATCTGCGCCAGCTTTTTAAGATTTTTCACCGCACTTTTCGGTGAAAGCTGCAGCGCGAGGAAGGTCGAGTACGGCGATATGACACAGTCCTTGTCCTGTCCGCGTTTAAGCGCAAGACGCGCAGCTCCGTGCGCCTTATACTGATAGTTCAGGTTCGGGTCGAAGGAGTAAAAAGCGCTCTCCGACATTCCCCAGGGGCTGAATGTTTTTTGCTGGACATAAATGCAGAACTTCATGCTCTCGTACAGCAGTGAGTTTTCATAGCAGGGCATTATAAGGTTCGGCATAAGGTATTCGAACATCGTGCCGGTCCATGACGCCATGCCGCTGAAGTTGTCCTTGGATACGAGCGCCCTGCCCAGCCGTCTCCAATGCTTTTTTGTTACCTGCCCCTTTGCTATTGCAAGATAGCTCGTCTGCCTTGCCTCGCTCGCCATAAGATCGTACCAGCCCTTTGTCGGTGTGCCGTCCGCTTCAATTCCTATATAAAACAACTGTCTTTCATCGTCGAAAAGAAGCTTGAAATCCATGGCGTCGGCCAGCCTGTCCGCTCTCTCGGCGAGGTTTTTAAATTCCTCGCCGCGTTCGAGCAGCGCTTCGCGCAGCACGATCAGGGCTCCCGCCAGGTTTCCGCTGTCAACCGCGGAAATATACGGCGGTTCGAGAGGCCGGAGCGTCTTTGAATCGTACCAGTTGTAGAGATGCCCGTTCCATTTCGGCAGCTTTTCGATCGTTTCCAGAATGTTCTCAATCAGCGCCGGGGCGTTTTCGGAACCGCTGAGTCCCATATCCATTGCCGCCTGAGCGGAAAGCAGAGCAAGCCCGATATTTGTCGGCGATGTGCGCTCCGCCGCGCCGACATAGGGCTGTTCCTGATAGTTATCAGGCGGCAGGTAGTTGTTTTCGGGTCCCGTAAGTTCGCTGAAGTAGCGCCATATATCGTTTGCCGCCCTCACGATAAAGAGGCGGTCTTCAACCGACAAGGTGCGCTTATTGATTTTTTCGACGCTCAGGCTCAGGGCGCAGACCGGCGAAATCAGCCAGACAATGCCAACCGCGGTGCCGGCGGCCCATCTTGAAAACAAAACGGCAAGCAGCCCCAGAAGCATCGCCGCGTACATTTTCCGGCAGTAAGAGAGGATATTGTCGCAACTGTGTTTTTCGCTTTCGGCTGCGGTAACCCATGAAAGAAGGTTTTTCTTTGAAACATACATTCGATAAAGCGCGGTAACTATCGCATGAAAGCATATATACGCCTGGTAAGGCAGAAAAACCAGCTGCAGAAGCGTTTGTGTCAGCGCAGCCCCGAAGCCTGATATTATTGTAGAATGATATTTGGCCTTGCCGCTTATATCTCTCCTAAACACAAGCTCCGCCGAGGAAATAAGAAGCGCCGAAACGGCGGAAAGTATCGCCACGGAAGCCGCGACAGCAAAATCCTTGCTAGATGTAAGCATGCCGATGTAAACCGCGGCAAAGGTGAAAATCGGAACCGTGCTGCGGCGCAGATTGTCGAATATCTTCCATCGGTTTACCTGATTTAAAGGATTTTTCACCAGTCTCCCGTTTCCGTCCGGAACATAGGCGCGAAGCCAGCGGATAAGCTGCCAGTCACCCCTCGTCCATCGATGCAGGCGCTCGTAATACGAGGATATCTTATACGGATATCCGTCTGTGAATTCCACATCTCCAGCAAAGCCGGCACGCAGATAAGCCCCCTCCAAAAGGTCGTGTGAAAGTATCAGGTTTTCCGGGAGGCGATTTTCAAGACAGACACGGTAGGCTTCCACATTGATTATGCCCTTGCCCATGAAGCTGCCCTCGTCAAAAAGGTCGTTATAAACGTCGCCCGCCGTGTTCCCGTAAGGGTCAATACCGCCCTGTCCCGCGAAAAGCCTTGTAAAATCGGACCTGTTTGCGGCTTTGAGGTCAACCGATACTCTCGGCTGCAGTATTGCGTGTCCCGACGTGACTACCCTTTTTTGAGCATCGATTTCGGCTTTATTCAGTGGATGAAGCATTGCACCGACAAGTTCGCGAGCCGTACTTACGCCAAGTCTGGTATCGCTGTCCAGCGTTATGATATACTTTGTTCCACCTAGCCTGCTTTTGTTTCCCACGAGAATTTTCATATTTGTATCCTCGCCGCTTAAGAGGCGCACGAGCTCAAGGATAGCTCCCCTTTTACGCTCCCAGCCCATATACCTCCCGTTGCATTTCGAGAAAACCCGGCCTCTGGAGAAGAGATAAAAGCCCCCGTACTTCTCGTTCAGCCTTTCAAGCTCGTTTTGAATCTTTGAAAGCTTTGCTGCGTCACCCTCGCTGTGTTCTGTTCGCGACTCCGGCAAATCGGCCAGTATGCCGAACATAAGGTTCTTACCGCTGTCCCGGTTGGATAGGTAGTATTCTTCTAGCCGCTCGGCACATTCCAGGCAGGCGTCTTCCGATGTCAGCAGTGCTGATATAACGCAGATCGTTTTTCCCTCTTCAGGAATTCCACCCTTCAGTTCGAGCTTCGGCGTAAGACGCGGGCGCACAAATTTTATTATAAGGAAATCCTGAAAGTTCTTGATTATTTCGGAAATCGGGAACAGCAGGATAACGGAGATTATCGGGCTTCTCAGCAGAAAACCAAGAAGCAGTGCAAGAAAAAGCGACGAAAGCATGACCGTCGTAATGTAAATGCCTCCTCTTCTTGTCTTATGCGGTCCGCCGAGAGGCCTTTCGAAAAGATAGTAACCCACATGTGCATACTTGCCTTCACCGTTCGCGGCCAGCTCCACTATCTTTCGGGCCAGCTTGTGCTCTTCAATACCCGTTTTGCGGCTGAGCTCAGATACCCTTCTGCGGTAATATATCCTCGTCTTGTCGTCCATTTGCCTATAAACGCCTGACGGATCGTTCTGAAGTATCCGCTCAGTCACGTTGACAGATTCCAGTATCTTAAAAACATCAATGCCGGAAAGCAGCCGGAGCGAGGTAATAACATTTTCGGCCGCCTCCGCAAGGTCGCATTCTTCTTCGGTTTTTACTCTTTCCTTTGCGTTCCTTTTTAAATACTCCTCGGTTTTTGCTGAAATATCGGCAAGCTCCGAAACAAGCGCCGCCTTTAAAGATGGCATAAAAACGGCTAGTTCTCGCTCACGAAGCACAACAACATTTTGGAAGCCTTCAAGAAATATTGACATACGCTCGGCGGTGACCTGTCCTGCTCCGGAACGTACAAATTCCTCCGCAGCATAGGTGACTATCGATTTTCCGTTTTTGTCGGCGGCGCGCGTCATGGAAATGTTCTGCAGATCCCTTATGGCCTGCTTACCTTCCCTTTCGGCGATGTACCAGTTGTCGGTAAGCCATTCGGCAGGTTTGGGCATTCTGTTTCCGGCCGCCGCATAGTCCTCCGATGCCCGTACTACCGACCTTATACGCTTTAGATTGTCAGCCGTGTTAATTCCGGTGCCCTTTGCACGCCTGCCATTTGAAAGCTCCAGCATCTTCGCGGTATTCTCGGCAAAATGCATAAGCTTATCGTCTTCTATATAGAACCTATGATTTTTATTTATCATCTCTGATCTCCAAAAACCAATATTTGTAAATGCTTTGGAACCTGTGACAGTGTATAAGCTATTTTTCCTCTGGCATTTCACAAATATGCAGTTTTTTGTCATATAATGGTCTTTTAATGTAAAGCAAAACTACCTGTCATAAAATGTTCTTTTACACTTGACAAAAAAATTCTTTCAAGTTAGAATATACACCTGTAAGGTGCTTTGGCTTTACTCTTGCGGTCGAGTCTGCGTCGGAGGTTTTTATGGATAAAACGGTGCATATGGCAATGCTTTTTGATTTTTTCGGCGAGCTTCTTACGGATAAGCAAAAAGAATACTTTGACCTTTACTATAACGAGAACCTCTCGCTTTCCGAGATCGCTGAGAACGAGGGGATCAGCCGGCAGGGTGTACGCGATATCATCATGCGCGCCGAAGCAATACTTACCGATATAGAGCAAAAAACCGGGATTGTGAAACGCTATACCGAAATGCAGGCGGATATCTCAATGATTGAAGGCTACCTTGCGGAAATAGTAAATTTAAACCAGCTTAGATTTAAAAACGGTAAGCTTCTTGAGCTGTCAAACAAAATTTCCGAAAGGATTCAATTCCTGAAAAATTAGAATGAAACGAAGCATGGCGCAATATATCGGACTCGATTATATTGCCCAAGCTAATCGGAGGAAAACATGGCATTTGAAAGCTTATCCGAAAAATTGTCGGCCTCGTTCAAAAAGCTCCGCAGCAAGGGAAGGTTGACAAGCGCGGATATAAAGGAAGCGATGCGCGAGGTTCGCATCGCCCTTCTCGAAGCCGACGTCAGCTATAAGGTCGTCAAGGACTTTATAGCCAAGGTCAGCGAACGCGCCGTCGGTGCGGACGTGCTTGAAAGCCTCACTCCCGCCCAGATGGTCATCAAGATCGTTAACGAGGAACTTATCGCCCTCATGGGCAGCGAAAACTCGAAGATTACGATTTCGTCGAAGCCCCCAACAGTCGTTATGCTCGTCGGTCTTCAGGGCGCTGGCAAAACCACAAACGGCGCGAAGCTCGCGGCACTGATGAAAAAAAGCGGCAAGCGCCCGCTTCTTGCCGCCTGCGACATTTACCGTCCTGCGGCTATCGATCAGCTCAAAACCGTCGGAGCTCAGGTAGACGTCCCGGTTTTTGAAATGGGCAAAACCGACCCCGTCAATATAGCCAAGGCCGCCGTTGAACATGCAAAAAAGCACGGCAACGACATGGTTTTTCTTGACACGGCGGGCCGGCTCCATATAGACGAAGCGCTTATGGACGAACTTAAGAACATCAAGTCCGCGGTCAAACCCGACGAAATTCTTCTTGTCGTCGACGCAATGACAGGCCAGGACGCTGTCAATGCGGCTTCCGCCTTTAACGATGCGTTAGGCATCGACGGCATCTTCCTCACAAAGCTTGACGGCGACGCGAGGGGCGGCGCTGCTCTTTCGGTCCGCGCGGTTACCGGAAAACCGATCAAGTTCGTCGGCATGGGCGAAAAGCTTGATGCGGTCGAGCTTTTTCACCCCGACAGGATGGCATCCAGAATCCTCGGAATGGGCGACGTGCTTACGCTTATCGAGAAGGCCGAGCAGAGCTTCGACCAGAAAAAGGCCGAGGAAATGGCCGCAAAGCTCAAGGCCAACAAATTTACGCTTACCGATTACTACGAGCAGCTTGTTTCCCTCAAATCGATGGGTTCCATATCGGATATCGCCGGCATGATACCGGGTGTCGACGCAAAGGCGCTCAGCGGCGCGAAAATAGACGAAAAGGCGCTTGTGCGCACTGAAGCGATAATCCAGTCGATGACGCGGTACGAGAGGGATAACCCCCAAGTCCTCAACAGCAGCCGCAAAAGGCGCATCGCCGCCGGCAGCGGCACTACAGTCGTTGATGTGAACCGCCTTTTGAAGCAATTTGAAACCATGCAGGCCATGGCGAAGCAGTTCGCAGGCGCTAAAAAGGGCAAATTCTTCGGCAAAGGCAGAAATCCGTTCGGGTTTTGATTTGTATGGTGCGTTAGTGCTATTGCAAATTTTAGCTATATAACCTTTTTATCATATATCTGGAGGTGAATTTCATGGTAAAAATCAGACTTCGCAGAATGGGCGCAAAGAAGAATCCATTTTACAGAATAGTTGTCGCCGATTCTCGTTTTCCCCGTGACGGAAGATTTATCGAGGAGATAGGCACATATAATCCCCTCGCCAATCCGTCCGAAATAAAGGTCGACGGTGAACGCGCTCTTGCGTGGATAAAGTCCGGCGCTCAGCCAACCGATACCGTAAAAGCCCTGCTCAAAAAATCCGGCGTGCTCTAAGGAGAAGATCAATGAAGGACCTTTTACTTTATATTGCTCAAAACCTTGTGGATCATCCCGAGGAGGTCACCGTTACCGAGATCGAGGGCGAGAACGAGACTGTTTTGGAACTTCGTGTCGCCGAAGGCGACATGGGCAAGGTCATAGGCCGTCAGGGCAGAATTGCAAAGGAAATCCGTACGCTTATCAAATCCGTTGCGGTGCGCAGCGGCAAAAGGGTGTCCGTCGAAATCGTTGACTGACGGATCAGAGTGCCCCGCACATAAGGCGGGGCACTTATTTCTATATTGAGGTAATTGTATGGAAAAGAAAAGATTTCTAGAGGCAGGCAAAATAGTCAATACCCATGGCATAAGGGGCGAGGTAAAAATACTGCCCTGGTGCGACAGTCCCGAATTCCTTTGCGGCTTCGACCGCCTCTATATAAACGAGACGCCGTTCAGGGTGCTTTCTTCCTATGTCCATAAAAATTGTTTGATCGCGCAGCTTGAGGGTGTATCGGCAGTGGGAGCGGCAATGGCGCTTAAAAATTCGGTGGTCTGCATAGCGCGCGAGGACGTTAAGCTCGAAGAAGGCGAATACTTTATCGCCGACGCAATTGGGCTTCCGGTCTACGACGAGGAAAGCGGCGAGCAGATCGGTATTTTAAAGGATGTGCTCGAGTATCCGGCTTCAAAAATCTTCGTTGTTTCGGACGGAACCGAACGTCTTATACCCGCCGTGCCCGAATTCGTCAAAAAGGTCGATACCGAGAACGGTGCAATTTATGTCCGGCTTATTGAGGGGATGTGAGCTTTTTGCGAATCGATATAATGACGCTTTTCCCAGATGTAGTCGGAGATATGCTCTGCGAGAGCATACTTGGTCGGGCGCAGGAACGCGGATTCATCAGGATAGAATGCCATCAAATCCGAGATTACACCACAAACAAGCAGAATCAGGTGGACGATTACCCCTACGGAGGAGGGCGAGGCTGTGTAATGCAGGCTCAGCCGCTGCACGCCTGCTGGGAGCATATCTGCTCAGACGCCGGCGAACGCATCCACACCATTTATATGTCGCCGCAGGGTAAAGTTTTTACGCAAAGCGACGCAAAAAGGCTAAAAAGCAACTATAACAGGCTTATCCTTGTATGCGGCCACTACGAGGGCGTGGACGAGCGCTTTATCGAGGAATGCGTCGATGAGGAAATCTCAATCGGCGACTTCGTGCTTACGGGCGGCGAGATACCGGCGATGGCTGTCGCCGACGCGGTTTGCCGGCTTGTTCCAGGCGTTCTGCCGGATGAGGAGTGCTTCAAGGAGGAAAGCCATTGGGACGGGCTTCTGGAATATCCTCAGTATACGCGTCCGGAGATCTGGAACGGCAGGCGTGTGCCCGAAATACTCCTTTCGGGGCACCACGCCAATATAGCCAGATGGCGCAAAAAGCAGTCTATAATCAGAACCATGAAACGCAGACCCGATATGTTTGAAAAGCTCGAGTTTACAAGCAAACAGGAAAAAAAGCTGCTTGCCGAAATCATGGCGGAGGTTGAGGAAGAGAATACTTGACGACGTTTATGATGAGCAAAACATAACCCGGTTCATGTCAGAACCGGGTTATGTTTTACAGAATATTATTGCCCTATTGGTTTATACGAAGTTACTTCGTCATGCTGCGGATAAACCGTTCGAGCATGGCCGCGATCTCCGCGCGGGTGGCGGCGCCCTGCGGGTTCAGTCCACCGTTCCCATCGCCCTTTATGATGCCCGCGCCGCAGGCCCA
>JAJUHS010000101.1 GCA_029267755.1 Clostridiales bacterium
ACTACCTTCAATAGTATTAATTTTATTATCGCTATACGCTGTAGCTATTATTTTCTCCGCATCTCCAAGAACAGGTATATTTGCATTATGAGTCGCAAAAATGAATTGTACAAAAGGTTTTTTCTCTCCAATAGTTTTTATGAATTCATTATAAATCGTTTTATTATCCAAATCATCTTCAGGTTGATCAATGATGATAATATCATTGTCTTGCTGTGAAAGAATAAACAATATTAATGCAGACGCTCTCTGTCCAAGCGAATGTTTATTGAGAGGTTGTTCATGGTAAAAAAACTCCACAAGATTTGGAGTTGTCCAGCTTGCATATTTTTCAAAATTTTCTTTTAACTTCTGTCCAACGTTAGTAAGTTCAGATTCTGAAAGCAATTCCTTTAAATACTTCCTGTCATTAACAAAATAATCTTCTAAAATGGCTACAAAATCTGAAAATTTCTCCGACATAGAAATATATTTATTCTCCGTCAATCTTGTTCCTTTAAATGCCTCTTTTAACTGTCCTATAAATATATTTTTGTTACCTTTAAATGTTATTGTAATATTTAGACCTGTTTGCGCTTTATTTATTCGGTTAATTGCTGTACAATATTCATCATAAATTTGCTTTAATAGATCATTTCGTTTACGGATAGCACTTTTAAACTCAGAAAATACAGTATTTTCAGAATCTAATATATGACGAAGCTTGGTAATTTGTGTAGTATTTTTATCTAATTCTTTTGAGTATTTAACAAAGCTATCTGGATCAAGCGTGTCATCTTGAATTTCACGCTTTAACTCGGCAAAGCTTTCTTTTAATGAATTAATAATTGAGTCAAGATTTTCTCTCAGCTTTTCAAACTTGTTATAATTATGATCTAACTTTTTCGATATTTCCGCTATCTGAGCTAAATTATCGGTTATATCATTTAGAATTTCTTCTCCTTGCTTAAAGATCTCACTATTATATTTTGATTCGTATTCATTAAATGTACAGAGAGAACTATCATATTGCAGTAAAAAATCATCTAATGAATCTTTTATTCTTTTTATCTCTGTACTCACAGCTTCAAGCTTAACAGAATCTCTACTGCATGACGCCTCTTTTTCAAGGCGTTCGGCTATTCCTTTTTCAGTAAATATCTTAAGTTTATGATTCAAGTCCCGATTTTTTTCTTCAAGTTCTGTTATTTTGTTCGGGAGATTTGAAATATCCTGTATTTTTTTAATACATTCTATAATTTCTTCATTGAAAGATTTTAAAATGTCTTCTTGTGAAGATATTTTCTTCCCCATTAATTGATCAAGAAGAGAATGTTCATAGCCAGGTTGCGTCATTGCTAAATCTTTTTGACCAAAATATAATGGGTTTTTAATTATTGAAGATATTGATATGGCAAGATCTTTGCCAACATCATCTAGAATTGAAGGTATTTCTCCGAGAATTCGATGAACTTTATAAGTATGACCATGCTCGTCAATCACTGAAAGAATAACTTTTCCACCTGAACCTAGCACGTTTTTAACTAAATCATCTTTATATTCTTTATCAGATTTAGAAGTATCAAGTTGTAAGCTATAGCGTAAAGCTTCAATTATGGAAGATTTACCACTTCCACGAATGCCAATTAGTGTATTTAAATTCTTTGATAAATATATTGTCTGATTTAGCTTACTACCCTGAAATGTTATTGATTGAATATAACTGTGCTGAGGAGTGTTTTCAGATTTAAATATACGATTTTTATTATTCAATAGGGCGAATTTCACTGCAGCATATGATAGTTCGCCTATCTTAATGTAAGTGGAATTATTATTCTTTCCAATATCTTCTATACATTTTGGATCAGAGCCTTCTACAAAAGCAATATCATAGTCGATCCATTTCTTTAAATTTTCTATATTGTCATGAGTTCGTATTTTTTGAATTCCAAGCACTCTCTTTCGAAAATATGGCAATGAAGCAAGTGATTGAATGACCCCGCCTTTGCATTCATACAAAAGGCCTTTGCTTTGTTCTGCATGAGCAAACACAATAAAATAATCATTATTATGTTTTTCCAGTTCATCGAGAACAGTCCGGAAATCATAATTACAAATTTGATTCGCATTTTCCCTATTGCTAATGCCTACAAAAGCTGCATTTAAGAATTGATTAATATGATCTTCTTGATGCGCAAGCCATTCATCTGGATTAAAAACAATTAATAAATGTAATCCATTGCTGCCTTCTTTTACAGACAATTCTACTCCAGGTAAAATTAATATATCCTTTCGTTTTGCGGTTTTGCGCAATTGTGTATATTCATCTAAATCAAATTTATTGTGATTTGTAATAATACCCACATGAATATTGTTAGAAGAAAGAGCATCAATGTATGAACTAACGAAAAAAGACTCTTGGCCTGTATATTTAAACTCTTTATCTTTAATTGTATGAAGATGAAAATCTGCTTTGAGAATTTCTGACCCGTGTTCAAACATTCTTAATTTCCCCCTTAACATTTTATAGCGATATTATTGCAATATAAAAAATGGATCTACCATTTACTCGGCATACTTCTTAAAATTTTCTGCTTGTTCAAGTACTCGCTCGAATACTTCCTCGTCCCACTCCGGCGGATAACCGTTTTCGTATAGCAGCACCGTCAAATCCATATTGAGCTGGTTCTTGATATCATCACGAGTCGACCAGTCGGCGTATTGGGCTTTATCATCCACCAGTTCTTTGATTTTCTTTGCAAGCACGAGGCACTTTTCATCTTCGTATTTAAACTTATGCTCATCGCGCACCTTAACCAGAATATCGTAAAAGGCCTTTTCTTCAAAAGTTATGCCAAGTTTCTCGAAGGAGGTTTTATCCGCCTGCAAATCAGACAGTATTTTAATCAACTCGTCGGACAGGCCGTTGATGAAGTCCGCAACCACTTCGCTGGTAAACACGAGCTTGTCCCGATTGTTGTAAGACTCCACAACCTTTTTCAGACGCTCGTCAAAAGCAATTGCTTTGATTTTATTTATTCTGCCATAGCCGGAAATAGCCCTTTTCAACAGCTTCAACAATGCATTGAATTTTGATATCGGCAGGTCGATTTCATCAAGCTGTTTTTGGAAATCGTCACCGAATAAATCTTCCGGCTTATCGGCATTGACAATATTCTCTATGCCGGTGCAGGTAATGGCATCCTGCACCATTTTTTCAACCACGCGGTTCATGACTTCCGCGTCGGGCGCGTCGCCCTTTGTCTGCTTATAAATTATGGAACGGATCGCCAGGTAAAACTGCGCCCTGGCGGTTTCTTCGTCCGTAAGCTCTCCTGAAGGGAAACATATCTCATATGCGGCTTTCAGTTTGCGTGACAGGTCCATAAAGCGCGTTTCTGTTTCCTTGCTCATCTGCACAAACTCGGCGGCATGGTTTAAGCAAACAAGCCTTTCAAGTGGGTCGCCCTTAAAAAACTTCCTTGCGTTGAAGCCGTGCATAATCGCGTCAATCAAAGCAAGATGGTTTCGGAAAACCTGCAGTGAAATCTTCAGCTCGTCAATCGGGCTTTCCTGCGGACCACCATATTTCTTGATTGCTTCAAGCATGTCTTCCTTGATGCCGATATAGTCCACAACCAAGCCTTTGTCCTTGCCTTCGAAAACGCGGTTAACGCGCGATATTGTCTGAATCAGTGTATGTTTCTGAAGGGGCTTGTCTATGTACATGACGGCAAGGGACGGCACATCAAAGCCGGTAATCCACATATCGACAACGATGGCAATCTTAAAGTTGGAATCATTGTTTTTGAACTGCTTGTCCAGCTTGGCGCGGTATTCTTTATTGCCGCACAGGTCAAAGAGCTCTTTTTCATCGTTTTCGCCCTGGGTAGCCACCAGCTTTATTTTTTCAAGCGGGATAAGCTTGTCCAGTTTTTCCTCGGAGAGCGTAGCTTCATTTTCCGCTTTTCTCGGTATATTCCAATCCGGACGGAGCGCAATGATTTCCTTGTACAGCTTGAAGGCCAGCGTCCTGTCTGCGCAGACGATCATCGCCTTTTGCACCACAGCGGGCTTTTCGGCGCACAGCGCCTCATAATGGGTTACGATATCCGCCGCCAGCCGTTTCAGCCGTTCCGGATGGCCGAGTATGCGTTTCATCTCGCTCATGGCCCGCTTGCTTTCTTCTACCTGCTCTGGATTCGCGCCGTCCTCGGTGCATTTGTCGTAATATCGTTGGATTTCCTTAGCCTGTTCGTCAGAAAGGATAACCCTTGCCAGCCGCGGCTCGTAAGCGATGCGGACGGTGATGCCGTCGTCGCTGGACTCCTTCATCGTGTAGCTGTCCACCACATCGCCGAAAACCGCAATTGTTTCATCAATCGGCGTTCCCGTAAAGCCACAATAGGTCGCGTTGGGGAAGGAATCGCGCAGGTATTTCGCAAAGCCGAAAGTGGTCGTAACGCCTTTGTCGGTCACTTTAAGCTTTGACCCTGTGTTAGTTTGCGTCCTGTGCGCCTCGTCGGAAATGCAGATGATATTATATCGGTCGGAAAGAAGCCCCGTCGATTCGCAGAACTTCTGAATTGTTGTGATGTAGACGCCGCCGCTGGCCGCGCCGCCAAGGGCCTCCTGCAAATCCTTCCGGTTCTCAATGCTTCGGACATTTTTATCATGCAAATAACGTTTGGACATGACAAACAGCTCGGAAGTTTGAGAATCCAGATCCTCACGGTCCACCAAAATAACAATGGTCGGGTTGTTGAAGGTATCCCGTTCCCGAAGCGCAAGCAAACGGGAGAGAAACAGCATGGTATATGTTTTTCCGCAGCCGGTCGCGCCGAAATATGTACCGCCCTTGCCGTCGCCATGCGGCTTAAGATGTGCTTTGATATTCGAAAACATCTTATTTGCCGCAAAAAACTGCGGGTATCGGGTAATAGTGGCAAACTCCGTCTTGCTCTCGTCGGGATAGTACACAAAATCCCGCAGGATGGCCGTCACCCTGTCTTTTGCGAAAGCGCCCCTGATCATTGTAAACAGCGCGCTGATCCCGTTTGAAACCTTTTCTTCATCGTTTGCCTTGTTCCACGAGTAGTAATACTCATAAGGCGTGAAGATGCTGGCCAGCTTCGTGTTAGCCCCGTCGGTAATTACGGAGAGGAAGCAGTACTTCATCAGTTTCGGAATGTCACGGCAGTAGCGGAAATGAATCTGTTCCCAGGCGTCATGGATTGTCGCATCCTCCTTGACGGCCGATTTGAACTCGAAAATGGCAACGGGGATACCATTTATGAACAGCAGCATATCCGGGCGACGCAGGCGCTCACCCTGTACAGAATACTGATTGACGACCTTGAAGACATTGTTTTCAAGCACGTCAAAATCAATATAACTCACATGCAGCGCCACTTTGCCTGTGTCTTCGCGTGACAGGTCAAAGCCTTCGTTAACAAGCCAGAACGCCTCCCGGTTGCCGTCGTACAGCGGTTCGGAGGGGATGAGTTTCAGGCGGTTGATGATCTTCTGGATTTTGCTTTCCGTCAAATTGTCATCTCTGTATCGCTTTTCAAGGTAGGCGCGCAAATCGTCCTCCAGCAGAATGTCCTCAAGCCTCCGGTGTATTGAGTCGCCGAACACATGGGTATAGCCCTGCTGCACAAACAGCTCTATTATGGCGTTTTCCAGCTGCTCCTCGTTAAATAGTCCTTTAATAAATTCAAGATCCATGTGTCCGGTCCTCCATTCATCAGGCGCTTTTCGCTTCTTCAAGCGAGCCTTTTATCAGTATCGGGCAGATATCCTTTATCTGCGCCTTTAATCTCTCATTGATATCCTTACGCGCAATATAAGCGTTGTAAATGTTTACGATTGACTGCTGCACCTTGGTGTCGGGGATAGGGATTTTTACCTCGCACATATCCTCCCAAGCGAACGCTTCACGCGCGCTGCCCCATGAATTGAAACGGGCGTATCTGTCAAACTCTGAACGTTTAAAATGCATCAACAGATATTCTGGCAATAATTCCTGTATATTCTTTACCCGAAACACTGTAGAAATTGATGATACAAGAAAAGGCTTGTCCGTGTTGTTAAACGCGAGCGATATTTTGTCGCCGCGGCGTGATGTATCGGGTACATATGCAAAGCATTTTGTGCGAACCACTTTGTAATTCCCCAAGCCCACGCCATCTAAATCAGCTTTTGTCGCGATAAACTCTTTGTCTGTTGAAATCCCTCTTACTCCTTCTGCGTCAATGCTCAGTGAAGTATTCCTCTCGTCCAGTTGTTCAATATACTCCCCAATCGCCTTGTGCGGCAGCGTCCGCCGCAGCTCGTCAATATAGGCATCACAGGTCAGTTTAAGGTCGTTCAGTCCGCTTTCATAGGCTTTCTGGTTTTTGACCATAGCGTTGTAGACATTCACGTATTTTTGCTGAACCGGAAGTGGTGGGAGGTCTATTTCAATGTCGCAGAATCTATCCCAGTCAAGATTGCCTCGTATTGAACTATCCGTACAAAACCAAGCATATCGGTCGAATTCATTTGAGTTCATAAGCATATAAAAGTACTCATTTAGAATAACGCTTGTATCTGCTTTAAAAATGAAATAGGCGGGAGACACAATAATTTCATCATTTGTATCATTAAACGCCACAGGGATTTTTTCGTCGCGTCCAATATGCATGAAGTTTGCTGCAAAACATTCCGGCGGAACAGTACGATACTTTGCTGTATCAATGCCATCCATCTTTGCACGAGTAGCGATAAAACGTTTGTTAATGTCAATGCCATATACCTCTGCATTATTCGATTGCTTGCATCTTATATCAACCGATTCGACAAAAGAACCAATTTTAACTTTACTCAATCCCATATCCAATCCCCTCAAACGCTTCCTTCAGCATGGCCTGCGAGGCTTTCTCCGCTTTCAGAATCTCCTTCATTTCGCGCTGAATCCGCGACATCTCGGCGGCGTAGTCAATCTCTAAATCGTGGTCGATAAACTCAATATACTTGCTGGGCGCAAGGGAATAGTCCTTTGCTCGAATTTCCTCAAGCGTCGCCGATTTGCAGAGCTCCGGCACATCACGGTATGCCGACCTGTCCGCGCTCTGCCAGTCATTATAGATTTTCTTTATGGCGGCAATCTGATCATCGTCAAACATCACATACTTTTTCTCATAGATATTCTCAT
>JAJUHS010000003.1 GCA_029267755.1 Clostridiales bacterium
GTTGGGCGAGCAGAGCACAAGGAACCTTCGCGGCAGCAAGATGGAGGACGTTATTTTCGGCGGCACTCAGCGCCGAAGCCAGCTGGGCTTTGCCCAGGTTTCGCTTATTCTTGACAATACCGACGGGCTGTTTGGCGTTGAAGGCCCGGAGGTAATGATTACGAGACGATATTACCGCAGCGGCGAAAGCGAATATTATATAAACAAGCAGTCCGTTCGTCTTAAGGATATTTATGAGCTTCTTATGGATACCGGCCTCGGCAAGGAAGGCTACTCGATAATAGGACAGGGCAGGATTGATGACATACTGTCGGAGAAAAGTACTGACAGGCGTGAGATATTCGAGGAAGCCGCCGGAATTTCGCGCTTTCGCCACCGCAAGGAGGAGGCCGAAAGAAAGCTTCAGCGCACAGACGAGAATCTTCTTCGAATAAACGATAAGATTTCCGAGCTTGAAATTCAGATAGAGCCTCTTCGAAAGCAGGCGGAGACGGCAAAAAAGTATATCGTCCTGCGTGATGAGCTGCGCGTTATCGAGGTTTCGGTGTGGCTTGATACCCTCGAAAGGCTGAAGCAGTCCACCACGAAGCTTGAAAACGATTTTGCCGCGGCCAGGGAACAGCTTGACAGCGAGCATAAGAGAATGGAAGCTCTTTACGCCGATGCGGAACGCTATACGGAGCTGATGCGCGAAAAGGACGTAGAAGCGGAAGCATTGAGAGAGAAGATATCCGGACTCGAATCGGCCTCGGCAGAGCTTGATAGCGCCCTCGCGGTGCTTAACGCAAATCTTACGAACAACTTCGAAAGAATCGGTAGGATAGAGTCCGAGCTTTCAGAGCAGGAGGACAGGGCCTCCGCGCTTTCGAAACAGATTGAGCAGAGACGAATCAGAATAGCAGAAATAGAGGCGGAGAAGGATAAAATTTCTTCCGAGATGCTGTCAGTTACTGCTGAAACCGAGAAAATGAACGCCTCTGCGGGGGAAATCACCTCGCGTATGAGCGAATTGATGCGCAATGCAGAGTCGGAAGCTTCGTTGGCGGGAGAGGCGAAGGAAAGGCTATCGGCTCTCGCTTCGGGCATGCAGGAGCTTTGCGACCGCGAAAATTCTCTTTCAGTAGAGCTTAATTCGGCGATGCAGCGCATAGAAGCGGAGAAGGCCGAAGCGGCTTCGCGTGAGAAATCGCTTCAGGCCGAGAGGGAGGAAGCGGTTTCGATATCTAACATAATAAACGGTCACTCGCTGCGCCGGCAGTCGCGGCAAAAAAAATCCGAAGACCTCTCCGATAAGCGGAACCGTATTATAATGGAGCAAAACGCGCTTCGCTCGCGCATTTCGATGCTGAAGGAAATGGAAAAGGAGTTTGAAGGCTACTCCAAATCTGTCAAAATAGTCATGCAGGAAAGCGACAGGGGCACACTTAAGAATATACATGGTCCGATAGCCAACCTTGTTAAGACTGCGGACAGATATGCCCTCGCGATCGAAACCGCGCTTGGCGCTTCTATGCAGAGCATTATCGTCGACCGCGAGGAGGACGCAAAAGCCGCTGTCATGCTACTGAAGCGCAGGGACGGAGGCAGAGCCACCTTCATGCCTGTTTCCTCGATTCGCGGAAGCCTGCTAAGGGAGCAGGGACTGGAAAACGAGGACGGCTTTGAGGGGCTGGCCGTAAACCTCGTCGGCTTCAATAAGAGGTACGAGCAGATTTTTATGAACCTTCTAGGACGCACCGCTGTTGTCGAAGATATGGACTGCGCAATCGCAATAGCGAGGAAGTATTCGAACCGGTTCCGAATTGTCACGCTCGACGGACAGGTCGTAAATGCGGGCGGTTCCATTACCGGCGGCAGCGCATCGAAAAATGCCGGAATTCTTTCAAGGTCGAACGAGATTGTTCGTCTTTCCGAAGAAGAGAAAAAACTTACCCGGGAGTTGTCCGCAGTCGAAGCGGAGTATAACGAGGCGCAGAGGGAGCTTAGTGCCGTAACTTACGAGCTTGAGCAGGCCGAGGCCGAAAGACGGCGCTTTGAGGATAACATTCTTAAGATGGAGTCCGAGCTTTCGCAGCACAGGCTGCTTATTTCCGCATTGGAGGACAACTGTGCAACCATAAAATTAAGCATTGAAAATATTTCTGAAAGAATAGCAAAAAGCGAAATTGATATTACTCAGACCCGCGCCTCCATTGCCGAGCATGAAAGGCGGGCTTCCGAATACAGGGCGCAGGCAGACAAGCTTACCGAGGGCCGAGAGGAGCTTGCCGCCCTTGCCACAGCGCTTTCGGACAAGCTGTCCGGGCTTAGAACAAAGCTTGCTACACTCGAAGCGGAGCGCAGCGCGACGGATACCGCAGTTTCAGAGCTTGATCTCCTTAACAAGAACATAATCGGCGACAGGGAACAGCGCTTAAGCGCGATTGACGAGCTTAAGTCCCAAAGCGAGCTCATAGTCGCGCAAACAAAGGAGCGCGAGGCTAAGCTTGCCGAAGTAAGAAACAAAATTGCCGAGAATAAAAACAGACTTTCGGAAACAATAAATCAAAAATTGAGCCTGGAGGCTGAACGCACAAAGGCGGAGAAGGAAAGCCAGGAAAAGAACAGGCTGATTTTAGACCTCGAAAAGGAATTCTCACGTCTAGAGCAGAAGAAGCTTGCCGCGGACATGGAGGAAAAGCAAATTGTTGACAGGCTTTGGGACACTTACGGTCTCAGCCGAACCTCAGCCGAGTCGATAAGAACCGAGCTTGAAAGCATTCAGAAGGCCCAGCGCCGCATCGCGGAGCTTAAACGCGATATAAGTTCGCTCGGAACCCCGAATCTAGGCGCTGTCGAAGAATATGAGCGGGTGGGCGAGCGTTACGAGTACCTCGTTTCCCAGCGGAACGACGTTCAGAGCGCAAAATCGGAAATCGAGCGCATAATAAGGAACATTACCTCCGAAATGAAGAGCATTTTCGCAAGAGAGTTCGAAGCTATCAACGAGCGCTTTAAGGAAACATTTGCGGAGCTATTCGGAGGCGGAAAGGCCTCTCTCGAGCTTGAAGACGAGGAGGATATCCTTAACTGCGGTATAGAAATCAGGGTGCAGCCGCCCGGAAAGTCGCTCAGGTCGCTAACTCTTTTGTCTGGAGGGGAGAAGGCCTTTGTTGCCATTGCGCTGTACTTCGCGATACTTAAGGTGCGGCCTACGCCATTTTGCGTAATGGATGAGATTGAGGCCGCGCTGGATGACGCGAATGTTTCGCGCTTCGCGGAATATATGCGGAGAATGTCCGATAAGACTCAGTTCATCGTAATTACCCACAGACGCGGCACAATGGAGGAGGCGGACGTACTTTACGGCGTCACCATGCAGGAGCAGGGTGTATCGAAGATACTCAGCGTAAACCTTGAGGAAGCGGAAAAGGAAATACTGACGGCTTAGGAGAAGAAGCATGGCTTTTTTTGATAAAATAAAAGAGGGACTGGCAAAGACAAGGAAAAACATTTCCGTGCAGCTGCAGGGAATGTTTGACTCTTTTACCGGTGCAAACGAAGAATTTTTTGAGGAGCTTGAGGAAACGCTTATACTTGCGGACCTGGGGGCTGAACTTGCGGTACGCTCGGTGGAAAGACTGCGCGAGATCACTAAGCAGCGGGGACTTCACGGTGCGGAAGAGCTTCGCGACGCACTCTCAGAAATACTGCTGGATGTGCTGAAAGTTGAGGACGAGGGAATCAAACTCCGGACCAGGCCTTCGGTAATTCTGATGATAGGCGTAAACGGAGTCGGAAAGACAACCACAATAGGAAAGCTTGCGACACGCTATATTAAGGAAGGAAAACGCGTGCTTCTCTGCGCCGGGGATACCTTCCGCGCGGCGGCGGCCGAACAGCTTGCCGTGTGGGCCGATAGGTCGGGCGCAGATATCGTGCGGCAGTCCGAGGGCTCGGATCCGGCGTCCGTCGTATTCGATGCGATAAATGCCGCCAAGGCGAGAGGCACGGATATCGTAATCTGCGATACCGCCGGAAGGCTCCACAACAAGCAGAATCTTATGAACGAGCTTAGTAAGATAAGCAGGATTATAAGCCGGGAGCTTCCCGACTGCGACCGGGAGACCCTGCTGGTGCTTGATGCGACAACTGGGCAAAACGGACTCATACAGGCTAAGCAGTTCAGGGAAGCCGCAGGAGTTACGGGGCTTGTCCTCACAAAGCTGGACGGTACCGCAAGAGGCGGCATAGTGTTCGCCATTGCCGACGAGCTTAACCTGCCGGTAAGGTATGTGGGAGTGGGCGAGCAGGCGGACGATCTTATTGATTTTAATCCGAACGAGTTCGTAAATGCGCTTTTGAGGTGAATATGAAGTTTGTATTGGCGAGCAACAATCCCAAAAAGCTTATAGAGCTTCGTGCGATTTTATCCGGCCTGGGCATCGACGTAATATCGCAAGACGAGGCCGGTGTGCAGATTGAAGTCGAGGAAACCGGATCTACGTTCGAGGAAAACGCGATCCTTAAGGCAGAGGCTGTAATGGGGGCAGCGGGAATTCCGGCTATTGCCGACGACTCAGGGCTTTGTGTCGACGCCCTTGGAGGGGCGCCGGGCATATATTCCGCCCGATATGGAGGCAAAGGCTGCAAAAGCGATTTCGAGCGCTGCGAGTTTTTGCTCCGCAATATGCGGGGTGAGGAAAACCGCAAGGCCGAGTTTATCTCCACAATAGCCTGCATTTTTCCAGACGGCAGGACGATAACCGCAAGGGGAGCCTGCCGGGGAGAAATACTGAAAGCGCCGAGGGGATCAGGCGGTTTTGGATATGACCCGGTGTTTTTTTTGCCGGAGTTTGGAGTGACAATGGCCGAAATGCCGGCTGAGCTGAAAAATAAAATATCACACAGAGCCAGAGCACTGCATGAATTCAGGGATAAACTGGGAAAAATAGACTTAAAATAAAAGGAAGATTGCAAACATGCTTACAGGTAAACAGAGGGCCTATCTTCGCTCACTTGCGAACAAGGAGGATACGATAGTCCATATCGGCAAGGGCGGGATAACCGACAATATCGTAAAGCAGGCAGAGGACGCGCTCAAAGCCCGTGAGCTTATAAAGTGCCGCGTGCTTGAGAATTCGCTTTTGTCCGCAAGGGAGGCCTGCGACGAAATGGCGGCGCGTACATCTTCCGAGCCAGTGCAGGTGATAGGTACAAGGTTCGTTTTGTATAAGAGAAATCCCGAAAAGCCGATGATAGAGATTAAAGTATAATATTTTGCGCTCCGGGTCGGCATTTCTGCCGGCCGCAGTATTTTGATAAAGATATGGCGGGGGTTTTGGTATGGATGTTTCGGATACGGAGAAGATCGGAATCTTGGGGGGGACTTTCAATCCCGTCCATATCGGGCATATCGGTGCGTCAAAGCTTGCGGCTGAGCGTCTGGGCCTGAAAAAGCTTATTTTTATTCCCAACTTGACCCCTCCGCACAAGGAGCTGCCGGAAGAAACGGCGCCCGCCGAGATGCGCCTTGAAATGCTGAGGCTTGCCGTCGGGGATATGGAGGAAGCCGAGGTTTCCGATATCGAAATAAAGCGCGGCGGCGTCAGCTATACGGCGGATACGGTAGAGCTTCTAAAAAAGCGATATCCTGATGCGGAATTCTGGCTTCTTCTCGGCAACGATATGCTTTCGTCCTTTGAACAATGGTACAGATTTGAGTGGCTTTGCGAAAACGTATCCTTATGTGCCCTCTCAAGGTACAATGACGGCGGAGAACAGAAAGCGGCTGCGGACAGGCTCCGGGAAAAATACGGAGCAAGAATTGAGTTTGCCGGAAACGATACCACCGAGATATCATCGACCGATATCCGTGAAATGCTGAAAAAACGCGGCGGACGCAGGTTCCTTATGCCCGGTGTTTATGATTATATAGTAAAAAACAGGCTGTACGGCGTTAAGCCTGAATTTGACTGGCTGCGCGCAAAAGCTATGGAAATGCTTGAGCCAAAGCGCATTTCCCATGTAATGGGCTGCGAAAGCGAGGCCGTAGCCTTGGCTGAGCGCTGGCATGCCGACAAGGATGACGCGAGATGCGCCGCCATTTTACACGACATAACGAAGAAGCTGGACTTAAATGAGCAGTTGATAATATGCCGCAAGTATGGTATTATGACAGATGCTGTCGAAATGCGGGAGGTAAAGCTGCTCCATTCAAAGACAGGAGCCGCGCTGGCGGGCGATATTTTCGGAATGCCTGAGGCAGTATGCGACGCGATAAGGTGGCATACAACGGGCAAGGCAGACATGTCGCTTCTGGAAAAGATTATATACTTGGCCGATTACATAGAGCCGGGCAGGGAATTCGACGGCGTGGGCGCCTTGAGGGAGCTCGCGTACCGTGATTTGGATGCCGCTATGCTTTTGGGGCTTGAAATGAGCGAGGCCGAGATAAGGGAGCGCGGAAAAGCAGTCCATCGCAATACGTTATCGGCAATAGAGTACCTTAAAAGGAGCATAAAGGCATAATGAAGCTTTATGGCAATAGCCGCGGTAAAAAGAACCCGAACAGATATAACGATGATTCATTCGATGAATATAGACCAGGAAGAACTCCGGAAGAGCGCGCCGAAATCGAAAGAATGATAGCTAGGTATCAGAAGATAAAACGGCGCAGGAGAATCATAACATTAAGCGTGATATTAATTCTGGCTGCGGCCGGCTTTATTCTATGGAAGAGCTTCATACGTCCGCCGGAAATTCCGGACCCCACTCCCGAGCCTACCGCGTCCGAAAACATTGCCCCGGGCACTACGCTTAAAACGGCCTACACAAGAAAGCAGGGCGTATATACCTTCGCTCTTTTAGGAAAGGACGTTGAGGCGGGGCTGACCGACACTATTATGGTCGGTACTTTCGACACGGAAAACAGGATACTGAATATAGTGAATATTCCGAGAGACACTCTTTTAAACGTGAAGCGCGAATATAAAAAGGCAAACGGCATGTATTCTCACAACGGCAACGATATGGAAAAGGTAAAGGCAGAGCTTAAGGATCTGCTGGGCTATAACATAGACAGCTATATCATTGTCGATATAAAGGCGTTTGAAAAGGTTGTGGATACAATCGGCGGCGTTGATTTTGACGTGCCGGTCAACATGGATTACGACGACGAAATTCAAAACTTCAGCGTGCACCTTAACGCAGGTTACCAGCACCTCGACGGTGAGAAGGCCCTTGGCGTTGTCCGCTTCAGGCAGAATAACGCGGATTCGCCCTACGGAATCGCATATCCTCAGGCGGACATAGACCGCATCGCCACTCAGCAGGCCTTCATGAAAGCAGTCGTCAAAAAGTGTTTGTCTATCGGAAACGCCACAAAGGTAAACGAATTTGCGCAGATATTCAAGGAATATGTAATAACCGATTTGACGGTCGGAAATATGGCATGGTACGGCCTGCAGTTCTTGAACCTTAAGGCCGAGGATATTAATTTTATGACCATGCCGGAAAAATACGACGATTTCGCAATGGGCATAAACTGCTGCATAATAGAGCTTGACGCATGGCTAGATATGATAAATGCAAACCTTAATCCTTTTAAAGAAAAAATCAAAACGGAGTCGCTTAACGTGCTGACCCGTAATTCAAAGGGCGTCCTGTATTCGACAAGCGGAAAAATATACGAATAGCAGCTTAGGAGGAAATTTAGGCTTATGATGACTCCCGCGGAAGTAATGAAACTTATCGTAAAAACACTCGACTCGAAAAAGGCGGCCGACATTAAGGTGCTCAAGACCGAAAAGGTTACGATTCTCGCGGATTATTTTGTAATTTGCACCGCGACATCCTCCACGCACGTCAAAACCCTGTCGGAAGAAACTGACAAGATCCTCAGCGAGAACGGCGAGGCGCCGCTTCGAACCGAGGGATACCGCGGGGGCGGCTGGGTACTTGTCGATTTTGGCTGCGTTATAGTTCATATTTTCACTGACGAGGTTCGCAAGTTCTACGCTCTCGAGCGGCTGTGGGGCGATGCCGAGCCCGTGGATATATCCGGTTTTCTTACCGAATAAGCGAAAGGCGGCAGCCTTAAATATACAGCACGATTCCACTGAAAGAGAAGTGTTTGAGATGAAATATGATTTTACGGCCATAGAAAAAAAGTGGCAGGGAATTTGGGAAGAAAGAAAATGCTATGCCGCCCAAAACGGCTCGGACAAACCGAAGTTTTACGGACTGATCGAGTTTCCGTATCCCTCGGGGGAGGGCCTGCACGTCGGACACCCGCGCCCGTATACCGCAATGGATATTGTGGCGAGAAAGAGGCGCATGCAGGGATACAACGTGCTTTTCCCAATAGGCTACGACGCATTCGGACTCCCTACCGAAAATTATGCGATTAAACATAAGATGCACCCGCGCGAAGTTACGAAGCGCAACATCGCGCGATTTACACAGCAGCTTAAGATGCTAGGATACAGCTTTGACTGGGACCGCGTCGTCGATACTACTGATCCTGAGTACTATAAATGGACTCAGTGGATATTCCTTAAGCTTTTCGAAAACGGGCTCGCGTACAAGACAAAGATGCCGGTCAACTGGTGTACCTCCTGCAAGTGTGTGCTTGCTAACGAGGAAGTCGTGAACGGAGTATGCGAACGCTGCGGAAGCGATGTCGTACGCAAGGAGAAAAGCCAGTGGATGCTGAAGATTACGGCCTATGCCGAGAGACTTATAAACGATCTTGACGGTCTTGATTATATCGAGAGAGTAAAGACGCAGCAGAGGAACTGGATCGGCCGCTCAACCGGCGCGGAGGTCGATTTCGCGACTACGGCGGGGGATACTCTGCGCGTATTTACGACTCGTCCCGACACGCTGTTCGGCGCGACATATATGGTTATGTCTCCCGAGCATGAGCTGCTAAAAAAGTGGGAGAGTATTATATCAAACCGCGCCGAGGTTGCAGAATATCAGGAAGCAGCGGCCAGAAAGTCAGACTTTGAGCGTACCGAGATGGCCAAGGAAAAAACCGGAGTATGCCTTGAGGGCGTTCGAGCGATAAACCCTGTTACAGGCAACGAGATACCCATCTTTATTTCGGACTACGTTCTCGCGACCTACGGTACGGGTGCGATTATGGCGGTTCCAGGCCATGACGACAGGGACTGGGAGTTCGCAAAGAAGTTTTCTCTTCCGATAATCGAGGTGGTTAAGGGCGGAAACGTCGAGGAATGCGCCTTTACTGATTGTCAGACGGGAATTATGGTCAATTCCGGTTTTCTCAATGGCCTTTCAGTCGAGGATGCCAAGAAGAAAATCGTTGAATGGCTCAGCGAAAAGGGACTCGGCGTTCAGAAGGTTAACTATAAGCTCCGCGACTGGGTTTTCAGCCGCCAGCGTTACTGGGGAGAGCCCATCCCGCTCGTATACTGTGAAAAATGCGGCTGGGTACCGGTGCCTGAAAGCGAGCTTCCGGTTCTGCTGCCGGACGTCGAATCCTATGAGACTACGGATACCGGTGAATCCCCGCTTTCTTTGATGGAGGACTGGGTCAGAACCGTGTGCCCGCACTGCGGAGGTCCCGCGAAGCGCGAAACCGACACCATGCCGCAGTGGGCAGGTTCTTCATGGTATTTCCTTCGCTATATGGATCCGCACAATAAGGAAGCTCTGGTAGGGAAGGACGCCATTAGCTACTGGAACAGGGTGGACTGGTATAACGGCGGTATGGAGCATACGACTCTGCACCTGCTGTATTCCCGCTTCTGGCATAAGTTCCTTTACGACATCGGTGTCGTGCCCACATCGGAGCCATATGCAAAGCGCACCAGCCACGGAATGATACTCGGCGAGGGCGGAGAAAAAATGTCAAAGTCCAGGGGCAATGTCGTAAACCCGAATGATATTGTCGAGGAATTCGGAGCCGATACGCTTAGGTTGTATATCATGTTTATAGGCGACTTTGAGAAGGCAGCGCCGTGGTCATCCACGGCGGTGAAGGGCTGCAAGCGTTTCCTGGACCGTATTTGGAACCTTTGCGAAAAGGCCGTCTCCGACTCTGGCAAGGACTTTACGACGAAAAACGAGGCGCTTATCCACAATACGATAAAGAAGGTCGGCGACGATATAGAAAACGTCAAATTCAATACCGCCATCGCAAGCCTTATGACCATGGTAAACGAATTTTACGACAACGGCTGCAACAAGGCCGACCTGATGCTGCTTCTTAAGCTTCTTAGTCCCTTTGCGCCGCATATTGCCGAAGAGCTCTGGGAGATGCTCGGCGGAGAAGGTCTTTGCTGCGAGCAGCCTTGGCCTTCGTTCGACGAGAGCAAGATGGTTGAGTCGGAAAAGACACTTGCGGTACAGGTAAACGGGAAGCTGAAAACGACCGTCGTGGTACCTTCGGATTCGGATGACAACGCAGTGCTCCAAAAGGTGCTTGCGGACGAGAAGATGAAGCGTATTCTTGAGAACATGGATATAGTAAAAACCATTGTGGTTAAGAATAAATTGATAAATTTAATTGTAAAGCCGCAAAATTCTTGACAATAAGTATCATTTTATTTATAATACTGATGTGAAGCCATAACATGGCCCTTAAGACGCTGATTTTCAGCGTGTTTGGAGGGAGGGAAGTTAATGTCGGAAGTTCGTGTAAAGGATAATGAGTCGCTGGATAGCGCATTGAAGCGTTTTAAGCGCAGCTGTGCCAAAGCCGGGGTATTGTCTGATCTCAGAAAGAAGGAGTACTACCAGAGTCCCAGCGTAAAGCGCCGTAAGAAGTCAGAGGCGGCGAGAAAGAACAAGAATAAGAAATACTTTTAAAATTAATTCGGGCTGTCCTTGACAGCCCGAATTTTTCCTGATTGTTGCGTTATGAGCCGTTGTGTGGTAGATTTTTATCGGGCGCTTAGCCTGCCCTGGGGCGGCAGCTCGGATTCTCCCATAAGCGGGAGACTTTATTTAGGTTCCATGGAGGACGATATGAAGAATTTGCAGAACATGGATTATAAAAGAATAAGCATAGCCTTGCTTCTTATTGCCTTCGGCATATTTACATTAATCAGAGGTATTACAGTCGGAGGAACGGATGTCGGTTCGATAATGTTTGCAACCATGTCCACTCCCATATATGTGCAGTATGCTTTCGGCGCAGTAATGATAGTAATAGGAGTTTATCTTCTTATTCCAAAGAAAAAGGATAAGGAGTAGAAGCGCCTTTTATTCTAGCAACCGCATCAAGAGATTTTTGCTTTCGCTGTAAACTAATATTGCCTTATTAATTTTAAGCGATTCGGCTAGCTGGAGCTTCTTTTTTAAGGTTCCGGCGGTATCATACAATACGAAATGCGTATTTCCTTTTTCAGAGTATGTAAAATAGTTGCAGCATAATTCGGGGGAGTAGAAGGCGGCCGAGGAGTATTTATCGGATAGCTCGGAAAATTCGTCAAATGATAGGATTTTACCTTCCCCGTCCGGTGCGGGAAGCAAGAAGTTCCTGAAAACCGGTTCTACGTCAAGCAGTATACGTTCCGGTCCGAAGTGTTCGGCTGCCTCTGAAAGACGCCGTTTCAGCGTGCCGCCCGAAATGGCGGAGGAAACGAGCACCGTGGCGTTTTCATACTCATAACCCATTTCCTCATGGACATAGAGAGTAAGATTAAGTGAATTAAGCTCTTTCGCAAGTGGTTCCAGCAGCTCGCGATTTTCAAAATTTACAAGGACGCCGGTAAACTTGCGCGTTTTGCACTCCGTGATTATTTCATAAACCAGTCTGTCTCCGATACGCTGCTCGCTCAAATCAGATCCTATTACCATTATGCCTCCGCTGATTTTTGACGCGCCCTCGGCACGGTACAGGCACCCGTCTTCGCCAACCCGGTATGCGATGTGCGCCAGCTGTGTTTTCAGACTCAACACTTCCTCCAGATCACCGGGTTCCGCGGCAATTACAAGCCGCATAATAATATCACTCCTATCGGAAAAAAATTATGATTAATAATATAATTAATGTTGAACAAAAAACTAGCAGACATTAATTATTTATTTCTCAAAATAAAAATTATGCTATCCTGCTTGAGGTGTAAAATGTTTAAGGTGTTTGTTCCGGATTTAAAGCTTGACTCCATATACGATATAAAGCCTGAATTGCTGAGCAGAAAGAATATCAGACTGCTTCTGATGGATCTGGACAATACAATATCTCCATATTCGGGTTCAGAGCCCTCCGAGTCGCTGACCAGATGGAAGGAAGAGCTTCTTTCGGCTGGTGTTGGTCTGCACATTGTATCAAACACCAAGACGGATCGCGCAAAGAGGTTTGCCGGACTTTGGGGAGTTCCATATGTCGACTGCGCGAAAAAGCCTTTTTCGGATACGATTGAAAAGATAATTGCAAAAATGGGCGGCAAACTTGAGGAAACGGCTCTTGTAGGCGACCAGATTTTTACCGACGTCTGGGCCGCTAACCGCGCGGGAATTTTATCCATTGCGGTAAAGCCGATCGAACTGAGAAATCCGCTCAGACGTTTGAGGTATTGGGCAGAACTTTTGTTCAGGGCTATGGCGAAAAAATCAATATAAAGAAGGCAAAATTATGAACCGGGTAAGCAAAATAAGGTCAAGATTTAAGGATTACGGGATAAATGCCCTGCTTGTTACGACCGGCGTCAACCGCCAGTATGCCTGCGGCTTTCGTTCTACGGAGGGAGTAGTGCTAATCACTGACGATGAGGCGTATCTGTTTGTCGATTTCCGTTATATAGAGGCGGCCCAAAAAGCTGATACGGGCATGACCGTGCAATTGGTCGACTCGGAGAATACTTACAGGAAGCGGATTGAAGCCGCGCTCAAGGGTAAAAAGTATGCGGCCGTCGGCTTTGAGGACGGCAGCATAACATATTCTGAATATAAAAAATACAGTAATGACATAATATCCTTGCCAATGAAGCCTGCTTCAGGGCTTCTGAACGAGCTGCGGAGAGTAAAGGACGACGAAGAGGTATCAAACCTGATCGCCGCACAAAGGATATCGGAAAATGCCCTCCGGGAAGTACTGAGCGTTATTAAGCCGGGAATAACCGAACGCGAAATTGCGGCCGAACTGACATACCAAATGCTGAAATACGGGGCGGAAAACATGTCCTTTGACCCTATAGTGGTTACTGGCGTGAAAACAAGCATGCCTCACGGGGAAGCTGGCGACGAGGCGGTAAGAGGCGGAGACTTTGTTACGATGGACTTCGGTTGCCGCGTAAACGGCTATTGCTCTGATATGACAAGGACAGTAGCCGTGGGTAACGTTTCGGAGGAGATGCGTAACGTATACGATATCGTACTCCGCGCCCAGCTTGCGGGAATAGCAGCCGCAAAAGCGGGAGTCAGGGGACGGGATATCGACGCCGCGGCCAGAAACGTTATAAGCAAAGCAGGTTACGGTCAGTATTTCGGACACAGCTTCGGGCATGGGCTCGGGCTGAATATCCACGAAGAGCCCAGCGCCTCACCGATGTCGGACATCATTATGCCGGCGGGGGCTGTCATTTCGGCCGAACCAGGAATATATTTGCCGGGAAAATTCGGGGTTCGAATCGAAGATGTGCTTATTCTAGGTGAAAACGGATGCAGGAATATTACTTTGGCAAAAAAAGAGCTTATTATTTTGTAAATAAACACAATTATGCTTGCAATAATTTACGGAATAATATAAAATAACCTGTAGATTTTAAATGGGCATTACATCAGACACAAAGATACAGGAGGATTTTTTATGATTACAGCCAGCGAATTCAGGAACGGCGTAACTTTTGATATGGACGGAAAAGTCATGCAGGTTATTGAATTTCAGCATGTAAAACCTGGAAAGGGAGCCGCTTTCGTTCGTACCAAGATGAAAAACGTTATTACGGGCGCGGTTATCGAAACGTCCTTTAACCCCACAGATAAATTCGAGAACGCCTATGTAGAGCGCAAGGATATGGAATATAGTTATTCCGACGGCGACCTTTATTATTTTATGGATACCGAAACATTTGAACTTGAGCCTATTGACGGCAAGCTCCTTGGCGATAACTTCCGTTTCGTCAAGGAAAACATGGTCTGCAAGGTCATGTCCTATAAGGGCAAGGTTTTTGGAATTGAGCCGCCCAACTTTGTTGAGCTGGTAGTAACGGAAACGGATCCGGGATTTGCCGGCAATACCGCGACAAACGTAACAAAGCCCGCGACTCTCGAAACCGGAGCAGAGATAAAAGTACCTCTCTTTATCAACCCCGGCGATAAGGTTAAGATTGATACCAGAACAGGCGAATATCTGGAGCGCGCGAAGGGGTAAATTCCTTTTAGACAGGTTTTACCACAAAATACAAAGGAGAATGCTAACATGACAATATCCGAAAAAGCGGCATACCTGAAGGGACTGGCCAAGGGCCTCGAAATCAGCAAGGATACAAAAGAAGGAAAACTGTTCGAAGAGATAATTGATCTTCTGGGCGACATGGCGGACGGAATCACGGAGCTTGATGAGGCTATCGACGAGCTTACTGAAGAAGTCGACGCGATTAGCGAGGACCTCGAGGATGTTGAAAACTTTGTTTTCGATGAAGAAGACGAGGACGAATGTGACGATGACGATGAAGAGCCTATGCTGTTTTCCATTAAATGCCCTTCCTGCGGAAACGAGATTACGGTGGACGAGGACGTTCTGGACCTCGGTTCGATCAATTGTCCAAGCTGCAACGAGCTGCTTGAGTTCGATTTCGACGAGGATGACAGCGACAGCGGTTGCGATTGCGGCTGCGAAGACTGACAGTTGCAGAATAAAAACAACTTTAAGGGAAGTCATGCCAATGACTTCCCTTAAACTTATCCCGTTATTTTATTCGGAGTCCTGCTCGCTTTTGCGAGGAGGATCGGCAGGATAACCGTAGCGAGGCAGCTTTGATACCTCGTCTAACTTGAATTCAAGTACCATTTCCAGCTTAATTATATTTTTAAGAGTATCGGAAACCGATTGATTTATGGCAACCAGATCGCTTATACATCTCGCCATCGGCGGAAAGCGCATCCCACCGTCTGTTATTCCCAGAGCGGTCTGTATTTTTTCGCCTTCGGCGTTCAAAATATGGGCTAATCCCGCTTCCTGAAGGGCGATTGACTCGAGCAAATCAGAGTATGCCTGAAAAGGCAGGGCACCCGACGGGCGAATACAGGGCATTGACATAGTATAATGTTCTCTCCCAAGACAATATTTGAATAGACGGTCTATCTATCCATTATCATTGTATTCCAGATGAGCCGAAAGGTTCAGACTGCGGCGGGTTGACTAAAAATCGGAACGTTTCCGTTCCGATTGAGCTTGTCGAAAAAGTATTTTCGACAAGCTTCTAGGGGGCATCCGATGCCCCCTAGATACGCGGCTTGCGCCGCGAAACCCCCGGTCGCGCACGATTTGCGCGGGCTGAGGTATTTTTCCGAGAAGTGAATTCCCGGAAAAAATAGATTTAAATATCCCTGCGGGGGAGTTTTTTGACAGTCTTAATCGGAACGTTTCCGTTCCTATTAAAAAGTTATTATTCAAAAAATTTAAGGCTGATGTCAAGCGATTTGACCGTATGCGTCAGCGCGCCGATAGAGATTATATCAACTCCGGTCTCGGCTACCTCTCTAAGGTTTTTTTCGCCCATGTTTCCGGAAGCCTCAACCAAGGCTCTACCGTTAATTCGTTCTACGGCGGCCGCCATTTCGGCAATAGTCATATTGTCGAGCATTATAATATCGGCCCGGGCCTCCAAAGCCTCTTCAATCTGCTCGGCGGTTTCGGTTTCAACCTCAATTTTGAGGGTGTGTGGGGCGGTTCTTCTTACGGCTTCAATTGCGTTTTTGATGCCGCCGGCTGCCTTAATGTGGTTGTCCTTAATCAAAATGCCATCGGATAGGTTAAACCTGTGGTTAGAGCCTCCGCCTACCTTTACGGCATACTTTTCAAGCACGCGAAGTCCGGGCGTCGTTTTTCGAGTATCCGCGATTACGGCCTTTGTGCCGCTTATCTGCGATACCGCTTCATGCGTACGAGTTGCAATGCCGGATAAGCGCTGGATTATATTCAGCGCGACGCGCTCACCGGAAAGGATGCTCTGAGATTTGCCTGAAATTTCTGCTATGACCGCACCCATTTCAACATAGTCGCCGTCGGATATTATTGGATTTACGCATACGGTTGCATCAAGCAGCGCAAACACTCGTTTCAGAATTTCCATGCCGCATATTATGCCGGCTTCCTTAGCCTTGAAGGCTCCCTTGGATACGGCGGCAGGTGAGATGCAGCACATTGTTGTTATATCGCCCGTTCCTATGTCCTCGTTTAAGGCGCGGGTTAAAAACTCGTCAAGTCCAAGAATAAACATATTCTCTAATCCTCTCGGTAGTGTGCTCCGACGCTTTCCTTGCGCGCAAGGGCGGCGGTAAGGATTTCTTTCGCGATGCTCGCGATATTAAGCGTTTCTATATAAGCCTTGCATCCGCAGTAGCAGCCTTCAAGAGCCGCTAAGATTTCGGATACGCGCGCATAAGCTGCTTTCAGTCCGGCTTCGTTTCTTATAACATAGCAGTTGTTATGCATAAGATGCCTTATCTCGTTTCGCAGAGCCGTAAAATCCAGATCGGCCACAGGCCTTAGGGCACCAATATTGATTTCGGGGTGCGCATGAGCTTGGTTTTCCGCCAAAGCGGCGTTAATACCCGCTGCCGCTCTTCTTCCAAAAACCAGGCATTCAAGCATGGAATTTGACGCCAGGCGGTTTGCGCCATGTACGCCCGTACAGGCGGCCTCGCCGCAGACGTAAAGGCCTTTGACACAGGTTTCAGAATTCAAGTCGACCTCTACGCCGCCGATAAGATAGTGCTGCACCGGGCAGACGGGAATCCAGTCCTTTGAAATATTAATACCGCGGTTAAGACATTCGTTGTAGATAGTAGGGAAACGGTTTTTAAGAAAATTATCGTCCTTCGCCGTAATATCCACGAAAACATGATCGTCTCCGGTTCTTTTAAGCTCTCTCACAATAGCTCTGGCCACTATATCGCGGGGCGCAAGCTCGTTTAATTCATGGGTTCCTTCCATAAACCTAACGCCTGCGCTGTTTTTGAGAAGCCCACCCTCGCCCCTGACAGCCTCGGAAATAAGGAAAGCGCGATCTTCGGGATTTTTGCTGTACAGGCCGGTCGGGTGGAATTGGATAAACTCCATGTTTTTAAGCTTGGCGCCCGCTCTGACGGCTGCCGCTATACCGTCACCGGTGGCAACTGAGGGATTTGTACTTGAGAGATAAACCTGTCCGATGCCGCCGGTGGCTATTACAATGTTTTTGGTTGCGATTATGCCAAGATTATCATTTTTATCTGCATAGATTATTCCGGAAACAGCACCTTTCTCATCTGTCAATATATCAACAAAAAAGGTGTGGTCCATAAATTTGATATTAGACAGCGGGCGGACAAGCTCGGCAAGAGCCTTGACCGTCTCGCGCCCCGTAGCGTCTCCGCCGGCGTGTACTATGCGGTTCCTGCGGTGTCCTCCCTCGCGCGTTATCTGAAGATCTCCGTCGGCGTTAAGATCAAACGGGACGTTCATCGAAACGAGTGTTTTGATGTCCATAGGACCTTCGTCTACCAGTACCTCGACCGCTTCCTTGTCGCATAGACCCGCGCCGGCAATGAGGGTATCCTCTAAATGAAAATGCGGGGTATCGTCAACCGCGATAGCGGCGGCGATACCTCCCTGAGCCAGCCATGAATTTGAAAGATCCAGGCCTTCCTTTGTCATAATGCAGCAGGAATACTTGCTGTCGATATTTAACGAAGTGTAAAGACCGGCAAGACCAGATCCCACTATTACCACATCAAATTGAAGGCGGTTTTTTATTTCAATACTTCCGTTAACGGCGTAACGCATAATGCCAACTCCTTAAATAGCTCTTAGCAGTAAAGAGCAATTTTGGCCCGGCTGATTTATCCGGTAATCAGGCCGAACCATAAGCCCAATACGGAGAATACAAAGTTTAATGGTAAATGAATACCTTTTACAACAAATTATACATCAGAGCAAGTAAAAACTCCAAAATGTAGATATTTCTAACATTATACCACTCTTTTATTAGTTTGCAATAAAAATCTAAAATTAGCCTACAACGAAAAGGGCAAAATCCGGAAATAGCATTTGACGATTTTGTATAATAATGTTATAATTATCAACTAACACATATAAAGGAGCACATTATGTGGCTTGCAGATAAATGGGTTGACTTTGAGCTGATTGATTGCTCACGAGGCGAGAAGCTCGAACGCTGGGGCAGAGAAATACTCATCAGGCCCGACCCGCAGGCAATATGGGATACGCCAAGGGAGCATGAGGGCTGGAAAAGGCCTTCGGCAAAGTATACTCGCTCGTCGTCGGGCGGAGGAAGCTGGGAAAAAAGCAAGCTTCCCGAGAGCTGGCAGATAAATTACGGGAATTATACCTTTAATATAAAACCGATGAACTTCAAGCATACGGGGCTTTTCCCCGAACAGAGCGCAAACTGGGATTACATCGATAAAAAGGTGCGCCGCGCGGGAAGAGAGATAAGCGTTCTTAATTTATTCGCGTATACGGGAGCGGCTACTGTTGCCGCGGCCGCCGCGGGAGCCTCGGTCTGCCATGTAGACGCCGCCAAAGGCATGGTGGCATGGGCAAAGGAAAACGCAAAATCGTCCGGGCTTTCGGATAAGCCGATCAGATGGATAGTAGACGACTGCGTCAAATTTGTGGAGCGTGAAATAAGGCGGGGTAAGCGCTATGATGCGATAATAATGGATCCGCCGTCATACGGCAGAGGCCCCTCAGGCGAGATTTGGAAGCTCGAAGAGAACCTTTATTCCTTTGTCAAGCTCTGCGAGGGCGTACTCAGCGACGAACCCTGCTTTGTGATAATCAATTCCTATACCACCGGGATATCGCCTTCGGCTCTGACTTATATAAGCGAAACGGTGTTTACAAGGAGGTTCGGAGGGCGCAGCGAAAGCGGCGAACTCGGAATACCGGTGACGGCAAGCGGATTAAATCTGCCCTGCGGTGCCACCTGTCGCTGGGAAAGATGACCGGCGGAGAGAGGAAATATATGAAAGATATTATTGTTGCTGAAAATCTAACATATACCTATACCTCCGGTGAGAGCATAGATGCGGCGCTCGACAACTTGAGTCTAAGCATAGAGGAGGGCAGCTTTGTCGCGGTGCTTGGACATAACGGTTCCGGCAAATCGACACTGGCGAAGCATATGAACGCTATTTTGCTTCCCGCTGGCGGAAAGGTTTATGTGTCCGGCATGGATACCTCCGATGAGAGCCTTACCATAGAGATACGCCGTCAGGTCGGAATGGTTTTTCAAAACCCAGACAACCAGATGGTTTCAAACGTGGTCGAGGAGGATGTCGCTTTCGGGCCCGAAAATCTCGGGATCGCTCCGGATGAGATCCGAAAAAGGGTGGACGAAGCCTTAAAGCTCGTAGGAATGTATGAATTCAGAACACACGCGCCGCATCTTTTGTCAGGTGGCCAGAAGCAGAGGATAGCCATAGCGGGAATCATCGCTATGCGCCCGAGATGCATAGTTTTAGACGAGCCTACCGCAATGCTCGACCCAATGGGGCGGGCTGAGGTAATAAAGACGATACATGAGCTTAACCGCAATCAAGGAATCACGGTTGTGCTCATAACGCATCATATGGAGGAAACGGTCGAAGCGGACAGGCTTGTTGTAATGAAGGACGGGAAAATAGTCGCCGACGGAAAGCCTTCTGAGGTTTTTACGAGAGTCGATGAAATGAAGGCCTTCGGGCTCGACGTGCCCGAAACGACCGAGCTTATGTACGCCCTTAACAAGGAGGGGTTCAATCTTCCTCTCGATGCGCTGTCGGTCGAAGAATGCGCCCAAGCCATTTACTCGGTTCTGTCTTAACGGGGATGACTTATAAGCACATTTAAAATGTACCGGTGGCATCCACCATTAATAAAAAGGGATTGAAGCAATTGACACCTATTATAAAAACCGAAGGGCTGTGCCATAGGTACAGCGTGGGAACACCGTTTGAGCGCACTGCGATAGAGGACGTCAGCTTTGAAGCGATGCGGGGCGAGTTTATCGGCGTTATCGGACACACGGGTTCAGGAAAATCTACCTTCATACAGCATCTTAACGGCCTCTTAAAACCATCCGCAGGGAAGGTGTATTACGAGGGCGTCGATATATGGGAATCCAAGGAGACAATCAGGGATACTCGCTTTAAAGTAGGAATAGTTTTCCAGTATCCGGAGTATCAGCTTTTTGAGGAGACGGTTTACAAGGACATAGCCTTCGGGCCGCGGAATATGAAGCTTTCCGAAGAAGAGGTGGATATCCGCGTCCGGGAGGCGGCGGAGTTCGTGGGAATCGACTGCTCGCTTTTGCCAAAGTCGCCGTTTGAGCTTTCGGGCGGCCAGAAGCGCCGCGTGGCGATCGCGGGTGTTATAGCGATGGGGCCGAGCGTGCTTATACTCGACGAACCGGGAGCGGGACTCGACCCGCGCGGCAGGGAGAGCATAATAGAGAACATCAGGAGCTATCATGAGGCGACAAACGCAACCGTTATCATGGTTACGCATAGCATGGAGGAAATAGCTTCCAACGTAGACCGGATAGTTGTGTTCAATCAGGGCAGACTGGCTATGAGCGGGACTCCGAGGGAGATATTTTCACGAGGAGACGAACTTACGCAAATGGGGCTGTCCGTACCCGAGGTAACGAGGATTGCAAAGCGCCTCAAAGAGCTAGGGCTGCCGGTTGATACCTCCGTATATACGATCGGCCAGCTTAAGGATATACTCCTTTCTCTGAAAGGGGGCGGACGCAATGCTTAAAGATATTACGCTCGGGCAGTATTTTCCCGGCAATACAGTAATGCACAGGCTTGACCCGAGAACAAAGCTTATTATGACGCTCATCTATATCGTCGCTCTTTTTATCGTGCAGAGCTATATTTCGTACGCTTTGATGGCGGCGGTTCTTATTGCCGGAATTACGGTGTCGAAGCTGAAGCCCGGGATAATAATGAAGGGCCTTAAGCCAATAATCATCGTTGTTATAATAACCGCCATACTAAACCTTTTTTATTCAAGCGGAAATGTTATCGCAGAGTTCTGGATATTTAAAATAACCGATGCGGGTATACGAAACGCTGTTTTCATGGTGCTTCGCATAATAATGCTGATAACAGGAACGCTGCTGCTTACCTACACTACATCGCCGCTTGACCTTACTGACGGGCTTGAAAAGCTTTTAAATCCGCTTAAGAAAATCAAAGTGCCGGTTCATGAGCTCTCAATGATGATGAGCATAGCCCTGCGCTTTATTCCAACGCTTATCGAGGAGACGGATAAGATAATGAGCGCGCAGAAGGCGAGAGGCGCCGATTTCGATACCGGAAATCTTTTTCAGCGGGCAAGGGCGATGCTGCCCCTGCTTGTGCCGCTTTTCGTCAGCGCATTCAGGAGGGCGGACGATCTCGCGGTCGCTATGGAGAGCCGCTGTTACCATGGAGGAGTCGGCAGGACGAAGATGAAGCAGCTGAAGATGAAAACGCGAGATATCGTCACGCTTGCTCTTGGAGCGCTTATCCTCGCGGGGACGATAACGCTCGCAAGCTTAGGGTTATAACGGGTGAGGCATATGCGGAACATAGCGCTTCGCCTCATGTATGACGGTACGAATTATCATGGCTGGCAGGTGCAGAAAACGGAAGTCACAGTCGCCGAAACTATTGAAAAGGCTCTGTCAAAAATATGCGGGCAGCCCGTAAAGCTTGTCGGCTGCGGCAGGACGGACGCCGGGGTGCATGCGCTGCGCTACTGCGCAAACTTCAAAACCGACGCTGGCATACCGACGGACAGAGTGCCGCTTGCAGTAAACGCTCTTATTCCGGGAGATATCGCGGTCGTCGACGCTGTAGATGCGCCGGAGGATTTCAACGCGATTTTGTCATGCATAAAAAAAGAATATACCTACAGGATTTATAACAATCGCATACGCAATCCCTTGTATATGAACAGAGCTTATTTCTGCCCCGTTCCGCTGGATATAGGAATAATGGAAAGGGCGGCCGAGTCCTTTGTGGGAACGCACGACTTCAAGGCGGTGCAGTCGGTCGGAACCGACGTAAAAACCACCGTAAGGACGGTACATTACTGTGACGTATACCGCAGGGATGATTTCATCGAGCTGAGGGTATGCGCCGACGGATTTTTGTACAACATGGTGCGCGCGATAACCGGAACCGTGCTGTATGCGGCGCTTGGAAAGATAAGGCCCGAGGAAATCTCGGAGATACTCGAAAAGGGAGACAGGCGCCTTGCCGGCCCCACAGTTCCGCCGCATGGGCTATATATGACGGGCGCGTGGTATGACGGCGAGGTCGGGCGAATGATGGAGAAAAATTTTTAGTATATTTTTTGATATATGAGTGCTATAATGCTTTAAGGAGAGCAGATGGAAAAGCTTGTTACCGAAAAACGAAAAAGACGCGGCTTCGCGATAAGATTTATACTGGTTTTGCTTGTAATAATCATTGCGCTGGGCTCCGTTCTTTTTGCCCTTTACAGAAAGGATAGCGAGAAAAACGATGCGGGCTCGAAGGGTATACGGTTCGACGTGTATTCCGACAACAAGTTTGTATGGATAAACAGCGGGCTTGCGGTTGCTTCCGGTGCCGGCACCCAACTGCTTAGTGCAAAAGGGGACATGCTAAGCTCGAGTTCCGCGATGATGCAGAAACCGGCGATAACCGGCGGCGGAGATATGGCGGTTGCGTGGAGCATTGGCAGCAAGAATTTTTACACAGTAAGCAAATCCGGTGCCAAAACGGTCGAAACTGGCGGTGCGGTAACGAATATCTCCATGAACAGCGAGGGGCTTATCGCCGTTGCCGCCGAGGAAAGCGGATATAAGGGAGCCGTAAGCGTCTATAATAAAAAGCTTAAGCCGATTTACAAGTGGTATTCCGGAGAGGGATATCTGATAGACGCCGCCTTATCCGACACAGGCGAGAAGATGGCGGCGCTTACGATGACCGGCTCGGGCAGCAAGGTTTCGACATTTACTTTGAACAGCACCGAGCAGAAGGGCAGCTATTCGAGTGAAGACGAGGTTTTTTTTGATATCGAATATATAAGCCCGTCAAGGATATGCCTGTTATCCGAAAAATCGGCGGTTTTTCTTAACGATAAGGCCGAAGCGGTTTCGAACTACAATTTTACAAACGGATTCCTCAAGGATTACAGCCTGGACGGCTCAGGTTTCGCGGTGCTAGCGATAGGAAAGTACAAGACTGGCGAAGCCGCAGCTATAGTTACGCTTTCTGCGGACGGTAAAGTAGTGGGTAATATCAATATCAGCGGCGACGTGCTGTCACTTTCCGCACGAGGAAAATATGTTGCCGTTTTATATAACGACAGGCTAGTGATATATAATTCCAATATGACTGAGTATAAGAGCGTAAATGATGTAGCTAATATTAAACAGGTTCTTATGAGGGATGACGGATCAGTCGTGATGATTTCTAATTCGGGAGCCCTAATATATAGGCCGTGAAAGGTAAACTGATATGCTTTCCATATTTCCTATAATAATCGATATTGTACTTTTATTTTTGCTGCTGCTGTTTATAATCTCGGGATATAAAAGAGGATTGATTCTTGGGATAAGCGGCATTATAATTATTATTATCGCTTTTTTAGGAGCGGGAAAAATAGCTGGTACATATTCCGATAGATTTAAGCCGATGATAGAGCCGCTGGTCGTCAAGCTCGTAAACAAATCGGTGACGGAAACCGAGGAGCAGTACAAGACCTCGCCTTCTCAGACTGCCGCATCCGGGAGTGAGTTGGATACTGTCGGACTTGAAAGCCTTTTGAATTTAGGCATATTCAAAGATACGGCGGAAAACATAATCACAGATTTGAAAAAATCTGTTACAAAGGTGGGGCAGGAGTTCAAAAGCGCCGTTGCGAGCAGGCTTACCTCGTCCGTAAGTTATATACTCACATTCATTGCTTCCTATATCGTAATAACAATTATTCTTACGCTTGCCTTAAGACTCCTGAATTTTGTGTTCAGGGCACCCGGACTGGGACTTATTAACGGTGCGGGCGGTATGGTTCTCGGAGCCGCGAAGGGGATGCTTATTCTATTTGCGATAGCGTGGGCCATGCGTTATTTCGGGGGCGTTTTCCCGGACGAGACGCTAAGCAAGACTGTATTTCTCAAGTGGCTTATGGGCAATAATCTGCTTACGGCCTTTCTGGGAATTTGATTGATTGGGAGAGATATCGGTGAACGTTCCAAATGTTCTGTCTGTTTTCAGACTTTTGCTGGTACCTGTGTTTGCGGTGGTTTATTTCAGCGACCTTGGGCAAGCGCATGTTTATGCGACCGGAGTATATATGCTGGCTGCGGCTACGGATTTCTTTGACGGAAGAATAGCAAGAAAGTACCATCTAGTTTCAAAGCTTGGAAGGATTTTGGATCCGCTCGGCGATAAAATTATGACTTTTACGGTTCTCCTCTGCATAACCATAGATAAGATAATACCGGTCTGGGCCGTAGTAATATTTTTCCTTAAAGAATCTCTGATGGCTATCGGCGGCTTTATGATTTACAGAAAGTCCTCGGATATGCCGTCTGCGAACTATTTGGGCAAGGCGGCCACGGTGGTATTCGTAGTCGTATGCGGGATACTGATGCTTTTCAATATTCCGAAATTTTATTCAACAATTATGATTACTGTGGCGATAATAGTAATGATAGCTGCATTCATGGGTTATCTTTTGCAGTTTATAAAATTTACTCAATCGCTGAATAAAAAAAGGATTAGTTAAGGAGTACTATATGCAACCTACAATTTGCGCAAGATGCAAAAAGAATGTAGCTGTTATTTTTATAACAAAGATGGAAAACGGCAAATCCACGAATGAGGGTTTGTGTCTTAAGTGCGCCAAGGAGCTTAATATTAAGCCTGTTGACGATATTATGAAAAAAATGGGAATTTCAGACGAGGACCTTGAAGGCATCTCAAACGAGATGCTGGACGCATTCGGCGGAGCCGAGGGAATTGCCGAAGTTGAAGGTGAAGACACCGAGGAGGGAAAGACTGCTACATTTCCGTTCCTTAACCGTCTTTTTAATACGGAACCCGGACAGGAAACACAGCAGCCCGGCGGCACGGGCCAGCCGGGTGGCGGGAACAGGGAGTCCGCATCCAGCAGGGGGCAGAAGCGCAAGTTCCTGGACAACTACTGCATATCGCTGACGCAGAAGGCGCTGGAGGGCAAGATAGACAGGATAGTAGGCAGGGAAGAGGAAACCGAAAGGGTCGTTCAGATTCTGAACCGCCGCCAGAAGAACAACCCCTGCCTGATCGGAGAGCCCGGCGTTGGAAAGACCGCGATCGCCGAGGGGCTTGCTCAGCGCATCGCCGACGGAAACGTTCCATATAAGCTTAAGGATAAGGAAGTTTTTTTGCTGGACCTTACGGCTCTGGTTGCCGGAACTCAGTTCCGCGGACAGTTTGAGAGCCGAATGAAGGGCCTTATCGAAGAGGTAAAAAAGCAGGGAAACATTATTCTTGTAATAGACGAGGTGCACAATATAGTAGGTGCAGGGGACGCGGAGGGTTCGATGAACGCCGCCAATATTCTGAAGCCCGCGCTTTCCAGGGGAGAGATTCAGGTTATCGGTGCTACAACATTTGCGGAGTACCGCAAGCATATCGAAAAGGACTCGGCGCTTGAGCGCAGGTTCCAGCCGGTCATAGTCAGCGAGCCGTCCATAGATGACTCCGTTGAAATAATAAAGGGAATAGCCAGATATTACGAAAGCTTCCACGGGGTAAGGATTTCAGACGAGATGTGCCGTCAGGCGGTGGTATTGTCGGAAAGATATATCACCGATCGCTTCCTTCCGGACAAGGCGATAGATCTCATTGACGAGGCCTGCTCAGACGTCAACCTTAAAAATAAGAATTTAGCAAGAAGCGCCGAGCTTTCGAAGGAAAAGGCCGATCTCGCAAAGGAGCGCGACCTTCTCCTTGCCGATTCAAGCGAGGACTCGTACCGTAGGCTTGCGGTAATACGCAGCCGCGATATTCAGATAGATAATGAGCTTTCTCAGCTTAACAAAGAGGGTATTCCCGAGCTTACGATAGATAACTTGGCACGCATTATAGAGCTATGGACCAAAATTCCAGCCGTCAGCATCCGCGAGGACGAGTATGAAAAGCTTTCAAAGCTCGATAAGAGGCTGAAGCAGCATATAATCGGTCAGGACGAGGCGGTAGACGCGGTCTGCGCAGCGATAAGGCGCAACAGGGTTGGAATAGCCGCAAAGCGTAAGCCGGTTTCCTTCATATTCGTCGGGTCAACAGGTGTCGGCAAGACGGAGCTTGTAAAGCGCCTTGCCGCGGATCTGTTCGATACTCCGGAATCTCTTATCCGTCTGGATATGTCGGAGTTTATGGAAAAGCATACTGTGTCAAGGCTTATCGGCTCGCCTCCCGGCTATATAGGATATGACGAGGCTGGACAGCTGACCGAAAAAATACGCCGCAAGCCTTATTCAGTGGTTCTGTTCGACGAGATAGAGAAGGCACATCCCGATATTCTCAACATTCTGCTTCAGATTCTCGACGACGGCCGGATAACCGATGCTCACGGCAAGACAGTGAACTTCGAGAATACGGTAATAATAATGACCACCAACGCAGGGAGCGATAAGAAGGACGGTGCAGTGGGTTTCAACCGCTCGATAAGCGATCAGGGCAAGGAGAAGGCGATCAAGGCCCTTAACGACTTCCTGCGCCCAGAGTTTATCAACCGTGTTGACGAGATAGTTTACTTCAACAAGCTGACTGAGGAGAACTTTAAGGCAATATCGGCGATCATGCTCAATGAGCTCAGTGACAGCATGAAGGAAAAGGGAATAGCGCTTTCATATGACAACTCCGTGCTTGACTATCTCATAAAGAAATCCTACTCGATAACCTATGGTGCGAGAAACCTCCGCCGATTTATTCAAAAGGAGATCGAAGACAAGGTTGCCACACAGATTATCGAAAGCTACGAAAAGCCGGTCAAGAATATTGCTCTTACGGTTTCCGATGATAAAATAGAATTGGTATCATACTAAATAAGCAATTACAGCGCTCCGAACAATCGGGACGCTGTTTTTTGTCCCGGGACAAAGTAACAAACGAGCCCTGCGTGCGTATAATGTACTGTGAAACTTTGATTGCGAGGGGCGGCAGTTATGAGAAGATATTGTTTCAGGTACGGCAAAAAAGCCGGACTTGTTTTCCTTACGCTTGGGGCGATTATTATTCTTGCGCTTATTATGCCGCCGATATTCTGGTGCTTTGCGCTCGGAGTAACGCTTATTTGCATAGGCTTGGCGCTGCTTAGAAGATGACGGAAAACGGAGGTGCGGCATTTGAAGGTATTTGTGGTGAAAACTCCCCGGTTTATGTCGGGCTTGCTGAGATTTATTTTTCGCGTTAAAAAATAAATAGGACATATTCCAAAGCCAACATAAATATACTCTAGCAAGGACAGTTGAAATAGCGTCAAGGAGAGGATATTTATGGAGGCTAAGCTTGAAAAGAAATCTGTATCTTTTTATAAAAACCTTTTTAGCGCCGACGTAACGCAGGAAGAGACGATGGAGATGATAGTGCCTGATGCAATGCCGGACATAGTCAGGATTATCGAAACCGACGGGGTTATAACACTGCGAAGCAAGGAAGCGGAAGCCGGCAGGGCGACGGTCGGCGGCGTCATCAATGCCGTGGTGCTGTATATGCCGGAAGGCGATGAGCAGGTAAAAAAGCTCGAGCTGAAAATACCGTTTACGTCGGTCCTTGAGCACCCGGCCGCAGACAGCAGCGTACGCCTTACTGCGAAAGCCGTGCTTTGCTCCATAGACAGCAGAAATCTGAATCCCAGAAAGATTCTGGTGCGGGCCGATGTTTGCACACAGATTTCCGGCTACGGTCCGGTTAAGCTTGAGCTTTGCCACGCGGTCGAGGAGGCTCCTCAGGATATGGAGATCCTTTTGGAAAGGAGAACCGTAAAAAGCGTTGCCGATGTTCGCGAAAAGACCTTTGTGATATCCGACGACTATGTGCTTCCTTCTTCGGCTATGCCGGCAGGAGAGATACTTGCTTCAAGGATTGCTCTTTTGACGGAGGATACCAGAACCGTCGGCAGCAAGCTGATAATAAAAGGAAACGCGATGGTTTCCGTCCTTTACCGCTCAAGGAACGAGGGGGAGCTATGCAAAGCCGAATTTTCTACCGTTTTTTCTCAGATAGCGGAGATAGAAGCCGTAAGCAACCCCGAATTTGCTGTTACGATAATGCCTACGGGCATATACTTTGACCTTGCGGACGGTTCGGGCGGCAACCTTATGATTACCATGGAGCTTCACGCGGTCGCTCAGATCGTTGTCATAGAGAACAGGGAAATCGAATACATATCCGATATGTACAGTACAGCATATGATTTAATATGTAGGAATGAAAAATATTCAATAGATACCGTAGAGAGTTCCACGGTTATCCGGGAGGATGTCCGCAAAAATATAGAGACCTATGTTCAGGCGAAAAGCATAGTATGTGTTAATGCGTTTACGGGAAAGACCTCAAAAATCAACAGCGATGACGGATGCAGGTTCGAAACCACCGCCTGCGTGGAGGTAGTCTACAAATCCGAGGACGGCCGCCTTTTTTCCGTAAGGGACAAAATGAATGTTTCCGCCATGTGGGAGGACCCATGCGAAAATGTTGCCTGCGTATGCAGCGCGGATTGCGGGGACGCAAGCGCCGTTATTATAGATGAGGGCATAGAGGTCCGCATGAGCGTGGATTTCATTGTTACGGCGCTGAAATCGCAGACCATAGACGCCATAACGGGCGCCGGCTGCGATGACACGGCCCTCAGGGACATTTCGCGGCTGCCGTCAGTAACTTTGAGGCGGGTGGCAAATGGCGATACCCTATGGATGCTTGCGAAAAGGTACAATTCAACCAGGGCGCTTATTCTTGAGGCGAACGGCATGGAAGAAATGACGGAGCAGGACGAAGGCAGGCTTCTTATTATACCGAAAAGGAGATAATCGGCAAACCATAGTTTACTCGGCAGGCAGAACCTTTATTCTGCCTGCAATTTTTTTAGCCTTTGCGACTTGTCATGCCGGGAGTTTTATGATAAAATAACGGGTACGTTAATTTCCTGCGTATTAGGCGCTTACGCGGGTTCGGCCTCCGGTCTTAAACACCGGGTGTATAAGCAAAACACAAAGGGACAGAGGAGATGAATTTATGTCAGGTCATTCCAAATGGCATAATATACAGAAAACGAAGGGAGCTCAGGACGCAAAGCGCGCGCAGGCGTTTACGAAAATAGCCAGGGAAATAATTGTAGCGGTAAAGGAAGGCGGCAGCGGGGATCCGGCCAACAATTCCCGTCTGGCAGCGATAATTACCAAGGCAAAGGCCGCAAATATGCCTAACGATAATATAAAGAGGACGATTGAAAAGGCGCTGGGCGGAGGCGATAACTCTAATTACGAAAGCATCAACTATGAGGGATACGGCCCCAGCGGAATTGCGGTAATCGTTGAAACGATGACAGATAACCGCAACCGCACAGCCTCAGAAATGCGCCACTACTTTGACAAATACGGCGGCAATATGGGAACCACGGGTTGCGTTTCATGGTCGTTTGATAAAAAGGGCGTCATTATTATCGACAATGAGGAGATGAACCTGGACGAGGATAAGGTCATGGAGGACGCGCTAGAAGCCGGAGCGGATGATATTTCAAATGAGGGCGAAGTGTTTGAAGTATATACGAATCCGGATAGTTTCCAGGCAGTATCCGACACGATGGAAAAGCAGGGTTATAAATTTCTCTCCGCACAGGTTGAAATGGTTCCGCAGACATATATTAAGCTTACAAACGAGGACGACATTAAGAACATGCGGAAGATGCTCGACATGTTCGAGGACAACGATGACGTCCAGAACGTCTGGCACAACTGGGAAGAGGAATAGAGAACAAGGAAATTCAATGGTCTGAGGGCAATTCTGAAAGCATTGAAAATGCTATATTTTATAATAAATTCTTTGAACTATTGAATGTTCTTGATTCGAATGTTAAACATACGGGTTGTACTCATAATTTAAGAATTAACCGCCTTTTATGAAGCCTTATAGCTAGAAAAAGGCGGTTTTTTTATACAGACTGTATTTGGGCGCATGCGCTTAAATAAACGCACTGTAAATCGGCGGTTCCTTAAATAGGGGAGTAATTATGGACATTAAAAAGCTGGGTATTATTTAATTGAAGAAGCCTTAAAGTAAGAAAAAATGTGCACAACCGAATAGCTTGCTATTAATGTCGAGAAAAATTCCGAACCCATCCCCAATAGGGAAAAGGTTCGGATATGGAATCAATTTATTCTACTGGTCAAGGGCATCCATAAGTGCGGGAATAACCTTGTAGAGGTCGCCGACGATGCCGTAATCGGCAACCTCAAAAATCGGAGCGTTTTCATTTTTGTTTATAGCGACGATGTAGCCTGAGTTCTGCATACCGGCAAGGTGCTGGATAGCGCCGGAAATTCCGCAGGCTATGTAGAGTTTAGGCTTTACCGTCGTACCGGTCTGTCCGACCTGGTGTGAATGTTCTATCCAGCCGGCGTCGACCGCGGCGCGGGAAGCGCCGACAGTTGCGCCGAGCTTCTTGGCAAGGGCCTCGATGAGCTTGAAGCCCTCTGCGCTGCCGAGGCCGGCTCCGCCGGATACTATTATCTCAGCGTCCGTGAGGGACACGATTTCCTTGGTGCTCTTCACAATTTCTAGAACCTCAGTGCGTATATCGCCGGCCTTGAAAACCGTCTTGAGCGGAATTACCTCGCCCTTACGGGAATCGTCGCGCACTGCTTTTTCCATAACGCCCGGACGGACGGTTGACATCTGCGGGCGGTGGTGGGGGCAAACGATTGTGGCCATAAGGTTTCCGCCGAAGGCGGGACGGGTCTGCTTTATTTTTCTGTCCTCGGGGTCTATCTCAAGCTTTGTGCAGTCGGCGGTGAGGCCGGTTCCGCACTTGACGGCGAGGCATGGGCCAAGGTCACGGCCGATATGTGTCGCGCCGAGCAGGACTATCTCGGGCTTATACTTGTTTATAGCCTCGTAGATTACCTTGGTATAGCCGTCTGTCGTGTAGGTCTTGAGCTCAGGGGAGTTGGCGTAATAAACTTTATCCGCTCCATAAGCGATAAGCTCCTTTGCAAGTTCATCTATGTTTTCACCGCAGAGAATAGCGCACAGCTCACACCCAATTTCGGACGCTAGCTTTCTGCCTTCCCCCAAAAGCTCAATGGAAACGCCCATGAGCTTGCCGTCGCGCTGCTCGGCAAAGACCCATACGTTATGGAAGGATGAGATGTTCGGTGTATGTACAGCTTCATCAGTTTTCTCGATAGCGGCAAAGGGACAGACATCAACGCAGGCTCCGCAGCTTGTGCAGCTCGGCCCGATGACGGCGAGCTTCCCCTCCATGGTGATGGCATTGAAGGGGCAGGCTTTCAGGCATTTCTGACAGCCCTTGCACTTCTCATCTATAATATTTACAGCCATTTAGGTCCATATCCTTTCGTTTAATCAAAGTACATGCTTCTCTCGCAGCTTCTGTACGAGAGCGCTGCTCATCTCGGTTACGGTGCCTGTGAGCATCTCGCCCTTGCCCTTCGGGGCGGGTGTAAAGCTTCTTAAAACCTGAGTCGGACTGGCCTTAAGTCCGCAGCTCTCTGGTCGTAGACCTATATCGTTTTCATTCCAGACCGTTACCGATTCTTTTTTTTCGCAGGCGTCGATTATCCTTCCTACGTTCATGTAGCGGGGCTCGTTAAGCTCCTTGACAGCCGTGAGCATGCAGGGAGTTTTAACCTTGATTACCTCATAGCCGTCTTCAAGCTGGCGCTCAACAATAATATAGCCATCGCCGAGCTCGCGCACCTTGCTGACATAAGTAACCACGGGAATGCCAAGACGCTGAGCAACCTGAGGGCCAACCTGGGCGGTATCGCCGTCGATGGCCTGACGGCCCGCGAAGATAATGTCAAAACCGCCGAGTTTTCTGATGCCGGCGGCAATGGTAGTGGATGTAGCGCAGGTGTCCGCTCCGCCGAAGGCGGGGCTTGAAAGAAGGTAAGCTTGATCGGCGCCCATTGCCAGGCACTCATAAAGCATGATTGACGCCTGCGGCGGACCCATGGAAATAACGCTTACAGTTGTTCCCGGGTATGAATCCTTCATTGTGAGAGCGGCCTCAAGTGCGTTTGCGTCGTCCGGATTCAATATGGAAGGCACTCCGTCGCGAATAAGGGTTCCCTTGACGGGGTCGATTTTTACTTCATTAGTATCGGGCACCTGCTTGGCGCATACTATTATTTTCATAATTACTCCCTCCTTATTTTTTTAGCAGTTCTTTGGATATTACTATCTGTTGAACCTGCGAAGTGCCCTCAAAGAGTGTGTTTACACGAATATCACGATACAGACGCTCTATGCGGTAGTCCTTTATGTAGCCGTATCCGCCGTGTATCTGAAGCGCGTCATGTGCGATGCGACAGGCCGTTTCCGTTACAAAGAGCTTTGCCATGGAGCAGTGCATTCCGGCATCCTTGGCGTTTGTATCCTTTAAAACTGCGGAATTGTAAAGAAGTTCTCTGCAGGCCTGGATCTGCGTTGCCATCTGAGCTATCATAAATGAAATTGCCTGAAAGTCTGCTATTCTTTGTCCGAACTGCTTGCGGTTCTTGGCAAAGTCGATGGCCTCCTCAAGGCAGGCCTGAGCTACGCCGAGCGCAGTGGCGGCAACACCGAGACGACCGACATCAAGTGTTTTCATGGCGTTGATGAAGCCCATGCCCTCTTCGCCAAGAAGACTGTCCTTATGTACGCGCACATCCTCAAGAATAATGTCGCTGGTGGGCATTCCGATAATACCCATTTTTTTCTCGTTTCTTCCGAGGGAAATGCCCGGAGTATCCATGTCGACAATGAACGCGGAGATGCCCTTTGCTCCCTTGCTGAAATCTGTCTTAGCATATATGATCGCAAAATCGGCGATCGGAGCACCGGTAATAAAGGTTTTGCGGCCGTTGAGCACATAGTAATCGCCGTCACGCACCGCACTGGACTGAAGTCCGGCCGCGTCAGAGCCGGCACCGGGCTCTGTAAGAGCGAAGGCAGGAAACTTTTTGCCCTCCGCGACAGGTCGAAGGTACTTTTCAAGCTGCTCCGGCGTAGCAGCATTAAGCAGAGGGCCGCTGCCTAGAGAGTTTGCCCCGCTAATGTAAATGGAGGTGACCATGCTGACGCGGGAGATTTGCTCAACGAACAAAACGTAGGCAAGGTTGTCGCCGCCTTGTCCGCCGTATTCCTTGGGGATCTTGATTCCGAAAAAGCCGTTGTCAGTGATTTTCCGATAGAGAGATTCGGGATATTTGCCGGTCTGATCGATCTCTTCCTGCATAGATTCGGGAATTTCCTTTTCAGCGAAATCTCTTGCTAGTTTCTGTATCAGCTGATACTTTGGGGAAAGAATCATGGTGCGATAACTCCTTTCGTTATGTAAATTATTTTTATCGGACCGTAGTTTGTGCCGAGTCCTCTGCCGATGCAGAGAGTCGAGAGATCGGACTTTGCTTTGGAGCATATTCTTAGGGGGGCGACATATCCGTGTTCCAAGAATATGAGGCGGGCTACGGGCTTAAGACTGATTTTTATCGGCAATTATTTTTAGTATTGATGCCGGTCGCATTTCCATATAAATCTATTAATCGCCTGAAAAAACAATTTTTTCTAATTATATCCAATATATTTCAACAATTCAACTATAAAATAGGTAAAAATTCATATATTTTTAGTAAATACTATTATGATTTACATTCAAACAATTGGTTAAATTACTTAAATTACAATTATTTTATTATCACATTTACAAATTGCAAAAATCACTTTTGCGTGATATATTTTCCATATCAATCCTTTCGGAGGTATATCATGGCTGTAAGTTACAAGAAATTGTTTCACTTGATGATAGAAAAAGATATGACCAATACGCAGTTGCAGAGGCTGGCGGGATTCAGCGGCAACATTCTCACGCGGCTGAAGCGCAACGGATATGTATCGCTGGAAAGCGTCGAAAGCATCTGCCGAGTTATGGACTGTACGCCTAACGATATACTTGAATTTCTGCCTGATAAGATACAGAATGGGGAAAAAATCAGTAATTAAGGTATTATCGCGATAGCATTTACTCTGTCGGTCTAAACATGCTAAATGTCTATGCGGAAACGGCGTTTGTAATCAATAATATCGATACTTTAAAGAAAGGGTAGTGGAAGTTTCACAGTCCATTATACAAGGTGAAAATATGAATTCCATGCAGATTAATTGCTTTCTTACCGCAGGCCGATGCCTTAACTTCACGCAAGGCGCCAGCGAGCTTTATATTTCACAGCCGGCGTTCAGTCATAACATTTCCGCGCTTGAAGAGGAATGGGGGATAGATCTATTTACCCGTAACAACAAGCGAAAGGATACTAATCTGACACCGGCCGGAAAAATAATGTACGAAGGTATGAAAGGCCTATGGGAGCAATATGAAATCATTCTTCAGAAGGCCAGATACGTTCATGAAGGAAAGACCGGTACGCTTCGCATAGGACTTTCGGGCAGCAACAGGATAGACGAGCGTATCCTCACATTATTCGATCGTTTTCAGGAAACGTTTCCAAAAATCGAGCTTTCATTTTTGAAAGGAAGCAACAGCGATTTGATAAGATCTTTGTTTAATAACACTATTGATATACTGTTTGCCTTGAAGATCGATGTTGAGGATAAAAATTGGCTGATATACAAAGAACTTTTCAGTATGGAGACAGCCCTGTATCTTAATGAAAATCATCCTATGGCGAAAAAGGAGAATTTATCGCTCAGTGATTTCAGAAATGAAACTTTCATTAACATTTCGTCAAAGGAATCCCCCGCTATAAACGCGCTTTTAATAATGGAATGTGAAAAAGCGGGGTTTACGCCTAAGGTGATCGACGCCCCTGATTTAAATTCTCAAATCCTGTATATGGAGGCGGGAAAAGGAGTGGCGATTTGCAGCACAAACAATATTGCCGCTTATAAAAGCCGTTTAATTCCCTTGCGTCTTCGCGATTTAAAACCGCTTGAAATGGTTATAGCATGGAACCGTATGAATGATAATCCTTCCATAGGGCTCTTCGATTCTACTTATGAGCTTATAAAATAAAAGAATTTTACAAACCAGTTTTGAAAAGTTAATATTAAGTATATTAATAACTCCTATCAATTCCGTTTGTTTGGATAGGAGTTTATTATTTGAAAAAGGCTGCTTTTTCAAAACGCAAGTAGGCGGTAATCGACTATATCCGGGTTAATATTTTAGAAAGGGTGTTGGATTTATGGTAAAGCGTACTTTGGAAGAACTTAAAACCTATGAAGCCCCCGGCCATTTTAAGATGACCGCTATGAGGATTCACGGCAAAGAGGAAACGGGAGCGGAAAAGTTCTGGGTGGGACTTTCGACCTTTCTGCCTGGCGGAGGTGCGGAATACGCCTATGAGGACAACCCTCTTGAGAAGTTCTACTACGTTCTTGAGGGAGAGATGACTGTGACCGATAAGGCCGGAAACAAATATGTTATCCACGCCGGGGAGTCGATATCGTTTGCTCCCAATGAAGGCCGTCATCTCATAAACGCTTCAAACAGACCGGCTGTGATGCTTGTTGTAATTAACTATCCGAATTGAGGTGGATGAAATGATCAAAGTCGAAAAGGAATTTGCAAGGAAAATGTTCGATATAAGCGGCAGGGTAGCGCTTGTGACCGGCGCAACCGGCGCTTTGGGCGGAGCTGTAGCCAAGGCTTACGGCTATCAGGGTGCGAAAGTGGTTATGACAGCCCGAAATGCTTCAAAGCTCAGGGAATTGGAGGCCGAATTTAAAGCCGAGGGGATAGACTGCGCGGTTTTTGCGGCGGATCCCGGTTCTTCCGAGGAAGTTGGAAAGCTGATCAAATTTGTAGTCTCTACTTACGGCGAATTGAATATACTCACCGTTTGCCATGGGTACAACAATCCAAAGGGCATTTTGGAGCAGAGTGTTGAGGATTGGCAGAAGATCATGGACGCGGACCTTAAGAGCGTATATGTAGTCTGCAAGGCGTCGGCCGAGCAGATGGTGGCGCAGAACAAAGGCGGAAAGATTGTCGTTACCTCGTCGGCGCGCAGCAAGATGGGAATGAAGGGGTATACTGGCTACTGCGCGTCCAAGGGCGGCTGCGATCTGATGATACAGTCCATGGCCAGCGATCTTGCGCCCTATCACATTAACGTCAATACAATTAACCCGACCGTTTTCCGGTCTGAGCTTACCGAGTGGATGTTCGACCCTGAATCGGCTGTTTACCAAAACTTTCTCAAGCGTCTTCCGATTGGGCGTTTGGGCGAGGTGCAGGACTTTATCGGACTGGCGACATTCCTTGCCTCACCAGCTTCGGATTTCCTGACGGGCGGCAACTATGACGCCACCGGCGGATATTGGAGCAACTGATGAAAAGTATAAAAAACATTCTTGTCGTCGGTGGCGGCATGATGGGCAAAAACATTGCATTTGTGCTTACAGAAAACCCTGAGCTTCGAATAACTGTTACCGACATTGCTAACCAGGATATATGGTCGGGTATCCGCGCAAATTGCCTGCAGCTAACCGAAAAGGGTATCATTTCGGAGCAGGAGATGAACTCCCGCCTCGGAAGGATTGAATTTACTACCGGTATTAGCGGCGCTTCCGTTAGGGAGGCAGACCTTGTAATTGAAGCCGTGTTTGAGGACATGGAGCTTAAGAAAAGGACGTTTGCAAACCTTGAAGAGTGCTGCGCCACTGACACAATCTTCTGTACAAACACTTCGGTAATGAGCCCGTCCGAAATAAGTGCCGAGCTGAAGCACCGCAGCCGCTTCGTGGGAACACATTTCTGGAATCCTGCGCACCTTATTCCGCTTGTCGAGGTGGTTAAATCCGACGCGACTTCGGATGAAACTGCTGAAACCGTAATGGAGCTGTTAAAATCTGTCGGCAAAAAACCTATTTTGTGCAAAAAGGATGTGCCGGGCTTCGTAGCGAACAGGATGCAGCATGCCCTATGGAGGGAGGCAATCTCGATTGTAGAAAACGGCATTGCTGACGCGGAGACTGTCGACGAGGCTGTCAAGTATTCATTCGGGTTGCGTCTGCCGCAGCTTGGACCGCTTGAAAACGCGGATATGGTCGGCACGGATCTGACCTACAATATCCATAGCTACATATTGAAACATCTGGAATCCTCCGCCGATCCGTCGCCTCTTCTTAAGGAGTTGTGCGATAAGGGGGAGCTGGGCTTTAAAACCGGCAGGGGCTTCAGAACATGGACACAAGAGGAAATACAAAAATCACGGGATGAATTAAATGCGTATCTAATAAGAGCGTTATACAACAAGTAACACATTAGGAGGAAATAATAATGGGTAAAAAAGTTTTTGTTGACCTTACGCATCCGTTCAGCGCGGAGATTCCCCGCTGGCCATATTTTGACAAACCAATAATCGATAACAATCATACAATGGCCAAGGGCGGCGTGCTTACCCAGAAGATTACCTGCACAATGCATACCGGAACGCATTGCGACGCCCCCCGACACGTTATGGAAAGGGAGTTCGACGGCAGAAGAGCCCGCTATACCCATGAAATGCCAGTTGACGCCTATACGGGCGACGCGGTATGTCTGGAAATCAAAATCGGCCGTTGGGGCCTGATCCTGCCTGAGCATCTGGAAGATGCCTGCGAACGCGCTAACATTAAGCCCAAAGAGCTTGAGGGAATGGTTATCTGCCTGAATACGGGAATGCACCGCAAGTTTGATGACAGCAAGGAGTACTATCATTATTCCTGCGGCACCGGTATCGACGCCGGCAAATGGTTTGTTGAGCATAAGGTCAAGTGCGTGGCTATGGACAGCCAGGCTCTTGATCATCCGCTTCACACCGCCATGGGCAATAACGGCATGACGAGAATGAACCTGCTCGGAGCGTCTGGCAGACCGATCACCGAGGAGTATATAGAGCAGTTCGGCGAGGAGGCTTATGCCGAATTCGATAAGTTTACCTACATCAAGGTTCACGGAAAAGAAGCTTATGACAAGAAGTTCGGCGAGCTTGAGGCCTTGGGCTGCTGGGGAACATGGGAGCCCTGTCACAAGTATATGCTCGGGCATGGCATTGTCGGCGTAGAGAACCTTGGCGGAGATCTGGACAAGGTTTCCGGCAAACGCTTCAGATTCTATTGCTTCCCGCTCCGCTGGTATCTTGGGGATGGATCGATGGCTCGCTGCGTAGCGGAAATCGATGAAGACGACCTTAACGACGTACCGGACAGAACCTATACCTACGGCGGGAATATCTGAGCAAAGAGGTAATTGTATGGCTGATCTTAAAAACAAAAGAATTATAACCGTGGCTACCACGGGCGCATGGCCGACAAAGGAGAACACCCCTAACGTGCCCATCGAACCGGCGGAAATTGCGGAGGAAATTTATAATTGCTGGAAGGAAGGAGCCGCGATTGCCCACATCCATTGCAGGGATAACGCTGGAAAGGCTGCAATGGTATTTGAGAAGTTCGAGGAGACGGTAAAGCTTATCCGCGCGAAAAAGGATTGCGACATTATAATAAACCTGACCACCTCGGGCGGTGTAAATCTGCTTGAGGAAGACAGGATAAGGCCGTTTTACGAGCTCGTGCCCGATATGGCCTCCTATGACTGCGGATCTATGAACTGGCAGCATACTACGGTTTTTGAAAACAACCCCAAATTCCTTGAGAAACTCGGAACACTCATGCAGGAAAAGGGCGTAAAGCCTGAAATTGAAGTGTTTGATCCCGGTATGATATACAACGCGGCATATCTTCTGAAAAAAGGTTTCATTAAAGCGCCGCTCCACTTCCAGTTCTGTATGGGCGTGCCGGGCGGAATCGGCGCCTCCACAAAAAACCTTGTATTCATGAAAGATACGATGGAAGAAGTGGCGCCTGGCTCCACATGGTCGGCATTCGGCGTCGGTGCGACCGCAATGGAGATCCTGTACGCTACTGTTGCCATGGGCGGCAATGTCCGTGTAGGCATGGAGGACAATGTTTACTACAAGAAGGGCGTTCTGGCGGACAGCAACATGCAGTTCGTCGCGCGCGCAAAGCGGATAATAGAGGAATTCGGCTGCGAGGCGGCAACACCTGCCGAAGCCAGAGAAATACTGGGATTAAAACCTAGGGCATAAGCGTTTTCCAGGTATGTATAACGGGGAGAAATGTACCTTAATAATTGAATAGATATGTGAAATATGGAGATGTAATATGAAAGACATATACATAATAAACTGCTGCCGTACGGCAATCGGCAGCTTCGGCGGCTCACTTAAGGATGTCCCCGCCGCCGATCTGGGTGCGGTTGTTATAAAGGAAGTCCTCGTTCGCGGCGGCGTATCTCCTGAGCAGGTGGACGAGGTCATGTTCGGCTGCGTTCTTACGGCCGGACAAGGCCAGAATGTAGCCCGCCAGGCCTCAATCAAGGCGGGACTGCCGGTGGAAGTACCCGCGTTTACCATCGATATGGTATGCGGTTCCGGAATGAAGGCTGTCATTGAGGCGGCCAGGACTATAATTTCGGGAGATGCCGAAATTATAGTTGCGGGCGGCACCGAAAACATGTCGGCGGCGCCGTATGCCATCCCTTCAGCTCGCTGGGGCGCCAGAATGAATGATGGCAAAATTGTCGACTTAATGGTAAATGACGCCCTTACCGATGCTTTCAACAAGTATCATATGGGAATAACCGCGGAAAACGTTTGTGACCGCTGGGGCATAACCCGCGAGGAGCTAGACTCTTTCGCTCTTTCTTCTCAGCGGAAGACCGCAGCCGCGCAGCGCGAAGGGAAATTTAATTCCGAGATTGTCCCCGTACAGGTTAAGGTAAAAAAGGAAACCGTTAATTTCTGCGTGGATGAATTCCCTCGCGCCGATACGGACGCCGCCGCGCTTGCCAAGCTGAGACCCGCATTTAAATCCGACGGTGGAAGGGTTACGGCCGGCAACGCATCGGGCATCAACGATGGTGCGGCCGCGATTCTGCTTGCATCGGAAGAAGCTGTCAAAAAATACGGTCTGAAGCCGATGGCCAAGCTTATCGGATGGGGGCAGGGAGGAGTAGAGCCGGAAGTAATGGGCGTAGGTCCCGTGCCGGCCTCTAAAAAAGCTCTTGCAAAGTCCGGTCTCACCATTGCGGATATTGATTTGATAGAGGCAAACGAGGCATTTGCGGCTCAGTCAATTGCGGTTGCAAGAGACCTCGGATTTGATATGGAGAAAGTAAACGTAAACGGCGGCGCAATTGCCATAGGTCACCCGGTGGGTGCTTCCGGCGCGCGCATTATCGTCACACTTCTACATGAAATGCAGAAACGTCCCGATGTAAAGCGCGGCCTTGCAACCCTTTGCATAGGCGGAGGCATGGGTACCGCTACTGTATTTGAGAAGTGCTGATAATGGTATCATTCGAGAATACAGGAGGTAAATAATTTGGCTAAGTTTATATCCGTGGAGGAAGCCGTGGCGATGATTCCGGACGGCGCGTCCATCATGGTGGGCGGTTTTATGGGCTGCCGCAATCCGCATAAAATAATCGACGCTTTATCAAAAAGCGGCAAGGGCAATTTTACCATGATATGCAATGACGGCGCTAAGCCCGCCGGCCCTACCGGTGAAGAGTATTATGGGGTGGCAAAGCTTATACATAATCATCAGGTTAAGCACCTGGTGGCGACGCATGTGGGGCTTAATCCCGAAGTTGGAGAGCAGATGAACGACGGCTCTATGAAGGTAGACCTTATTCCACAGGGCTCATTTGCCGAAATGATACGCGCCGGCGGAGCGGGGCTCGGAGGCGTACTTACTCCGACTGGTGTTGGCACTATAATTGAGGATAACAAGGAATTTACCCATTCCGTACAGGAAATTGACGGGAAGAAGTATCTGCTTATGAGACCGATTAGAGCGGATTTTGCGCTTATTAGCGGATTTAAGGTTGATAGGGTGGGCAACGTATGGTACAAGGGCGCTACCCGCAACTTTGCTCTGGCTATGGCGACTGCTGCCGATGTGGTTATCGTCGAGGCGGATAATATAGTCGAAACAGGTGAAATAGAGCCGGAGAATGTCATGACTCCGGGCGTCATTGTCGATTACGTTGTGGACGGGGGCAGTATATAATGGATAAGGAAAACATAAAGAGTTATATAGTGGCCCGCGCCGCAAAAGAACTGAAAGACGGCGATGTCGTGAATCTTGGCATAGGAATGCCTACAATGATCCCCTCATTTCTGCCGGAAAACGTCAGGGTGACTGTACAGGCCGAAAACGGTCTTATGGGCGTCGTTCCCTGCACGGAAGAGTCCTTGGAGCACAGCCTTTACAGTGTGGACGCCGGCGCGACTCCGGTCAAAGTGGCACCAGGCGGTTGCTATTTTGACTCAACGGTTTCTTTCGGGCTGATAAGAGGCGGACATGTGGACGTTACGGTTTTGGGCGCGCTCGAGGTTGATGAGAAAGGGAATCTCTCAAACTGGATCATTCCTGGAAAAAAGCTGCCCGGCATGGGGGGCGCAATGGATCTCGTGGTAGGCGCAAAAAAAGTTATCGTTACAATGGAGCACACTCAAAAAGGGGAGCCCAAGATACTGAAAAATTGTCGTTTGCCTTTAACCGCACTAAATTGCGTGGACCTTATCATTACAGAAATGGGCGTAATTGAGGTTACTGAGGAAGGATTAAAACTGGTGGAAATCAATCCCGAGTATACACCGGAACAGGTCCAGAAAGCGACCGAGGCAAGACTTATAATCTCAGAAAATCTCAAACCAATGGTTTGATTCTCATTACTATATAGACATAAATTTACATATAGTTGGGGAAGAGCAATAGTAAAGGAATCCGGCAAGTGGTGGAAACTGCTTGCCGGTTTTTTGTCCGATCAAGCGACTTTGTTCATATGTAAAGTGTGCAGGGCAAAACGTCAGTCTCTTTTAACGCGGGTTTCGTCGCTAGGTTTTTACGTTATGCTCTACCTCTTTTATTTTAGAACCAAAAATTATTGTTTTTAGAGATATTATATTAAGCTCAATTTTGCCGATAGATATTATAAACAGATAATAAAAGGATGCGGTGCTTCATGTCAGAAAGAAATAGAGTATTCAAAAGCAGTATTTTCGGCAAAATGATATTCGGTATATGTATACCTATCACAATCGTATTTGTGTTGCTGGCTATAATGATTTTAAATATCGCCCAAAACAGCGTATCCAAGTTGACGGACGAAAATTTGACTTCAAAATCGCAGACAGCTTCCGCACAGGTAGGCGAGTATTTCACAAAATACATGGAAGTGTCAAAGCAAATGGCTACTAACGCTGTATTTGAAGAATTGTTTAATTATACTGTTAAAGGCCAAAAAATAACCGAAGTCCCGGGTTTTACCAATGTTTTTAAAGCACTTCAAAATGTAAAAAACACCGATAGCTCCAATATTGTTGTTTCCTGGATAGCAGATTTTGATTCCAGCCAGTTTACTCAATCGGACGGCTACTTATCCGGAAGCGATTACGATGTAACCACAAGAGAATGGTACAAGCAAGTGCAGGCCGCAAAAACCACAGTTGTCACTGAGCCATATGTAGATACCGCAAGCAATAAATTGATTGTCAGTGCAATAGCTCCTGTAAACTCGTCGTCAAACCAAATGATAGGAGTTACGAGTATAGATTTCTCAATAGACAAACTCCAGACTATGATGAAAGGCCATAAGCTGGGCGAAAGCGGATTCTTCATGCTGATTTCATCGAAGGGTTCAATGATCTATTATCCTGATTCACAGTACCTTGATAAAAATATTACCGACGTGAATATGTCCGATAATATTAAAAAGGCTATCCAAAACAAGCAAACAGGGCTTTATACATATACCGCTTTGGGGCAGACGATGCACGGTTATTTATCGATAGACAGCAATACAGGCTTTATAGTAGTAAGCGGACTGCCCGACAAGGAATACAAAGGGCCGATCACGTCGCTGCGCAATACTATTATTACGGTTTTTGGAATTGCCATAGCAGTTATTTTCGTGCTCGTTATACTACTGTCATTGAGTATCGTAAAACCTGTCAAGAGGCTTAGAAATGCCGCCAACCAGATTGCCGAAGGGAAACTGGACATAGATGTGCAATCCAGATCTAACGATGAAATCGGCCAGGTAGCTAAAGCGTTCAGCAGAACCGTTGACAGATTAAAAAACTATATCAACTACATCGACGAGGTATCGGCCACGCTTGA
>JAJUHS010000137.1 GCA_029267755.1 Clostridiales bacterium
GCCCCTTAAGTATCCGCTGATGTTTTCGGTTTCGGATGTGTTGATAATTAATAAGATTGACGCTAGGGGACTTTTCGATTTCGATATGGAAGCCTGCGTTGAACGGGCAAGGAAAATCAATCCTGAAATTAAAATATTCCCCGTTTCTGCAAAAACCGGAGAGGGGATAGGTGAATGGATCGATTGGCTGCGCGCGGAGGTGCTCCAGTGGCGGAGCAAATGAATACGTTTATATAGCATAATATATATATAAAACGAAGGGGGCACTTGCATGGCGGTTAAGGAAAAGGTTTTGGAATTTGCCAATAAAGTGAGCAAAAAAAAACCAGGTTCGAAGGGCGCATTTACGGAGAAGGATCCGGAATACAAAATTCTGGAGCCGGTTGTTACGGACGAAATGGCGGAGGTGGCGCTTTGCCTTGACTTCAGGGTTCCAAAGAGCGCCGATGAAGTTTCAAAGCTCTGCGGCAAGCCTCTGGAGATCACCACCCGTCTTTTGATGGAGTTGGCCGACGCCGGTGTCTGCTTCGTCAACAAAAAGGACGGCGTGGATAAGTTCTGGTACGACACCTGGGTACCGGGAATTATGGAGATGATGACCAATAACCTTGCTAATGTACGGAAGTATCCCCAGATTGCGGAGGCATTTGAGGAATACGGACGGGTTCGCGGAGCAAAGACGGCAGGAATGCTTCCCGTAGGTGTTGGGCTTATGCGCGTAATTCCTATCGAGAGCGCGATCGACGGGGAATCGCGCAGGGCCTCCTATGAGGAGGTTTCGAAGTATCTGAACGACAACACCGTTTTTTCCGTTTCGGACTGTGCCTGCCGCACCGTGCGCGAGGCGATGGGCGAGGGCTGCGGACATCTGAAGGAGGATATGTGCATCCAGATGGGTCATGCGGCGGAATACTATATACGCACGGGGCGAGGCAGGGCAATTACCAGGGAGGAAGCCTTCGAGATAATACACAGAGCCGAGGAAAACGGCCTGATACACCAGATACCAAATCTGGACGGTTCCGGCAAGACCCACGCGATCTGCAACTGTTGCGGCTGCTCATGCCTTTCGCTTCGCACGGCGGAGATGTTCCTTAACGTGGATATGGTTCGCTCAAATTATGTGGCGCAGGTCGATAAGGACAAGTGCGTTGCTTGCGGAGAATGTGTTGAGCATTGTCCGGTAAATGCCGCGCGTTTGGGTCAGAAGATTTGCTCAAGCAAGCCGGTAGTCAAAGATATTACTACGAAAGTTACTCCGCGCGACACTGAATGGACCCCGGACAAGTGGAATGCCGAATACCGCTATAACCGAAAAAACGTAGTTGACACCGGCACAAGTCCCTGCAAGACCGAGTGCCCCGCACATATCGGCATACAGGGATATATCAAGCTTGCTGCTCAGGGACGATATACCGAAGCTTTGGAACTGATAAAAAAGAATAACCCATTCCCTGCGGTGTGCGGGCGCATCTGCCCGCACAGCTGCGAATCTGCCTGTACGCGCGGCGATATTGACGAGCCGGTGGCAATAGACGATATCAAAAAGTTCATTGCGGAACAGGACTTGAACTCTGAGCATCGCTACATACCTCAAACACGCCATGATTACGGCAAAAAAATAGCCGTGATAGGGGCCGGCCCCTCAGGACTTTCCTGCGCATACTATCTGGCCATCGACGGCTACAGGGTTACCGTATTCGAAAAGCAGCCGAAGCCAGGCGGAATGCTTACGCTAGGGATTCCTGCGTTCAGGCTGGAAAAGGATGTGGTTGAAGCAGAGATAGAGATACTTCGAAAAATCGGCGTCGAAATCAAAACCGGATTCGAGGTTGGAAAGGACATTACGCTTAATCAGCTGCGCGACCAGGGGTTTGAGGCATTTTACCTTGCGGTGGGCGCTCAGTCGGGCAGAAAAATCGGAGTGCCGGGCGAGGACGCTGAGGGCGTGGATACCGGCGTAAACTTCCTGCGCCGCATAAACATGGGCGAGGAGTTAAGGCTTTCCGGCAAAACAATTGTAATAGGCGGAGGGAATGTAGCCATTGATGTGGCTCGTGCGGCTACCCGTGTGAGCGACGGCGGCTCAGTTTCTATGTTTTGCCTTGAAAGCCGCGAGGAAATGCCGGCCCTTAAGGAAGAGATAGAGGAGGCAGAGGAGGAAGAAATATCAATTCAAAACGGCTGGGGTCCGGTTCGAATTATTACTGAAAACGGCAAGGTGACGGGCGTAGAGTTCAAAAAATGTCTTTCCGTATTCGACGAACAGAAGCGCTTTGCTCCCGTTTATGACGAAAAAGAAACAATAACGATGCCGGCTGAAAACGTGCTTCTTAGCGTTGGGCAGGCTATAGAATGGGGAGAGTTGCTCCGCGGAAGCGCAGTTGAGCTGAATCCCAATAATACCGTAAAGGCCGACCCTGTGACCCTGCAGACGGCGCAGCCGGACATATTTGTCGGAGGCGACGCCTATACAGGCCCGAAATTTGCAATCGACGCCATTGCTCAGGGCAAGGAGGCTGCGATATCCATACACCGCTTTGTGCAGCCGGGTCAGAGCCTGCTTATAGGACGCGACAGGCGCGAATACAAGGCTCTGGACAAAAGCGGCGTGCTGTTCGACGGCTATGACAGAATGGCGCGGCAAAAGCCTGCTGAGACGGCGCATAATTCCGGTAAGGAATTCCGTGATGTACGAGGCTGCTTTACTGAAGAACAGCTTAAGAAGGAAACCGAGCGCTGCCTCGGCTGCGGCGCCACTATTGTGGACCAATACCTCTGCGTCGGCTGCGGACAATGCACCATAAAATGCAAGTTTGACGCAATCAAGCTTGAGAGGCGATACGACGGCGAGGGCGTGAGCTATGAAAAGCTGAAGCCGGTGGTAATAAAGCATGTTCTTAAGCGCAAGGTGAAGATGACGACAAAGAAAATAAAGGAGTCTTTGAGCGGTAGCAGGGCAAAATAATTTTACGGATGCCGGCAAAGGAAGGAGGGAGCGGATGCACGAGCTCGGAATAATGTTCCATGTGGTAAAAAAAGTGGAGGAAATTGTCCGTGAAAACGGACTTACCGAGGTCGAGGCGCTGGTACTTCAAATCGGAGAGCTGTCGCCGGTTGTGCCTCAGTACATCCGCACTTGCTATCCCGCCGCTGTCGACGGCACGATTCTACAAAACACTAGGCTTGAAATTGAGATGCTGCCTGCAAATGCGCGATGCAGGAGCTGCGGATGTGTATACAATCTGATCGAGCGGCGCAAGATATGCCCTTCCTGCGGCTCGGAAGAATTCGAATTGCTTTGCGGACGCGAGTTCAATATAAAGGAAATCCGCGCCTGTTAATAACTGACAGGATAAGCAAACCCAAGTATGGCGGTTTGTACCAAATTTTTACACCTGCCTCTCTTTTTTCTGCATATAACGTATAATTGGGAAAACTATTATTTGATTTCCAAAAAGCTATTGACGATAACATTACGTTTTGGTAAAATAAAAGTAAAGATATTCCCAAGAAACAAGAATTTTTTATAATTTGTTACAGGACGAAAAGGAGTGGCTTTAATGTTGGTAAAGGAAGCTGTCGTAAATAATCAGGTTGGGTTACATGCCAGACCCGCGACCTTTTTTATTCAAAAGGCCAACGAGTACAAGAGCAGTATTTGGATTGAAAAAGACGAGAGAAGAGTTAATGCGAAAAGCCTTCTTGGCGTTCTGTCTTTGGGTATCGTAAAGGGTAGTGTAATTAGTATAATAGCCGATGGTTCGGACGAGAACGAAGCGGTTAATTCGCTTACGGAATTGGTATCCTCAAACTTCTCGGAATAAGGAATTAATTTAATCAGGGTTTCCAAAGCGAGGAAACCCTGATTTTTTATGCCGTTGCAGTCATGCCAAGCTTTAAGATTTCTGCATTGTCATTATATATCTTCGCAAACTGAGATAATGGGAGCGGATTTGATCCTGAACCAACTTCGATAGTGAAGCCGGGACGGTTATAATTATTAATAAACCAGTCCTTATATCCCGCGTGACCCGATTCAAATGGTGCATCGGATACTTCATAGCCGCTGAGGCTGCTAAACCTTTCGGCTATCTCGCGGGAGCCGGGCGGTTCCTTGTCGAGATACTTCCAGTAAATAACCTCGCCCTGCGCATGATAGGAGATCGTAAGCCTGAAGTTATGCGCCCTGGTGAAATTATATACGGCTGCGCTTTCCGGTGCGGAAAGCGGATTTGAGCCGGTAAAGTTTACGGGCGAGGGGGAACTGAAGCCAAGCCCGGATTTTATTTCTCGAGCCTCCCGCCATCCAGCCGGGTACTGGAGATTCAAGTCAATCCCCAGTATATTTGCCTTCCAGCCGGACGGGAAGTCTATACCCGAAAATTTCGCCGCGATTTTTTTTGCGTTTGTGTAGTAAACTGAGGTATCATGTATGGCTCCGTTTACGAGATCGACTCCGTCTGGATTTAC
>JAJUHS010000011.1 GCA_029267755.1 Clostridiales bacterium
GACTCCCACCTCCCACGGCGGCGGGCCTGTTCACAGACACGCCGGTTCCATGGGCAGCAATACGGATCCGTCCCGTATTTTCCCCGGCAAAATCGGCGCGGGCCATATGGGCGCCGAGCAGGTTACGGTTCTAAACCTTGACGTTGTAAAGGTGGATCCCGAGCTTAACATGATCGCCGTAAGAGGCGCGATTCCCGGCCCCAAGGGCGGCGTCGTTTACCTGAGGAACACGGTCAAGAACAACAGAGTAAAGAATACAGTCGTGACCGTCAGCACAAATCCGCAGAAGAAGTCGGCCAGAGGCTGAGAGAGGAGAGATTTAGATGCCTACAACAAAGATATATAATATGGCGGGCGAGACGGTCGGAGAGATCGAGCTCAGCGAGGCCATATTCGGAGTAGAGCCGAACGAGGCCGTCCTGCATGAGGCGGTCAAGAACTATCTCGCCAATCAGCGTCAGGGCACGCAGAGCGCGCTGACCAGAGGCGAGGTTTCGGGAGGCGGCAGAAAGCCCTGGCGCCAAAAGGGAACGGGCCGCGCGCGCGCCGGCTCCACAAGAGCGCCCAACTGGACGCACGGAGGCGTGGCGTTCGCTCCGAAGCCGAGAGATTACAGCTATACAATTAATAAAAAGACAAAGAGAATCGCTCTTAAGAGCGCGCTTTCCCTCAAGGCTCGGTCCAGCGACATAATCGTTATCAACGACATCAACATGGACGCCATCAAGACCAAGGACTTTCAGAAGTTCCTGAATGCCATTGACGTCAGCGGCAAGGCGATGGTTGTCACCGAGGAGAAGAAGGACAACGTCGTGAAGAGCGCGCGCAACATTCCCGGCGTCAAGACTACAATCGCGACCATTTTAAGTCCCTACGACATTATGAACTGCGATAAGTTTATTGTCGACCAGGCTGCGCTCCGCCGGATTGAGGAGGTATACGCATAATGAGATCTGCTTATGATATTTTGATTCGTCCTGTCATTTCCGAGCAGTCGATGGAACAGAACGACATCAAGAAGTACGTTTTCGAGGTTGCGAAGGACGCAAACAAGATCGAAATTGCCAAGGCCGTAGAAGAGGCCTTCGGCGTTGAAGTCGAAAAGGTCACGACGCTACATGTGAGAGGCAGGGAAAAGCGCGTCGGCGCAAATCCCAAGGGCCGAACCGCTTCCTGGAAGAAGGCGGTCGTAAGGCTCACTCCGAAGTCCAAGACCATCGAGTTCTTTGAAGGGATGGTGTAACAGATGTCCGTAAAAACATATAAACCTACAACTCCCTCAAGAAGACACATGACGGTGTCCGGCTTCGACGGAGTGGATAAGAAGGCAAAGCCGGAAAAAAGCCTTGTCGAGGTTCTCAAGAAGCACGCCGGACGCAACAGCTACGGTAAGATCACCGTTCGCCACCATGGCGGCGGAAACAAGCGCAAGTATAGAATAATCGATTTCAAGAGAAATAAGACCGACATGTTCGCAACGGTGCTTCGCATCGAATACGATCCGAACCGCAGCGCCTATATAGCTCTTGTCGAATATGAGGACGGTGAGCGCCGATACATTCTTGCGCCTCTCGGCCTTTCGGCGGGAGATAAGGTCATCTCCTCTGCAACCGCCGACATCAAGCCGGGCAACTCGCTCCCGATCTCCGAGATTCCGGTCGGTACATTTATACACAATATAGAGCTTTATCCGGGCAAGGGTGCCCAGCTCGTCCGTTCCGCCGGAGTTGCCGCACAGCTTATGGCCAAGGAAAACAATATGGCGCAGGTAAGGCTTCCTTCGGGAGAGTACCGCTACATCCGCCCGGAGTGTAAGGCGACAATCGGCCAGGTCGGCAACCTGGATTACGCCAATATTGCTATCGGTAAGGCCGGACGCAAACGCCACATGGGCTGGAGGCCTACCGTACGCGGAAGCGTCATGAACCCCTGCGACCATCCACACGGCGGCGGCGAGGGCAAGTCTCCGATCGGTCGTCCGGGTCCTGTTACACCCTGGGGCAAGCCGGCTCTCGGCTATAAGACACGCAAGACGAAGAACCCGACGGATAAATTCATCGTCAAGCGCCGCAACGCGAAGTAAGGAGGCTTAAAGAAAATGGGAAGAAGTATCAAAAAAGGCCCCTTCGCCGCACCTGAGCTGCTGAAGAGGGTAGCAGATATGAACAAGACCGGAGATAAGAAGGTTCTAAAAACATGGTCCAGAGCTTCCACCATCTTCCCGTCCTTCGTCGGGCATACAATCGCTGTCCACGACGGACGCAGACACGTTCCCGTGTATATAACGGAAGACATGGTAGGGCATAGACTGGGCGAATTCGCGCCGACTCGTACCTTTAAGGGTCATGCCGGCAGCAAAACAGGCAAGTAAGGAGGTAAGCAGACATGGAAGCAAGAGCACAGCTTAATTACGCTCGCATCTCTCCCCGAAAGGTCAAGATAGTCTGCGACCTCATTCGCGGTAAAGATACGAAAACAGCGGCGGCGCTCCTCATGCAGACGCCCAAGGCGGCGTCGGAGCTTATGATTAAGCTCCTCAACAGCGCGGTCGCAAACGCCGAAAACAATCACAAGATGGATCCCGATAATCTCTATGTTTCCGAGACGTTCGCCAACCCCGGACCGATCCTCAAAAGAGGCATGCCGAGGGCCCAGGGCAGAATGTACCGCATAAACAAGAGGACATCGCACATAACCATCGTCGTGAAGGAAAAGGAGTAAGTTATGGGACAGAAAGTTAATCCCCACGGCTTGCGCGTCGGCGTAATTAAGGATTGGGATTCCCGCTGGTACGCAAGGAACGAAAAAGTTGGCGATCTTATCGTTGAAGATTATAACATCCGCAAATTTCTCAAAAAGAAGCTTTACTCCGCCGGTATCCCGAAGATCGAGATCGAGAGAGACAGCGCGAAGGTCAGAATTTATCTCCACTGCTCCCGTCCCGGCGTTGTTATAGGCAAGGGCGGTGCCGATATTGAAAAGCTCCGTCTCGACGTTGAGAAGCTCATCGGCAAGCCCGTCGCGCTCAGCATAGTCGAGGTCAGGACTCCGGACACCAATTCTCAGTTGGTAGCCGAGAGCATCGCGGCTCAGCTTGAAAAGCGCATAAGCTTCCGCCGCGCTATGAAAAACGCCATGTCCCGCGCTATGCGTCTTGGCGTCAAGGGAATTAAGGTAACCGTTTCCGGCCGTCTCGGCGGCGCCGAAATTGCCCGCAGCGAGAGCTATCACGAGGGAACGATTCCCCTCCAGACAATCAGAGCAGATATAGAGTACGGCTTTGCCGAGGCGGATACGACCTACGGCAAGATCGGCGTAAAGGTCTGGATTTATAAGGGAGAGGTTCTCAGCCAGACACTTAGAACGACTCCAAGAACGATGGATACCACAAAGCAGCCCGCGGAGCGCAGAGAGCGCAGAAACGACCGCAGACAGGGAGACAGACGCCCCACGGGCGGTCAGAGAACCGGCGGACAGGGCGCTCCCCGTCAGGGCGGATACAGCAATAACCGCAGCGCAGGCCCGAATCGCGGACCTGCTGCCCCCAAAGAAGGAGGTAAAGCATAATGCTTCTCCCAAAGAGAGTTAAGTACCGCAGGGTACACAGAGGCCGTCTGAAGGGCGTTGCCTCAAGAGGCCAGTTCATTTCAAACGGTGAGTTCGGACTTCAGGCGCTGGAGCCCTGCTGGATCACCAGCAATCAGATTGAAGCTGCCCGTATAGCGATGACCCGTTATACAAAGCGCGGCGGTAAGGTCTGGATAAAGATTTTCCCCGACAAGCCCATTACCGAGAAGCCGGCCGAAACCCGTATGGGTTCCGGTAAGGGTTCACCTGAGTATTGGGTTGCGGTTGTAAAGCCCGGCAGAATTCTTTTCGAAATGGCTGGAATTCCCGAGGAAACCGCAAGAGAAGCTCTGCGTCTTGCGGCGCACAAGCTGCCCCTCAAGACCAAATTCGTAAAGCGCGATTCCGAGACAGGTGGTGAATAAGATGAAGGCAACAGAAGTACGTGAACTGAGTGCGGAAGAGCTCAGCAAGAAGCTTGGAGAACTCAAACGTGATTTGTTCTATCTACGTATGCAGCACGCCACAAACCAGCTTGACAACCCAATGAAGATTAGGGAAGTCAAGAGGGATATTGCCCGAGTCCAGACCATAATACGCGAAAAGCAGCTCGAGCGGTAAGGAGGAAAGTTAAATGACAGAACAAAGAACGACTTCCAGAAAAACCAGAGTCGGCAAGGTCATTTCCGACAAGATGGACAAAACAATTGTCGTCGCGGTCGAAGACAGCGTGGCTCATCCTCTGTATAAGAAAATTATTAAGAGAACCTATAAGCTTAAAGCGCACGACGAAAATAACGAGTGCCGCGTTGGCGACAAGGTCGAAGTGATGGAGACCCGTCCGCTGTCCAAGGACAAGAGATGGAGACTCGTCGAGATTATAGAGAAGGCAAAGTAAGGAGGCCGACCAATGATACAACAGGAATCATATCTCAAGGTCGCCGACAATACCGGCGCCAAAGAGATTAAGTGCATCAGAGTACTGGGCGGCTCCAAGAGAAAGTACGGAAACATAGGCGACGTTATCATCGCCTCCGTCCGCAAGGCAGCCCCCGGCGGCACCGTCAAGAAGGGCGATGTCGTAAAGGCGGTTATCGTACGCAGCGCAAAGGGTGTCCGCAGAACAGACGGAACCTATGTCCGCTTCGACGAAAACGCGGCCGTACTCATCAAGGAAGATAAAAACCCGAGAGGTACTCGTATTTTCGGACCGGTAGCCAGAGAGCTCAGAGACAAGGACTACATGAAGATCCTTTCCCTTGCTCCCGAAGTCATATAGGAGGGTACAGACCAATGAACATAAAAAAGGATGATATTGTTGTCGTACTTTCAGGCAAAGACAGGGGCAAGGAAGGAAAGGTCCTCAGCGTCGATCCGAAAAACGGCAAGCTGATAGTTGAAGGCATAAACGTTGCGAGCAAGCACCTTAAGCCACGCAAGCAGGGCGAAGAGGGCGGAATTATCAAGAAGGAAACTCCAATCTACGCGTGCAAGGTAATGCGCGTATGCCCCAAGTGTAAGAAGCCTACCCGTGCCGCATATCAGATTCTTGACAACGGCACAAAGAACCGCGTCTGCAAAAAGTGCGGCGCCACAATATAAGAGAGGAGAGACATTTAGATGACAAGATTTAAGAAAAAGTACGTTGAAGAAGTCGCTCCGGCTCTTATGAAGAAGTTTAATTATAAAAGCCCGATGCAGATTCCACGCATGGAAAAGATCGTTATCAATGTTGGCTGCGGTGACGCTAGAGATAACGCGAAGGCTCTTGACTCCGTTGTAAAGGAGATTTCGGCTATCACCGGCCAGAAGGCCGTTGTTACGAAGGCCAGAAAATCGGTCGCAAATTTCAAAGTCAGAGAAGGAATGCCAGTCGGTGTCAAAGTAACGCTGAGACATGATAAAATGTGGGAGTTTATGGACAGACTCTTCAATGTGGCCCTTCCCCGCGTGCGTGACTTCAGGGGCATTAACCCGAATTCCTTTGACGGCAGAGGAAACTATGCTATGGGTGTCAAAGAGCAGCTGATTTTCCCCGAAATCGATTATGACAAGATCGACAAGATCCGCGGAATGGATATTATAATCTGTACTACCGCACAGACCGACGAAGAGGCGAGAGAGCTTCTGGCTCTTATGGGTGCCCCCTTCGCACAGGCATAAGGAGGAAGAGGAAAAATGGCTAAGAAATCTATGATCCTTAAGCAGCAGAGAGAGGCTAAGTACTCCACACGCAGCTATAACCGCTGCAAGATCTGCGGCCGTCCCCATGCGTATCTCCGAGATTACGGCGTCTGCCGTATCTGCTTCCGCGAGCTGGCTTACAAGGGCCAGATACCCGGAGTCAGGAAGGCGAGCTGGTAAATTTCCGCCATACTTCGCCTCGCCGATTCGCCGTATCTTAATGCAGCGTTGTCGTCTTGGTATCGTCTGACGAAAATTTCCTGCGCTCGGGAACACGGTTGTTTAAACGAATTAACCCGGGTTGCGATAAATTAATTTACAAATGCGGCGGGGCCGCGGAAAAACATAAATGATGGCGAAAGGTCATTGCAATAGCTTTGATACCTCGCCACGAAAACAGCCGAGGCTGTAACTCTATTAAGGAGGATTAATAAATGCAGATTACAGATCCTATTGCGGATATGCTAACCCGAATCAGAAACGCCAACTCCGCAAAGCACGACACTGTTGACATCCCCGCTTCAAACATGAAGAAGGCGATCGCAGATATCTTGCTGGAGGAGGGCTATATCAAGAGCTTCCAGATCATCAACGATGGTATGCAGGGTATCATCCGCATAACTTTGAAGTACAATGCGGGCAAGGAAAAGGTTATTTCCGGCCTCCGCAGAGTGTCGAAACCCGGCCTTCGCGTTTACGCAGGCGCAGATGAACTGCCGAGCGTTCTCAGGGGACTGGGCATAGCAATCATTTCAACATCCAAGGGCGTCATGACCGATAAGAAGGCTCGTTCCGAGCACATCGGCGGCGAGGTCCTCGCGTTTGTTTGGTAAGGGGGAGGAACTAAAAATGTCAAGAATCGGAAGAGCTCCCATTACCATACCTGCGGGCGTAGATGTAAAGCTTGAGGGAGGAGCCGTCACCGTTAAAGGCGCAAAGGGCACACTCACCAAGACGCTTAATCCCGAAATACAGGTTGAAATAAAAGACGGCGCGATCCACGTTACACGCGCAAGCGATGACAAGCTGCACCGCTCGCTACACGGGTTGACCCGTACGCTGATAAACAACATGGTTGAGGGCGTATCCAAGGGCTTCAGCAAGGAGCTTGAGATAAACGGAGTAGGTTACAGGGCTCAGAAGCAGGGCAAGCAGCTCGTTCTGAACGTCGGCTATTCTCATCAGGTTATGGTCGACGAAATTCCCGGAATCACGATCGATGTGCCCGCCGCCAACAGAATTGTCATAAACGGCATTGACAAGCAGCTTGTTGGGCAGTTTGCCGCAGACGTCAGAAAGAAAAGACCCCCCGAGCCTTATAAAGGCAAGGGAATCAAATACGTTGACGAGGTCATCCGCCGCAAGGAAGGAAAGACCGGAGCCAAAAAGTAAAGGGAGGTGTGCCTAAATGATTAAAAGACCGGATACAAATGCACAGCGCTTAAAGCGCCATAAGAGGGTCCGCGCGAAGATCTCGGGTACGCCTGAGAGACCGAGACTCAATGTCTTCAGAAGCAGCGCAAATATTTATGCTCAAATTATCGATGATGTTAACGGAGTAACGCTTTGCTCCGCCTCCTCCGTGGAGAAGGGCTTTGAGGGCAACGGCGGAAACCGCGAGTCCGCTAAAAAGGTCGGACTTAAGATCGCCGAGCGCGCCAAGGAAAAGGGAATAACAGCCGTAGTTTTCGACCGCGGCGGCTACATTTTCCACGGCCGTGTTCAGAGCTTGGCCGAGGGCGCCCGCGAAGGCGGACTCGAGTTTTAATGGGGAGGAGAAAAAACGATGGCTTACAATAGAGACAAGCGCGAAGAAGCTCAGTCGGAATTTACCGAGAAGGTCGTTTCTCTGAACCGTGTTTCCAAAACCGTTAAGGGCGGCCGCATATTTAAGTTTGCAGCCCTCTGCGTAGTGGGAGACGGGAAGGGCAGAGTCGGATACGGACTCGGCAAGGCCTCCGAAGTTTCTGAGGCTATACGCAAGGGCATAGACGACGCAAAGAAGAACATTGTAAAAATTACGCTCTCAGGTACTACGATTCCTCATGAAGTTATCGGCGACTTCGGCGCGGGCAAGGTTATCATGAAGCCTGCCGCACCCGGTACTGGCGTTATCGCCGGCGGTGCGGTACGCGCGGTTGTAGAAGCTGCCGGAATCAAGGATATCAGGACAAAGTGCCTGCGTTCCAACAATCCGCAGAACGTGGTCGCAGCCACGATGACAGGACTGAAGTCACTCAGGAACGCCGAGCAGGTTGCAAATATCAGAGGAAAGAACCCCGGCGAAATCCAGGGTTAGGAGGTCTTAATATGGCAAACCTTAAGATAAAGCTCGCAAAGAGCTTATACGGCAGACTTGATAAGCATGTCGCGACTGCCAACTCTCTCGGGCTGAGAAAAATAGGTGACGAGACCGTGCAGCCCGATAACGAGCAGACCAGGGGCAAAATCGCCCAGATAGGCTATCTGCTTAAAGTAACGGAAGAATAGGAGGTGCAGGCATGAAATTACATGAACTTGCCCCGGCGGCAGGCTCCACAAAGGAAGCCAAGCGCAAGGGCAGAGGTATAGGCACCGGCAATGGAAAGACCGCAGGTCGCGGACACAAGGGTCAGAACGCCCGCAGCGGAGGCGGCGTAAGGGTAGGATTCGAAGGCGGCCAGATGCCCCTTGCGAGACGTCTTCCCAAGAGAGGCTTCACAAACGTCTTTGCAAAACCACTGGAAGCCATAAACGTGTCCGTCCTGAATCGTTTTGACGACGGCATGGTCATAGGAGCCGAGGAGCTTTTGGCTGCCGGCATTCTTTCAAAATGCAAATACGGAGTAAAAATTCTCGGCAACGGCAGCCTTGAAAAGAAGCTGACTGTCAAGGCTAAGGCTTTTTCCGAGACTGCAAAGCAAAAAATAGAAGCGGCAGGCGGGAAGGCAGAGGTGGTGTAAGGTGTTTCAGACCTTTCGCAATGCATGGAAAATAGAAGAGCAGCGCAAAAAGATTATTTTTACGCTGTTTATTATCCTGCTGTACCGTATAGGCAACGCCGTACCCGTCCCTTATATCAATACTACGCTTCTTTCTCAGTATTTTAACAATCTTTCCAACACGGTTCTCGGGCTTTACAACGTAATGTCGGGTAATGCGTTTTCCCGCGCAACGATTTTTGCGCTGTCGATTCAGCCCTATATAAACGCATCAATTATAATTAACCTCCTGACTATGGCCATTCCCGCCCTTGAGCGTCTCCAGAAGGAAGGCGGAGAAGATGGCAGAAGGAAAATAGAGAGCATTACACGCTATTCAACCGTCATTATAGGACTGATTCAGGGTCTCGCTTACTATTTCCTCATTAAGCGCTACAACATTTTGTCGGAAACCGGTGTATGGCAGGGGATCGTTATAGTCCTTACCTTCACTGCAGGATCCGCGCTCCTTATGTGGCTAGGCGAGCAGATCACTGAATTCGGGATAGGAAACGGCATTTCGATCATATTATTCGTAAGTATCGTTTCGCGCTTCCCCTCAAATGTGATATCGCTTGTTGAAAGCCTCAAGACAGGCTCACTTTCGTGGCTTGCAGCCATCGGCATAATTATCGGTATCGTGCTGATAGTGCTCCTCATCGTGTTTATCACAAACTCCGAACGCCGCATTCCCGTCCAGTATTCAAAACGTGTCGTCGGGCGTAAGATGTATGGCGGACAGAGCACACATCTGCCAATCAAGGTCAACATGTCCGGCGTCATACCGATAATTTTCGCGCAGTCCATTGCGGCGCTGCCCGCTACAATAGCGGCCTTCTTCCCCGCACCGAGGGAGGGTTCGTTCTGGCATGGCTTCCTTAAGGCGATTGACACCACATCAGGAATATACATGCTGGTCTACTTCCTGCTCATCATCGCGTTCAGCTACTTTTATGCGACGGTGCAGTTCAATCCCATCGAAGTTTCGAACAACCTTAAGAAGAATGGCGGCTTTATTCCCGGCTTCCGCGCCGGTAAGCCCACCTCCGAATTTATATCGAAGGTTCTCGGCAAGATTACACTTTTCGGCGCCCTTTATCTGGGTGTCATCGCTATACTGCCCCTTATTTTCAGCAATGTTACCAGTATGACCGGCATAGCGCTCGGCGGCACTTCGATTGTCATCGTCGTCGGCGTTGCGCTTGAGACGGTAAAGGGAATGGAAGCTCAGATGCTTATGCGTCATTATAAGGGCTTCCTGGAATAAGAAGGATAGTGACAATATGAAACTAATTTTCTTGGGAGCGCCCGGTGCCGGAAAAGGCACTTTGGTGGAGATGCTGATTAAGGATCTGAAGATCCCGGCAATATCAACGGGCAATATCCTGCGCGCGGCCATCAAGGAGGGTACGCCGATAGGACTTAAGGCCCAGGAATACATTTCATCGGGAAAGCTTGTCCCTGACGAGGTCATAATAGGCATCGTCAAGGAGCGCCTCTCGCAAAAGGATTGTGAAAACGGCTTTATACTCGACGGCGTGCCGAGAACTATCCCCCAGGCGGAAGCGTTGGAAAATGCGGGCATCGGTATCGATGCCGCAATACTGCTGGATGTTCCCGACGAGATGATCGAGGAGAGAATGGAGGGCCGCCGCACTTGTATAAAATGCGGCGCCACCTACCATATCAAAACCATTCCGCCCAAGGTGGAAGGCATCTGCGATGTCTGCGGCGATCCGCTTACCCGGCGCAAGGATGACGACCCCGAAACGGTTAAGGAAAGACTCAGGGTTTATCATCGTGAAACCGAACCCCTTGTGGATTTTTATAGGTCCAGAGGTAAGCTCCATATTGTAGACAGCACACAGACCCCCGAGCACACCCTGAAGCTGGTAACCGATCTCCTGGCGAGTATCAAATGATACAGGTAAAGTCGGAGCGAGAGCTCGAATTGATGCGCAAGGCCTGCAGGATCACCGCGGCTTCCCGCGCCTTGGCGGGGGAAATGGTTCTGGCAGGTATGCATACACAGGAGATCGACAGGGCTGTACATGATTTCATGATAAAGCAGGGGGCGACTCCATCGTTTCTCAATTATAACGGTTACCCAAAAAGCATCTGCATCTCGATAAACGAAGAAGTTATACACGGGATACCCGGAAAGCGCAGAATTAAAGAGGGCGACATTGTAAGCGTGGACGTGGGGGCGTATATTGGAGGATTTCATGGGGATTGCGCCGCGACTTTTGCGGTCGGAGAAATAAGCGAGAGCGCAAGAAAGCTTATCGAGGTTACTCGTCAGAGTTTTTTCGAGGGCATAAAATACGCCCGCCCCGGCTATAGGGTGTCGGACATATCACATGCAATCCAGGCCTATGCGGAGTCGTTCGGTTTTTCAGTGGTCAGGGAATATGTGGGACACGGTGTGGGGGCAAAGCTCCACGAGGATCCCGAGGTTCCGAACTTCGGAGAACCGGGTCACGGTCCGCGGCTCATACCGGGAATGACGCTTGCCATCGAGCCTATGATAAACCTTGGCAAGTCCCGCATACGGGTGCTGAGCGATGGCTGGACCGTAGTTACGGCAGACGGTCTGCCGTCGGCACATTATGAGAACACCGTTTTGATAACAAACGGCGAGCCGGAGATTTTGACGACGGTTGACGGAGAGTGCTGATGGAAATTGAAAAATCCCATATAGTGATTTCCCTTGCCGGGCGAGATAAAGGCAGCCTGTTTTTCGTACTTGACAGAGACGCGAAGAGTGTACTTCTGGCGGACGGGAAAAGCAGGAAGCTCGACAAACCAAAGCGTAAAAACATCACGCATGTTCGTTTTGTTTCGGAGAGCAGCGCTGACATTGCCAGCATTATTAAAAATGGCGGCAAGGTTTCAGACAAGGATTTAAGAAAATGGCTGGCGGTTTTCAAAGCCGGCGCAGGAAATGACAAGGGAGGGACATACGTTTGGCAAAAGACGATGTGATCGAGCTGGAGGGCAAAGTGATTGAATCGTTGCCCAATACGATGTTCTTGGTTGATATCGGCAACGGACATACGATCCTGGCACATATTTCCGGGAAGCTTCGGATGAATTTCATAAGAATACTTCCGGGAGATAAGGTTACAGTGCAGATGTCGCCGTACGACCTGACACGCGGCAGAATAACTTGGAGAAGTAAGTAGTAACCGGAGACAAGGCGTTTCCGTTATTGACAGCTAAACGGAGGTTGTTAAGATGAAAGTTAGACCCTCAGTAAAGCCCATGTGCGAAAAGTGCAAGATAATCAAGCGCAAGGGCAAGGTTATGGTTATTTGCGATAACCCCAAACACAAGCAGAGACAGGGCTGATTCCTGTTATGGCTGTGCGCAAACCACAGCGTACACATTCGAATCGGGCAAAAAAGCCTAACCGGCGCGATAAGGTTCGCGTGTGTATGCTGTGGTCACATGGCCGGATACCGGAATACCTGAAATGGACTACAATATGACCAAACAATCGTTTTAATTTAAACGAAAGGAATGATTAACAAGTATGGCAAGAATTTCCGGCGTTGATTTGCCGAAGGACAAGAGAATCGAAATCGGTCTCACCTATGTCTACGGCATTGGCCAGAAAAGAGCAAAAGACATACTGGCAGCCACGGGAATCAATCCCGATACCAGAGTAAAGGATCTGACCGAAGAAGAAGAGGCTCAGCTTCGCGAGTGTATCGATAAGAACTATATTGTCGAGGGAGACCTGAGAAGAGCGGTGGCTCTCGATATCAAAAGACTTACCGAGATCGGCTGCTACAGAGGACTCCGCCACAGGAAGGGCCTGCCTGTAAGGGGACAGCGCAGCAAGACTAACGCACGCACACGCAAGGGTCCGAAGAGAACTATCGCCAATAAGAAGAAGTAAGGGAGGGATATGTAAATGGCAGTTTCAAAGAACGCAAAGCAGCGCGTCAGAACAAAGCGCCGCGAACGCAAGAATATTGAAAAAGGCGCGGTGCATATCCGTTCCTCGTTCAACAATACCATGGTCACGATAACCGACACAAACGGAAACGCTATTTCCTGGGCTTCGTCCGGTGGAATGGGTTTCCGCGGCAGCAGAAAATCCACTCCGTTCGCGGCGCAGACAGCGGCGGAAACCGCCGCAAGGGCAGCTATGGAGCACGGCCTTAAGACAGTGGAAGTCTTTGTCAAGGGTCCGGGCGCCGGCCGCGAAGCCGCTATCCGCGCGCTTCAGTCCGTAGGCCTCGAGGTCACAATGATCAAGGACGTGACACCAATTCCACATAACGGCTGCCGTCCGCCTAAAAGACGCCGCGTTTAAGGAGGAAAAAACAGTATGGCAAGATATACAGATGCAGTATGCCGTTTGTGCCGCAGAGAGGGTCAGAAGCTTTTCTTGAAGGGCGACAGATGCTATACCGATAAGTGTGCGGTTGCCCGCCGCTCTTATGCTCCCGGACAGCACGGACAGGCAAGGTCCAAGGTTTCCGAATACGGAACTCAGCTTCGCGAGAAGCAGAAGGCAAAGAGATACTACGGAATCCTCGAGGATCAGTTCAGGGGCTACTTCGAGCTCGCTTCCAAGAGAAAGGGGCAGACAGGCGAAAACCTGCTTTCAATTTTGGAGTCCCGTCTTGACAACGTTGTATACAGACTTGGCTTTGCCATGTCCCGCGCCGAGGCAAGACAGTTGGTTCGCCACGGTCATTTTACAGTAAACGGCAGGAAGGTCAATATACCGTCCTATCTCGTCAAGGTCGGCGAGACCATAGCTATGAAGGACGCCACAAAGGGTCTTGAGAAGATGAAGACGGTTATTGAGGCAAACTCTTTCCGCCAGCCTCCAAAGTGGCTTGATTACGATAAAAACGCGCTCGCCGCGAAGGTTGTTGCTCTCCCGACAAAGGAGGATATCGACCTCCCGATAGAGGAGCATCTTATTGTTGAGCTCTATTCTAAGTAAAGCACAAGCCCTCGTTGTTGGTAGGCTGGAAAAATATGTGCGCACAGGGTGCGCATACAGGAGGAGGGTATCAGATTTATGATAGAAATAGAAAAGCCTCGCATTGAATGTTTTGAAAACCCCGGAGACGAGTCATACGGCAAATATGTGGTCGAGCCCCTCGAGCGTGGGTACGGAACTACCTTAGGCAACTCGCTCCGCAGGATACTTTTGTCCTCTTTACCCGGCACAGCGGTTACCTCAATAAAAATTGCAGGCGTATCTCATGAATTTTCCACAATCCCCGGCGTCAAGGAAGACGTCACCGAAATTGTTCTTAACGTTAAAGGCATTATCGCTAGACTTTACTGCGAAGGTGTTAAAACCGTTCGCATCGAGGCAAGCGGAGAATGCGAAGTAACGGCGGGTGATATAAAGGCGGACAGCGAGGTTGAAATTCTTAACCCCGACCTGCACATCGCCACACTCGGCCCGGACGCGAACCTGAGCATGGAGCTCACGCTGGGAACCGGCCGCGGCTATGTGCCTGCCGAGCGAAATAAACCTCAGCAGGCGATCATTGGAGTTATTCCGGTGGATTCAGTCTACACCCCAGTTCTTAAGGTCAACTATTCGGTTGAGAACACGCGCGTCGGCAATATGACCGACTTCGATAAGCTTACGATAGAGGTTTGGACAAACCGGACGATTTCCGCGAGGGACGCAATTTCTCTCGGCGCGAAGATTCTCTGCGACCACATTGCTTTGTTCACAGACTTGAGCGAGAACGTCGGAAGCCGTTCGACAGTCGTAGAAAAGGCGGAGGCACAGCGTGACAAGGTTCTCGAGATGACTATCGAGGAAATGGATCTCTCGGTGCGCAGCTTCAATTGCCTGAAGCGCGCGAATATAAATACGGTAGAAGATCTCATAAGCAAAACCGAGGATGAGATGATAAAGGTCAGGAACCTTGGCCGCAAGTCTCTGGAAGAGGTCATAAACAAGCTCGCGATGATGGGACTTTCCCTAGCTAGCGACGATAACAACAACTAAACTCTTTACGAGGAGGAATAAGAAATGCCCGGAACACGGAAACTCGGAAAGACAACCGACCAGCGCATGGCCATGCTGAGACAGCAGGTCACCGCTCTTCTCGAGAATGGTCGCATGGAAACGACGATCACGAGAGCCAAGGAAGTCGCGCCTCTTACCGAGAAAATGATAACCCTTGGAAAGACGAACACCCTCGCTTCCCGCCGTCAGGCGCTGGCATTTATAACCAAAGAGGATGTCGTAACCAAGGTATTTGCGGAACTCGCTCCGAAATATGCCGAGCGCAACGGAGGCTATACCCGCATCACCCGTATTGGACCCCGCAGGGGAGACGCCGCAGAAATGGCGGTTATAGAACTGGTGTAATAAGCGTAAGGGCCGCACAAAATCGTGCGGCCCTAAGTGTTCTTGACAGCCCCCTATTTTTGAATAAGAAACACTATTTTTTGCAAAAATAACGCAAAAGGGGGCGCAAATATGAAAATGACAAACCAAGAATACGGTGAATATATCAAGAAGAAATCACCGAATTCGCATCTGGGTTCAAACCTGCTAAAGGCTTTTCTCAGCGGCGGTATTATATGCGCCGTAGGGCAGGGGCTGCTGAACCTCTACAAGTATTACGGACTTGACGCGGAGAACGCCGGAACGGCCGTGTCGGTAACACTGGTTTTTCTGGGCGCGCTGCTGACCGGTGTTGGAATTTATGACCGCATCGCCAAATTCGGCGGAGCTGGAACGCTGGTACCGATAACCGGTTTTGCAAACTCCATAGTATCTCCGGCGCTGGAATTCAAAAGCGAGGGCTTCGTCACAGGCATGAGTGCAAAAATGTTCGTCATAGCCGGTCCCGTTTTGGTCTTTGGCATCGCAGCGTCGGTTATATACGGAATATTGCTGACGATATTAAAATAAAATGAGTAGAATGGGAAATATTGATTTGGAGCTTTTGTTGCAATATGGAAAGATACGGGAGCTATTGCTCCCGTATCTTTCTGCCGCGGTCAATTAAGAGATATATTGTCTACGCCGTTTTGCTCGAATTCTTCGATATATTCGTTTATACGAACGGCCAGCTCATCAAAATTTTCCTGGCTGATAGGTTCAAAGTTCATGTCCCGCCTTGCCAGTTCCTCCGCCAGTATTTCATAAAAAACCGTATCCTCGTAATCCATGATAGCCTCATGGATCCCGCCCTCGGAAAATGCCCTCGAAGGCAGAACCTCGCCGTTCCTGATTTCGAAAAGAGCGTTCATGCCGTTCTTCGCGCATTGCGCAAAGATTTTGGATTCAACCTCATCGTAATCGGTAATGCGGTCCTGACCTCTTGTTGAATTGAGTATCCAGTTGCCGATATAAACCAGGTCAAGAAGGCGGCGAAACTCCTTGTCGGTCAATTCAATATTCATAACGAGCCCCCCTACAAAACGATTAAGTTATTATTGACTCCTTATACTATATATTATAACGCACATGGGAAAATAATTCTACATAAAAATTTGCTCCTGAAAACAAAAAGTATTCTATACTAAAATATGCTTGTATTATTTTAACATATAAGATATGATAAAGGGTACACATTTATCAGGAGGTAGAATTGTGGATAATCGTCCCATAGGTGTCTTCGATTCGGGTTTAGGAGGCCTGACCGCTGTGCAGAAGCTTATGGAAGAGCTTCCGGACGAGGACATTATTTATCTTGGAGATACCGGGAGGGTCCCTTACGGCGGAAGATCCAAGGAAACTATAATCAAGTACGCCAGACAGGACATTGCGTTCCTGAAAAGCTTTGATATAAAGGCGATGGTAATAGCCTGCGGAACGGTCAGCACGACCGCGCTCGGTGAAATTAAAGACGATTATAATCTTCCAATAATCGGAGTCGTCGGGCCTGCGGTGAAAAAAGCCGTCGAGGTAACGAGAAACAAAAAAATCGGCCTTATCGGCACGGTGGCTTCTATAAACAGCAGAGCCTATGACAGGCTGATACTTGAAAAGATGCCGGAAGCAGAGATATTTTCCGCGGCCTGCCCTCTTCTTGTGCCTCTTGTTGAGAACGGACGCATCAACCGAGGAGATATAATGATAGAAACCGCGGTCAGAGAATATCTTGAGCCAATAAAGGCGCAGGGAGTAGACACCCTAATTCTTGGCTGTACTCATTATCCCCTTATAGGAGAAGTTATATCCGATTATATGGGCGAGGGAGTAACACTGATAAGCCCTGGCGCGGAGACCGCTTCCTACGTTGCGAAGCTTCTTGGAGAGCGCGGGCTTTCGGCTGAAAGCGGGCATAATAACAAATACCGTTTCTTTGTGACGGACAGCGTGGACGAGTTTTCAAAGGCTGCATCGCTGTTCCTAAAAAAGAATGTTCAGGGTGAGGTCAACAAGGCGGACCTCAGTATATACTGATTAAAAGGACACCGATATGATGGAAAAAGACGTAATAATATCTATAAAAGGCACTCAGACGACAGAGGACGATAGCGACGTTTATGAGCTCGTTACAAACGGCACTTATTCGTTCTCTGATTCGTCATGCGAATTCACATATATGGAAAGTGAGCTGACCGGGCTCGAGGGCACAAAAACCACATTCCGTATAGACAAGGATCAGGTAATGCTGACCCGGGAGGGAAACTTCAATTCACAGATGGTATTCGAAAAGGGAAAGAAGCATTATTTTTTATATGAAACCCCTTACGGATCCGCGACAATGGGAGTCGATACCCATAAGTTCAAATCGGGACTTGGCGAACACGGAGGCAATCTGGAGCTTTCTTACGCCGTCGATATTGACAATGTGATTCTAGGCAAAAACAACTTTGAGATTAATATTCGGGAAGCATAGGATAACGGGCTCGGTTTCCTTACTTTTTGCAGCGCAGGCGGCAAAAAATTCAAGCGGTTATGCCTGTTGCCTGGCATGGCGTTTGGGGATTTGAGAAAACGAAAGGAATGTCATAAAAGATGGCTAATCTGATTGAAAAGGCGAAGCTTCAGATAGATAAACTAATAAAAGATGCATATGCCAAGGCGGCCGAGAAAGGCAATCTTCCCGGAGACGCCGAAATGTCTGGAACGGTGGAGATACCTAAGGATAAGGCTCTCGGCGACTATGCCTGCTCATACGCTATGGCTGCGGCGAAGAGTATGAAAATGCCGCCGAGAAGGATTGCGGATGAGTTGCTCAAGGAACTTTGCCTTGAAGGCAGCTATTTTACGGGCGCAGAAGTCGCCGGCGCCGGTTTTATCAACTTCCGATTGTCGGATAAATGGTACGCCGAGGTGCTTAAGGCCGTTCAGGACGAAGGTGTCGATTACGGACGCGCCGATAAGAGGACGGGGGAGCGTGTTATGGTAGAATTCGTTTCCGCGAATCCCACTGGCCCGATGACGATAGGCAACGCTCGCGGAGGCGTGCTTGGCGATACCCTTGCCGAAATCCTCGATAGGGCGGGTTGCAACGTATGGCGTGAATTTTACGTCAACGACGCCGGCAACCAGGTCGAGCTGTTCGGACGTTCAATAGAGGCAAGATATCTGCAGCTTGTGCTCGGGGAGGACGCGGTCGAGTTCCCGGAGGACGGCTACCACGGAGATGACATAAGGGAGCTTGCGGCTCTGCTGTATGAAAAGTACGGCGCAAAGTATGCGGAGGCGGATGAAAGGGAGCGCAGGCAGGCCTTCGTAGAATTTGCCCTTCCTTATAACATCGCTCTTATGAAAAAGCATCTTGAAAGATACAGAATAAGCTTTGACTGCTGGTTCCTTGAGAGCGAGCTGCACAAAAGCGGCTATGTTGAGGAGACGGTAAAGCTGCTTTCGGACAACGGTTATACCTATGAAAAGGACGGCGCGTTATGGCTTAGAAATACGGACTTCGGCGCAGATAAGGACGAGGTGCTGCGCCGTGCAAACGGCTTTTATACTTACTACGCCGTTGATATGGCCTATCATAGAAATAAGTTTATAGAGCGCGGCTTCGACCGGGTGATCGACGTCTGGGGCGCTGATCATCACGGACACTCGATACGCTTCAAGGCTTCTATGACCGCGCCCGCGCTGGGGATTGACAGCTCAAAGCTCGATTTTCTTATTATGCAGATGGTGCGTCTTACTCGCGACGGAGAAACCATAAAGGTTTCAAAGCGCACCGGCAAGGCGATAACGCTAAACGATCTTTTGGACGAAATTTCGGTGGACGCCTGCCGCTTCTTTTTCAACGCCCGACCCGATACGCATCTGGAGTTCGATATGGGGCTGGCGGTGCGCCAGGACAGCGAGAACCCGGTTTACTACGTTCAGTATGCCCACGCAAGGATATGCAGTCTGATCGCAGCTCTCGCGGCTGAAGGCAACGCCGTACCGGACATGTCCCAGGTGGATATTTCATGCATATCCACTGAGTATGAGCGCGACCTTATAAAGCAGATATCGCTTCTGCCCGAGGAAATACGGCTCGCGTCACGCGATTATGATCCCTCGCGTATAAACCGATACGTTATAGAGCTTGCGGCAAGGTTCCACCGCTTTTACAACTCAAACCGTATAAAGGGCGAGCCTAGGGAAATACTTTCGGCGAGGCTGAAGCTTGCTGACGCGACCAGAAGGGTTATAGCGAACTGCCTGGATATTCTGGGAGTGACCGCCCCGGAAAAGATGTAGCTTTCTAAGAATCCCAAAATGCTCCGTAAGGTGATTATATGAATATATTTAATAAACTTCCCCTTATTCTGGACTGCGCGTGCGGTACGGAAATGCAAAAGCACGGTTTTACGTCGGGCGAATGCCTCGAAAAATGGATTCTGGATAATCCAGAGCCGCTTGTGGAGCTTCAGAGAGGTTGTGCGGAAGCCGGTTCTGACATTATATATGCTCCAACGTTCGGAGCAAATAGGCGGCTGCTCGCCAAGCACGGGCTTGAAAGCTATGTACGCGAATTCAATCTGCGCCTTGCTGAGCTTTCTCAAAAAGCGGTGGGAGGCAGGGTGCTAATCGCCGGAGATATGGCGCCTTCGGGCGACGCGCTCGAACCCTACGGCGATATGGAGAGGGAGGAACTGCTAGATATTTATGTGGAGCAGGCGCAAAGCCTTGAGGAGGCGGGCGTGGACATCTTTGTTGTCGAAACCCAGCTATCCGGGGAGGAGGCCGCCACTACGGTTGAGGCGATTAAATCAGTTTCAAAAAAGCCGATATTTGTAAGCTTTACCAGCACGGAGAGTGGCAGAACCTTTTACGGTGAAAGGTTCGGAGAATTGCTTTCGACCATGCAGGATTTGGGGGTTTCAGCCTTCGGAGCGAACTGCGTCGGCGATTTTGAGCTTCTGAAGAGGCTGGTAACGGAAATGAAGGAAGTTTCGAAGATCCCGATAATAGCAAAGCCTAACGCCGGAATTCCGGAAAACGAGAACGGAAAGCTTAAATATAAGCTTTCTCCCGAGGCTTTCGCCGAAAATATGGCTGAGCTTAAGAACCTCGGGGCATCCCTCTTGGGGGGATGCTGCGGCACCGATATCCGTCATATATCGGCTCTTGCGAAAAGGCTGGATCGAAGTGCGCAAAATTTGTCAAAATAGCTTTAAAATTTTCATAAAAACCCGAAGTATTTAAGGAATAGGTAGAATATAAAAACCACATCTTGACAAATATTTGAAATATGATACAATGACACTCGTAATGCAGACAGAGAAGACTAGGTCTTTTTGCAATATATTGGATTTTTTTTGGAGGGAAATGGTATGAAATCGACAGGAATTGTCAGAAAGGTGGACGAACTAGGTCGAATAGTTCTGCCCATCGAGTTGCGCCGCACACTGGATATCGCTGAAAAGGACGCACTGGAGATTTACGTTGAGGAGTCTTCGATCGTGCTTAAAAAGTACGAGCCCGCATGTATCTTTTGCGACAGCGCAAAAAACGTCACCACCTATAAGGGAAAGAACATTTGCGCTGAGTGCCTGAAGGAACTTAAAGCCTGATATGTGGTGAAAAAACGGCGGCGGAGTCATCTCCGCCGCTTTTTATTTGGCCGTTTTTTGCTGGCGCTATTTTTATTTGGCTTAAAATGTGCCTTTTTCACATTTTCGCCGCCGAGCGGCTTTACAAGACAGTTTTTCCCGTAGCCGATCAGATCCTCGCGCCCTGCAGCTTTCAGAGCCTCGATAACGAGCTTGTGCTTTTCGGGTCTTGCCCATTGAAGCAAGGCGCGCTGAAGAGCCTTTTCGTGGAAAGTCCTAGCGACATAAACAGGCTTCATCGTGCGTGGATCGAGCCCGGTATAGAACATACAGGTTGAAAGAGTGCCCGGAGTAGGATAAAAGTCCTGGACCTGTTCCGGCTGGCGTCCACTTTTGTGCAGGTACTCGGCAAGCCTTACCGCATCCTCAAGAGTGCAGCCGGGATGCGAGGACATCAGGTATGGAACCACGAATTGCTCCTTACCATAGCGCTCGTTTAATTCCCGGTATTTTTCAAGAAATCGCTCGTATACGCTTATATGCGGCTTTCCCATATAGTCGAGGACTCTGTCGACGCAGTGCTCGGGAGCCACCTTAAGCTGTCCGCTTATATGGTGTTTCACAAGCTCCGAAAAGAATTCGCCGTTTTTGTCTTTGAGCATATAATCGAAGCGTATGCCTGAACGAATAAAAACCTTCTTAATCCCTTCAATCTCGCGCAGCTCGCGAAGAAGCGCAAGATAGTCGGAGTGGTCGGCGTCGAGATTTTTGCAGGGAGTTGGGGAGAGACACCTCTGGTTTTTGCACATTCCGTGTTTAAGCTGGTTCCGGCAGGAAACGTGCCTGAAGTTAGCCGTAGGCCCACCGACGTCGTGAACGTAGCCCTTGAATTCCGGATGGCTTAAAAAGCCCTTAACCTCCGCTATGACCGATTCGTGGCTTCGGGAAGTTACCATTCTGCCCTGATGAAAGGCCAGAGAACAGAAGTTGCAGGCTCCGAAGCAGCCCCGATTGTGTATGACGGAAAACTGTACCTCTTCAAGCGCGGGAACGCCGCCCATGTCCCTATATATCGGATGTGCCTCCCGCGTAAACGGCAGCGCAGCCACCGCGTCCAGTTCCGCAGTATCGAGCGGCATCGCCGGAGGATTTACTATAAGCACTCTGTTGCCATGCCTCTGGATAACGGCCTTTCCCCGTATAGGGTCATGCTCGTCATATTGTATTTTGGTTGCGGCGGCGTAGTCAGTTTTGCTCTCGCGCACCGCTTCGCAGGACGGGCATTCCACAAAAGGAAAAACGCAGGCGTCCGCGTCGGACGCAAGAAAAGCGGTGCCACGGATGTCGGTCATATCGGTTACGGCAGCTCCTCTGTCGAGCTTTGCGGCTATCTCCCGTGAGGCCCGTTCTCCCATTCCGTATACCAGAAGATCGGCCTTCGAGTCAACGAGGACGCTCCGCCTGACATTGTCGTCCCAGTAGTCGTAATGAGCGAAGCGGCGAAGCGAGGCTTCAAGCCCGCCGATGATAACGGGAAGGTCCGGGAATGCTTCCTTAACACGGTTGGAATAGACAATTGACGCCCTGTCGGGGCGCAGTCCGGCCTTTTTGCCCGGACTGTAAAAATCCTCGCTCCGGGGCTTCCTCGCGGCGGTATAGTGCGCCACCATCGAGTCGAGATTGCCGGCTGAAATCATTGCGCCCAGCCTTGGCCTCCCAAGAGCTTTAAACGCCCTCGTATCTCTCCAGTCTGGCTGCGGCAAAAGCGCAACGCGGTAGCCCTCCGCTTCCAGGACGCGCCCGATAAGGGGCGTGCCGAAAGAGGGGTGATCAACATAGGCGTCGCCCGTTATAAGCAGAAAATCGTAATAGTCCCAGCCGCGTTTCCTGAAGTCCTCGCGGCTTATCGGGAGAAATTTAGAAGCGTCCAACGCTTTACCTCCAATATATCAATTATCCGCTTCCGCCTCAAGAACCGTATAGGCCACCTTGCCGATTTTAGTCAGCGGCAGGGATTCCCTGAATTCTATGTCCTTCGGCAGGGCGTATTTTGCAATGTTCCTCCGGCAGTGAGCTTCAAGCTCGGTCTTAAACCTTTCGGTCGGCACGACCCCGTCCTCAAGAACCACAAAGGCCTTGGGCCTTTTGAGCCTATACTGATCCGGAACTCCCACCACGCAGCTCATTCTTACTCCGGGAAAGGAGTTGATCACGCTCTCAAGCTGAGAGGGGTATATGGAATAACCGGAGGATACTATCATCCTCTTTATGCGCTGCTTAAAGTATACGAAGCCGTCTGCATCCATTGTGCCTATGTCTCCTGTGTGCAGCCATATGCGGCCGTCGGAATGAGTTTTCAGAGCTTCGGAGGTTTCCTCAGGTCTGTTTTCGTAGCCCAGCATTACGGTAGGGCCTGATATGCAGATTTCTCCCGCCTCTCCCGCAGGCAGCTCGTCTGTGCCGCCGATGCCGACAATCTTGAAAAACGTATCGGGGAAGGGAAGGCCTATGCTGCCTTCTCTCTCGCAGTTATATGGGGTAAGGCAGCTCGCGGCCACGCACTCGGTAAGGCCGTAGCCTTCGCGTATCCTCACCTTCGCGCCGCGTTCCAGAAGAAAGGCGTCCCAGCTTTTTTTTAGCGCCGCGGGGAGGCTGTCGCCTCCGGAGAATACGCCTTTAAGGCAGCTGAGATCGGCGTTTTTAAGCTTATCGCACTCTATCAGCGCCTCAAACAGCGTAGGCACTCCAACAATGCAGTTGGGCCGCTCTTTTTTTATAATCTCCGCGCAGCTTTCGGCATTGAAGCGAGGAAGCAGTATGCAGCTGCAGCCGCCGACAAGAGCCATGTGTATGCAAATGCCCAGGCCGAAGCCATGGAATACCGGCATGAGGGCGAGCATTCTGTCGCCTGCCTTGAGGCAGTTGCTCATAGCCAGAGTCTGAAGAGCAAGAGCATTAAAATTCCGGCTTGAAAGCAGCACGCCCTTCGGGGTGCCGGTGGTCCCGCCGCTGTAAAGAATAACGGCCGGAGAATCGGCGCTGAACTCTATTTTGCAGTCGGACTGGTTTTTGCCCCTTTGGAGGAACTCTCTCCAGGGCATGGCGGGCAAGGACAGACGCCTTACTTTGAACATCTTCTTGAAGGTTAAAACCCTATGCTTTAAAAAACCGAGTGCATCCTCAATAGCGGTCGTTACAATAAATTCGATCTTTAATTCATGTGCGGCGGCAAACTTATCAAGAAACATATCCAAAGTGAAAACCGCACGGCATTTTGAGTTTTTTATAATAAACTCTATTTCTCCTACGCTCGAAAGCGGATGTACCATAACTGCCACGGCTCCGACGAGGCTTACGGCATAAAAGCATTCCACGGCCTGCGGCACGTTAGGCATGCAGATCATAATCCTGTCACCGGGCAATATGCCCTGGGAGCGCAGAGCAAGGGAAATGATCCGTATGTTTGAGGCAAAATCCCGGAAGCTTGTCCGCCTTCCCAAAAATGAGTAAGCGGTTAATTCCGGGTACTTTTCAGAGGTATTCAATACCGTTTCCACTATCGAGCAGTCGGGATAGCTGAGTGTCGAAGGCACTTCACCGTAAAATCTGCTCCACGGAGTTTCCAAATACATAAGGATTCCCCCCTAAATAATTTATTCTACATCCCAATGCAAATAATGTAAAGACGGAAACGGATTGAATAAAAAACGCCTATCCTGTATAATAACACTATGGCCCGCGTTCTCGTTTCGCCAGAGGTGATTTTTTGAAAAGGTATATAAAGTATTATATCTATCTTGCGGTGGCGCTATGCTTAACCGGTATTTATCACGCGCTTAAGCAATCGCGTCCGGCCATGAACATGCTGACGGACGCGCTTGTTCCGCTGAAGCGGGCACTGTCCGCAGTCTGCGGTTTAGCACCGTTTTCGGTGGCCGAGCTTTTGATTGCGGCCGCGATATTGTTTTCGATTTATTATGTTATAGCATCCGTTGTTGCCATAGTAAAGGGAAGGGAAAAGCTCCCTATATTTTTCAGGAGGGCGCTGGGGGCTCTCTGCGCCGTTGTTACGATTTATTTTGGCATGTGCCTTATGCTCGGAACGACCTATTACTCTGATACGTTTCTTGATAAGAGCGGCTTGGACGCAAAGGGCGGTACGGTAGACGAGCTCTACCGCATAACCAAGCTGTTCGCCGAGAAGGCAACCGAAAAAGGGACTCTGGTCAGCCGGGATGAAAACGGAGTTTTTAACGAGCCGCTTGACAAAATATTCGGCAACACCCGTGGTCTGTACTTTGCTGCGGAAAAGGAGTTCCCATTTCTTTCTGCGCCTGAGCGGGAACCCAAAAGGCTCGTATCCTCGCGCTTTTTCAGTTATCTCAATTTTACCGGCTTCTACTTTCCGTTTACTGCCGAGGCGAATATAAACATTGATTGCCCAAGATGCTTTATACCTGCGACGATCGCTCACGAGATGGCACACCAGCGCGGAGTGGCGGCCGAGCAGGAGGCGAACTTCGCCGCAATTACCGCTTGCGTTACGAGCGGGAAGGCCGAATACGAGTATTCGGGCTGGCTTCTCGGATATATTTATTTGTCGAACGAGCTTTACGCAAGGGACTACGACAGATTTAAGGAAGTCTACTATATGCTTTCAGAAGAGGTTGCAGCCGATCTGAAGTCAAACAACGAGTATTGGGCGCGATACGAAACAAAGATTTCGGAAATGTCCGACCAGGCCTATGACAACTTCCTTAAAGACAACGGCCAAGAAGCGGGAATTCAGAGCTATGACGAGGTGGTCAACCTTCTTCTGGCGTACTACGGGAGGCGGTGAGATGAGCCTTTCTACATTGGGGAGAATAATAAAAGAGAGGGGAGTTCCCCCCCTCTCTCTTTTCTCACTTTTTATACCTCGTCGGCGTGCTCGCGTTCACGGAACAGAAGTGAAATGCACCAGACTCCGGCAAGTCCCACAAGCGTGTATATGACGCGGCTTACAGTCGCGTTCTGGCCGCCGAAGATGTATGCAACGGTATCAAAACCGAAGATGCCGATGCCGCCCCAGTTGAGTGCGCCGATAATCACCAGGATTAGGGAAATTTTATCCATTATCATGTTTTTACCTCCGTGTAATATTGGCTGGTTGCGTAGATACATGATTAATATTCCCATGAGAAGCAAATCTATTCATTTTGCATTTAGCTTATAATTTGTGTTTGAATTATTATAAAAGTGTGATAGAATACTTCTTAAAATTGATCGGGCAGCTTTATGTCAAAAGTTACCGCAAGGGGGAAATGAAATGAATGAAATTTTAAAGCTTCTGGAACAGAACTCCAAATATACGGCGCAGCAGCTCGCGCCGATGCTGGATATGGAAGAATCGGCGGTAGAAGCGGCAATAGCTAAGTACGAGGAGGATAAGGTAATACTGGGCTATCAGGCGCTTGTGGACTGGGATAAGGCTGGAGAGGATTTTGTGACGGCTTTGATCGAGGTTAAGGTGACCCCGCAGCGCGGGGATGGCTTTGATCGCATTGCCGAAAGGATATATCAGTATGACGAGGTGGAGAGCGTTTATCTTATGTCCGGCGCCTTTGATCTCACGGTCATTATTTCCGGAAAGAGCCTGAAGGAAGTGGCCCAGTTTGTTGCCGCTCGCCTTTCAACAATTGAAGGTGTTACGTCCACGGCCACGCACTTTATTTTGAAGAAATACAAGGAAAAGCATTGCCTGTTTACAAAGCAGGTTGAGCAGGAAGAAAGGGTGCTGTTCGTCTGATGGACTACAATTCAATTTTATCTGAAAGGATACAGAAGATAGCACCTTCGGGAATCAGAAAGTTCTTTGACATTCTGGAGGAGATGAAGGATGCCATATCGCTCGGCATAGGAGAGCCGGACTTTGTTACGCCCTGGCACATACGCGACGCGGGCATCTATTCGCTGGAAAAGGGCCATACGAAGTATACGTCCAACTCCGGTATGCTGACATTGAGAAAAGAAATTTCGGCCTATCTGAAGCGACGCTTTGATCTGAGCTACGATCCCGCAGGGGAAATACTCGTAACCGTCGGGGGCAGCGAAGCTATCGACCTTACGTTAAGGGCTTTCATAAACCCGGGTGACGAAGTTATCATACCTGTTCCCTCTTTCGTGTGCTATAACGCACTCGTGACCATTTCCGGCGGCGTGCCAGTCCTGCTTCAGACAAAGCGAGAAAACGAATTCCGCCTGACGCCGGAGGAGCTTAAAAGCGCTATTACGCCGAAGACCAAGATGCTTGTCCTGCCGTATCCCTGCAACCCCACCGGCGGAATAATGGAGCGCAAAGATCTCGAAGCGCTGGTAGACGTACTTAAGGGTACAGATATAATTATTCTCTCGGACGAAATCTATGCCGAGCTAACATACGGACTGAAGCACACCTCGCCCGCGAATATCGAAGGGCTGAGCGAGCGAACAATCGTAGTAAACGGATTTTCAAAGAGTCACGCGATGACGGGCTGGAGGCTCGGTTATGTCTGCGGACCAAGACCTGTTATATCGCAGCTTACGAAGCTGCACCAGTTCGGAATAATGTCCGCGCCGACCACAAGCCAATACGCCGCTATCGAAGCAATGCGCGAGGGCGACGCCGATATTGAGATGATGCATAACGAGTATGACAGACGGCGGAAGTTCCTCGTTTCCGAGCTGTGCAGGATGGGGCTCGACTGCTTCGAGCCGAGGGGCGCGTTTTATGTGTTCCCCTGCATTAAGAGCACTGGGCTCGGCTCAGACGAATTTTGCGAAAGGCTGCTCATAAGCGAAAAGGTGGCAGTCATCTCGGGAACTGCGTTCGGACCCGGAGGAGAGGGGTTTGTTCGTATGTGCTACGCCGCCTCTGTCGCAGATATCCAGGAGGCCCTTATACGCATTGAAAGGTTTATAAAAAGCTTGTAAAGGATATGGCAAATTTGAAGTATGTACTTGTTATAGGAGACGGCATGGCGGATAACCCCGTGCCTGAGCTCGGCGGCAAAACGCCGATAGAATATGCGAAAACACCGGTTATGGACTACCTCGCCGCGAACGGCGAGCAGGGCAGCGTACTCAACGTCCCAGAGGGACTGCCCGCCGGCAGCGACACGGCGATTCTTTCAATTTTTGGGTGCGACCCGAAGTGCTGCTACACCGGCCGGGCGCCTCTGGAGGCGGCAGCGACAGGAATTAAGCTTGAACCCGGTGATGTTGCCTACCGCTGCAACATGGTTTCATATGAAGACTGCGACAAGCCATTTGAGGAAAAACGCATACTCTCGCACAGCGCGGGATCAATTGAGGGCGAACTTTCTGATGAGATTATAACGATGCTTTTCAAAAATCCCGAGTTCAAGACAGCGGCGGAGAAGGCCGGAATGAGCGTTAATCCCGGACATTCCTTCAGGCATATCGCGGTGCAGAAGTCTGCCGACGTAAGGGGAATAAAGCTTGCCCCGCCGCATGATCACCTCGGAGAGAGGATCGGGGGAATTCTTCCAAGCGGCTGCGAAAACGCCGAGGTTTTAAAGCAGCTTATGATTTTGGCGCATAGAATATTAGATAAGCACCCGTTAAACGAAAAGCGCAGGGCGGAGGGAAAGCTGCCCGCGAACGGAATATGGTTCTGGGCCGAGGGCACCGCCGTCAAGCTTCCAAGCTTTGCAGAGCATTACGGGAAAGCAGGAGGCGTAATAAGCGCGGTTCCGCTCTGCCACGGCATAGCGGCGCTTACGGGACTCGATATGATAAGCGTAGAGGGGGCTACCGGCGAACTCGACACCAATCTCGAGGGCAAGGTGGACGCAGCGATGGACGTTCTGAATAAGGGCGCAGAATTTGTCGCGGTGCATGTCGAGGCGCCGGACGAGTGTACGCACAACGGTGATACGGAAGGCAAGATCAAGGCCATAGAATATCTGGATTCAAGAGTTGTCGGCCCTCTCTGCGAGAAGCTCAAGGCTGCGGGTTATGACTACCGGATGCTCATTTTAAGCGACCATAAGACGCTGACATCCACAAGAGGCCATGACGGGGATGCGGTTCCGTACATACTTTACGACAGCCGCAAAAGCGGCGGCTCCGGGCTTCAATACAGCGAGGCGAACGGTCTTAAGGGACCGATGATTGGAGTCGGCGTAGAGCTTATGGGTAGGCTTTTTGATAAACAATAAATTGGGATAGGAATAGAAGCAGTAATGGAGAGAAGCAATTACAGGGACCTTTTTATACCTACGGACATCCTGCTGCCGAGCGGCTGCGATATGACAAAATGGAGCGTCGTTGCCTGCGATCAGCATACCTCGGAGCCGGAATACTGGGAGCATGTGGATAAATTCATAGGGAAGGATCCCAGCACACTCCGTATGATGCTCCCGGAGCATATGTATAAGGATCCGAATCTCGATGAAATGATCTCGGATAAAAAGGACACCATGGCGGACTACCTTGAAAGGGGAGTGTTCCGGGTCTGTAAGGATTCTTATATTTACGTCGAACGAAAGCTTTATAACGGAAAGGTACGCCGCGGTCTGGTGGGTGCGCTTGACCTCGAGTGCTATGATTTCGCTGAAGATAAAAAGCCGGCGGTCAGGGCGACGGAAGGTACGGTAATGGAAAAGCTGCCTGTCCGCATCAGACTTCGAGAGGACGCGCCTCTTGAGCTTACGCACGTTCTGGTTCTCGCGGACGACCCTCAGGAGACGATAATTGAACCTCTCGCGGCAAAGAAGGATGGGCTTCCAAAGCTATACGACTTCGAGCTTATGGAAAAGGGCGGTCATATAACCGGTTACCGCGTAAACGGAGAGCTAGCGGAAAGTATAAAAGACGCGGTGGCAGCGCTAGCCGACAGCGAGAGCTTCAACAGACGCTACGGCCTCAGCGGCGAACCCACAATGGTGTTCGCGACGGGGGACGGGAACCACTCGCTCGCTACAGCAAAGGTTTGCTGGGAAAAGCTCAAGCCTTCTCTTTCAGAGGAGGAGCGAAAAACACACCCGGCTCGCTATGCGCTTGTTGAAATTATCAACATCAGGACCGAGGCGCTGGAGTTCCAGCCGATAAACCGCGTGGTGTTCGACGTGGACCCGGAGGCAATGGTAGAGGCAATGCTGGACTTTTTTTCCGGCTCGCACATGGGCAAGGGCGGCGACCACGAGATAGTTCTGACTTACGGGGAAAACGCCGGAATAATAAGTATTCCTAAAGCAAACGGCGCTCTCGCTGTAGGCGCGCTTACAAAGTTCCTCGATGAATATGTCCCAAAGGTCGGTGGCAGGATAGACTTCGTTCACGGAGACGACGTCGTTGTTAAGCTTTCAAGAAAGCCGAACAGACTGGGCTTCATACTTCCGGCAATAGACAAGGACAACTTTTTTCTGTCGATTATTGAGGACGGGGCGCTGCCGAGAAAAACCTTTTCTATGGGCGGTTCCAACGATAAGAGATTTTATCTGGAGTGCAGGAAAATAAAATAATACGGGAGGCACCGTATGAAGGAGCTTCGCGTTAAAGCTTACGCAAAACTTAATCTGGGGCTCGACGTCACGGGCAGGCTAGAAGGCGGTTATCACGAGGTGCTGACCGTTATGCAGAGCATTAGCCTGTGCGACGATATTTGCATTCGTTTAAATGGCGACGGGGACGGTTTGATTGCAAAAACGAATCTGCATTACCTTCCGGAGGGAGACAAAAATATAGCCGTCCGAGCGGCGAAGCTATTTTTTGAGGAAATCGGCATCCCTCTTCCTGGCGGTACGATAGAACTGAAAAAGCGCATACCTATATGCGCGGGCATGGGCGGCGGAAGTACGGACGGGGCTGCCGTGCTGCGCGCTTTGAACGAAGGGTTCTCCGCGGGGCTCGGCAGGAAAAGGATTGAAGCCATGGCGTTAAAGCTTGGTTCGGATGTGCCCTTCTGCGTCGCAGGAGGCACCGCCCTGTGCAGGGGAAGAGGAGAGATTATGACCGAGCTTCCGCCGGTTCCAAGGTGCTGGATCGTTATATGCAAGCCGCCTTTTCCAATTTCCACACCCGAGCTTTTTAAGGCCATAGACTCAGCTGTGATAAAAAACAGACCGGACACCAATGGAATAATTAAGGCCATCGAAAAGGGGAGCATAGCGGATCTCGCGCATCATTTATACAACGTTTTTGAGGATGTGCTGCCTCCGCGCTGTTCGGAGATATCCATAATAAAATCAAGGCTTATCGACATGGGTGCGCTCGGCGCCTCGATGACGGGCACGGGCTCCGCAGTCTTCGGGCTGTTCGGCGACGCAGAAGTGGCAAAAAAAGCTTGGGAGCAATTAAGGCTCCAATACCGAGAATGCTTTATTTCTGAAACAATTGGAAAAATAGATGTATAAAAAGTAAAAAAACTGCCGATACTGTGATTAAAATTACATAGTATGGTGGTTTTTTACTTATGAAAATTAAAACTTGGGAAATTGCGCTTCTTATAGCTATCATTCTTTCCGTATTTGCGGGAGCGGCTTCAGCGGAGCGCAGGGAGCTTTCTGAGAATCTTATCAGGCTGCATGTAGTTGCCAACTCCGACAGCGAGGAGGACCAGAACCTTAAGCTAGCGGTGCGTGACGCAGTGCTTAACAAGGTTAGCGGCCTTCTAGACGGTTGCGCCGATAAGGCGGAGGCTGAAAAAATTATATCCGGAAACACAGATGCGCTGGCCTTATGCGCAGAGGAAGTCGTAAGGGAGCGCGGCCAGAGTTACCCTGTGACGGCCATGATAAAGCGTGAGGCTTTTCCGACCGTTAAGTATGATACCTTCGCGTTGCCCGCAGGAGAATA
>JAJUHS010000113.1 GCA_029267755.1 Clostridiales bacterium
AACAACTATAAAGCGGCTTAAAATTTCGGTTATCGCCGCGGTATGCGTTATTGATACATATTCGTTATAAATCACTATCGCACAGGCAATCTTTTCGGTTTCGGAAACGGTATTGTCCTGCAGTATCTTTTTAAGCTGCTTATTTACAAGCCCGTTCTGGGAACGCAATATTTTTCTGAAATCCAGATATACGTCCTGAAAAAGCTCGGATTTTTTCATCATATGTACTTATCCTTTCTGAGCCTGTATACAGCAAGTAAATTATAAGCATAAAATAGAAAAGAATCCCTCGAAAAAAGTCGGTGAGGCCACGGAATAATACGAAGCGCAAACAAAGCAGGATCAGACAATTGTAAATATTCATTAAACATATGAATATAATGAATATTTTTATTGTAAAATGCTTTTTTGTTTGGTAAAATGACATGGCTAATTTAAGAAAATCAAGGTAGGAAATTGTGAGCATTTTGGAAAACATCAATTCGCCGGAGGATCTTTCTAAGCTCAATAAAGGCGAACTAAATCAGCTGTGTAAGGAGCTGAGAGAATTTTTAGTCGACAGTGTTTCATCTGCCGGCGGCCATCTTGCGTCCAATTTGGGTACGGTAGAGCTGCTTACCGCCATACACCTCGTATATAACACGGAGAAGGACAGACTGATTTTTGACGTCGGGCACCAGTGTTATGTGCACAAAATATTTACCGGAAGACGCGAAGCGTTTAAGAATTTGCGCAAGCTAGGCGGTATTTCAGGATTTCCGAAGCCGTGCGAAAGCGTCCATGACGCGTTCGTTGCCGGGCACGCTTCAAATTCGATTTCAGTTGCCCTCGGTATGGCGCGGGCGAGGACACTTCTGGGCGAAGACTATGACGTGGTTGCGCTTATAGGCGACGGCGCGCTGACCGGAGGGCTTTCATACGAGGCGCTGAACGACGCCGGAGAAAGCGGCGAGCCTTTGGTGGTCATTCTCAACGACAACGGAATGTCGATTACCAAAAACGTCGGTGGTATGGCAAGCCTTCTGTCGCATCAGCGCATAAAGCCCGCATACTACTCGTTCAAGCTCTGGTACAGGCGGGTAACCGGCATTATTCCGGGCGGCAAGGCGTTATACCGTTTTACGCATAAGCTAAAAACCCTGATTAAAGAAGCAATTTTGCATTGTACGGTATTCGAAGAGATGGGGTTCCAGTATATGGGGCCGGTGGACGGACACGACATACAAAAGCTTACCAATTATCTGAGATGGGCCAAAAACCTGAAGGTTCCGGTTCTTATTCATGTGACTACTGTAAAAGGAAAAGGTTATTCATTTTCGGAGGAAGCGCCGAACGACTATCACGGCGTTGGAAAATTCGATCCTGAAACAGGAATAGGGGAGAGCCCCTCGGACAGCTTTTCGGACAGCTTTGGGGAAGCCATATGTGGGTTCGCCGAAAAGGACGAGCGTATCTGCGCGATAACGGCGGCCATGGAGTCCGGCACAGGGCTTACGAATTTTGCGCGTAAGTATCCGAAGAGATTTTTCGACGTTGCGATTGCAGAGCAGCATGCAGCGGCTATGGCGGCCGGGATGGCAAAACAGGGGCTTATTCCTGTTTTTGCGGTTTATTCCACCTTCCTTCAACGCGCGTACGACATGCTTTTGCACGACGTCGCGATACAAAAGCTTCACGTTGTCTTTGCGGTCGACAGGGCGGGGCTGGTTGGCGAAGACGGAGAAACGCACCACGGCATTTTTGACGTCAGTTTTCTCTCCGGTGTGCCCGGCATGACGATTCTGTGTCCCGCCAGCAGGAAGGAACTTAAAACCATGCTCGAATACGCGCTTTATAAAGTAAACGGCCCAGTCGCGGTGCGCTACCCCAGAGGCAGGGAAGGCCGCTATACTGGCGACGAGGGTGTTGATACAGTTATTTTAAGGGAAGGCGGGGATATAACCATAGTGGCTTACGGAACAATGGTGAATTCCGCCCTTCATGCGGCCGATATTCTTGAACAGCGTGGAATCGGTGCCCAAGTGCTTAAGATTGGGCGGATACTCCCTCTGGATATTGAGCCGATAATCAAGTCAGTATCTAAAACTAGGTGCCTTTTAGTCGCGGAAGAGTGCATAAGCGAGGGCTCGGTTGGAGGAAGGATAGTTATGGAGCTCGCAGGGCGCGGTTGCCTGCCTGAGAAACACAGGCTTCAGAACATAGGCAACAGGTTTATTCCGCAGGGAAGCATGAAGGAGCTGTATAAATACTGCCGCATAGACGGTGAAAGCGTTGCGGAAGAGGCGGAAAAGCTGCTTCGGGGGAGCGGCACATGAGTAAAATCAGAATAGATATTCTTGTTTACCGGAAGGGGCTTGCGGAGAGCCGGGAAAGGGCAAGAACCGAAATAATGAGCGGAAGGGTCTTTGTAAACGGCCAGCGGATGGACAAGCCTGGAACGCCCGTCGACGAGGACTGTGAAATTGAGCTCCGGGGTACGTCGCTGGAGTTCGTTAGCCGCGGAGGGCTGAAGCTGCAGAAGGCTTTGAAGCATTTTAGAGTAAATCCGGAAGGCAAGGTGTGCATTGACTGCGGAGCCTCGACCGGCGGCTTTACCGACTGCCTTTTAAAAGGCGGTGCCGTTAAGGTGTATGCGGTCGACGTCGGGTACGGACAGCTTGCATGGACAATCAGGAACGACCCGAGGGTGGTTGCTATGGAGCGTACAAATATAAGATATGTCACAAGGGAGCAGATACCGGAGCCGATAGATCTCGCGGTAATTGACGTATCGTTTATTTCCCTTAGAATAGTACTTCCTGCGGTGCGGCGGCTTCTTAAGCCGGAAGGGGAGATAGTCTGCCTTATAAAACCGCAGTTTGAGGCCGGGAGGGACAAGGTCGGCAAAAAGGGCGTCGTCCGGGACAGGGCGGTGCATGCCGAGGTGTTGGAAAGCTTCCTTGCGTATGCCGCCGAAAACGACTTTTCCGTAAAAGGGCTGACATATTCGCCTGTCAAGGGCCCTGAGGGTAATATAGAGTATTTGGGTTATCTCGGCGGAGGGGCCAATGAAAAAATTGATATAGCTGCTATTGTTGAAGCGTCCCACAGCGAACTTGATACAGAGAAGGAGAAAGCGGATTGAAGAATATAGTGCTGTGTACGAACCCACGCAGGGATGCGGACTTTTTCTATACACGTTCTGTCGGCAAGCTTATGGAAGGAATGGGTATTAAGCTTAAAAACGCTCTTCTTTTCTGCGACAACGGTAACGCCCTACCTGATGACATAAAGTTTGTTCCGCTTGAGGAAGCGCTCAGGGGAGCCGAGCTTTTGATTTGCCTTGGCGGCGACGGTACAATTCTGCATGCCTCGAAAGCCGCGGCCGAAAACGATGTGCCCATTTTGGGGATCAATGTGGGGCGCATGGGCTTTCTGGCCGATCTTGAAGCTTCCGAATACAGGAAAGTCATTGACGCGATAAACGGCAGATGCTTCCTCGACCAGAGAATGATGCTGCGTGCCGAGGTGGAGCGAGGTGGAAAGACCATATTCAGCGATTTTGCGCTTAACGACGCGGTGGTTGCAAAGGGGAACGTCGGAAGAATAATAGATCTTGCCGTATATTGTGAGGATAAGCAGATATCTGTTTTCTCCGGCGACGGGCTTATACTCGCGACTCCGACAGGCTCCACTGCTTACTCAATGTCGGCGGGCGGACCGATTGTTGAACCGTCGGCGGAAAACCTTATTCTGACGCCGATTTGTGCCCATGATTTAAAAGCCAAATCGTTTGTGCTTTCAAGCGGATCAGAGGTTACTATAAAAATCTGGCCGCTTCACGGCAAAACCGCCTTTTTGTCGCTCGACGGCACGGAATCTATAAAGCTGTCCGGCGGGGACAGTATAAAAATTACGAAATCAGATCATAAAACAAAGCTTGTCCGCGTACTGAACAGGAGCTTTTATGAAATAGTGAACCAAAAGCTCGGCGGCGATCAAATCTGAAAGGAGTTCCTAAAATGAAGGCCTCTAGACAGGATGCAATACTGAAAATAATTGAAGCAAATGAAATTGAAAACCAGTTTCAGCTTATCGAGGCGCTTAAGAAAAACGGATATAACAGCACACAGGCAACAGTATCGCGAGATATCAGGGAGCTGCGGCTTGTGAAGGAGCTATCGGAGGGAGGACGCTACCGCTATGTCGCGCCTGTAAAAAGCGAGATTACAAACAGCAGCGCGCGTCTTAAAACAATACTTAAGGAATGCCTTACTTCGTTTGACTATGCGCAGAATATAGTGGTTATTAAAACCTTGCCCGGTCTCGCTTCGGCAGCCTGCTCGGCGATCGACGGGATGCAGATAAAAAACCTCGTCGGGACGTTGGCGGGAGACGACACCGCGTTCCTCGCAATGAAGGATTCGGAAAGCGCTAGGCAGTTCTGCGAAGAGATACACGCAATTTTATAAATAATTTTACGGGGGTGCGGGTATGCTTACGATGCTGCATATAGAAAATATTGCCGTGATTGAAAAAGCGGATATAGAATTTTCGCGCGGGCTCAACGTAATGACCGGCGAGACCGGCGCGGGAAAGTCGATAGTCATCGATGCAATCGGCGCTGTGCTCGGAGAGCGCACCTCGCGGGAGCTTATCAGAACCGGGGCTCAGAGTGCCGTGGTATCGGCCGTGTTCTGCGAGCTGCCGCCCAGCCTTTCATGGTTTGAGGAAAGCGGAATAGCCCCCGACGAAGAAGGAAACCTGTTTATAATGCGCAGGCTTTCAGCGGACGGCAAGAATACCTGCCGCGTAAACGGAATCCCTGTGACGGTTGCCCAGCTTAAGGCATTAGGACGTGAGATACTAAACATCCACGGACAGCACGACAGCCTTCAGATATTCGACGGGGATTATCAGCTCAAATTCTTAGACACCTTCGGGGAAATTACATATGACGCTTACCGGAAAGCCTACGGGCAGTACCGCGAAATACTGAGGGAAATAGAAAGCCTCAATATGGACGAGGCGGAGAAGGAGCGCAGGAAGGATATTCTTACGTTCCAGATCGAGGAACTTGAGCGGGCAAATCTTAAAGCCGGAGAGGACGAGGGCCTTGAGGCGCGCCGCAACCTTTTGAAGGACGCTGCGAAGCGTATGGATTGTGTCGAGCGCGCGTTTTTGATTTTTAACGGTGACGACGACAGCGACGGAATTTACGCGGGAATCATGGAGGCGGAGCACATCCTTATGTCGGGTGCTCTGAGAGGGGTAAGCGAATACGGGCAGATGCTTGTTCAAAGCGTTGCGCGGCTTCGGAGCGATGCCGGAGATATCCTGGAGCAGCTTAGGGACATGAAAAACGCGCTTGAATATTCGCCGGAAGAGTATGACCGCATTGAAATAAGGCTCGGAACGATAAACAGGCTTTCCCGAAAGTATGGCGGCGGAGTTTCCGATATGCTAAAGTATCTCCATAAGTGCAAAACGGAGCTCGACAACATAGAGTACGCCGACGACAAGATACAAAAGTTGACACAGCAGATGGAGTCAAAGAGGGCACAGTGCGAAAAGCTTGCGGCCGAGCTTACGGAGCGGCGAAAGGAGTCGGCGGACCGCCTTAAGAAGAGAATTCTGGAAGAGCTTAAGGAGCTTGATATGCCTAAGGTCAGGCTTGACATAATATTTTCCGAAAAGGAGCTGGATTCTACGGGCGCTGACGTTATATCCTTTGAGATGTCCACAAATCCAGGAGAGAATTTAAGGCCGATAAGCAAAATAGCCTCCGGCGGCGAACTTTCCAGAATTATGCTTGCGCTGAAGACAGTGCTTGCCGAAAACGACGAGATAGGAACGCTCATCTTCGACGAGGTGGACAGCGGTGTCAGCGGCAAGGCGGCGCAAAAGGTGGGAGCAAAGCTCCGCGAGGTAGCAAGGTTCCGTCAGGTCATTTCGGTGACGCACCTTCCGCAGGTTGCGGCATACGCGGATGCACATTTGAAGGTAGTAAAGAATATTGACGGTGCGCGTACAGATATTACGGTAAGAAGTCTCGGATACGCCGAAAGGGTTAAAGAGGTTGCAAGGATTATCTCCGGAGAACAGATTACGGAAGCAAGCCTGAGGCACGCGGAGGAAATGATAGGCATGGCAGCGGGCGGCCGGACGGACTCTTGACAAAGCTCTCAG
>JAJUHS010000122.1 GCA_029267755.1 Clostridiales bacterium
AGTTCTAACACGGAAAATGGCCATAAAATTATAGCTTGAACAAAAAGAAAAAGTCCAGCAAACCCGCATGGTTACCGGACTTTTTGGCGGAAGCGGTGGGATTCGAACCCACGAGGCGTTGCCGCCTACCTGATTTCGAGTCAGGGCCGTTATGACCACTTCGATACGCTTCCAAGATTTAATTTTTCATGCTCATGTATTTTTGCTAATCCTGTGCTTTAATAAGATACAATATTCCGCCACGTTTGTCAACCGATAATTGCAGGCAGATGGCTTCTAAGGAAGCAGCCATAATTTTTGCGCTTAAAATTGACTTTTTAGGAGCAAATAGTATAATGTAAATGCTGTTTATCTGGCTTTCTATGGTTAGCTCAGATAACAAGGAAAATGTTTGTGGGCTGTCTCAGTGCGGCGAAAGATGATAACAGACAACAGACCTTGTTTCACTGTCTACCATAGGCTAAAGATGTTCTTATGCCCTGCAATTTTCACCACCGTGTACCCATTCATTGAATTTATGTCAAGCATAAGCAGAAGTTGAATACGGTTCTCAACTTTCACTTAACCTTACGGTACTGTATACTATTCTTGGAGGAATAATGATGAAAGCTTATCAGATAGATATAGGCGGGATAAAGCGCAGCCTTCCGCTATGCGAGATAACGGATAATCTCTACATAGGCGCGTTGAATATGTTCGGTGATGTAGAGCTTACCGAATCGAGCGCAAGGCTGTTGTTGGAGGCGGCCCCGGAATTTGATTATATAATAACAGCCGAAGCGAAAAGTATACCCCTGGCCTATGAAATGTCTCGCCAGAGCGGCAGAAAGTATTTTATAGCCAGAAAGCATCCGAAGCTTTATATGGTTGATCCTCTTCAGGTCATTGTAAAATCCATAACCACCGACGGGGTGCAGCACCTGTTTCTTGATAGAGAAGACGCAAACATGATGCGCGGCAAGCGTGTGCTTATCGTCGACGACGTTATCTCTACCGGTGAATCTCTCCGTGCCCTTGAAAAGCTCGTAAATTCCGCAGGCGGCATAATTGCCGCAAAGATGGCCGTACTCGCGGAGGGCGACGCGATGAAGCGCAGCGACATAAGCTTTATTGCTCCGCTGCCGCTTTTCAATAAGGAAGGCGAGCCGCTGCTGTAATGGCAGCACTCTTAAAATAAACTAAAGGGGTTGCAGCAATTACCAACTGCAGCCCCTTAGCTGTTTTACCCCATAAATGCCGAAATTCCCACAAACTTGCACAATTTTTTGCTTTATTTTTTGTTTATTTGCTTTACATTTCAAAAGTGACAATTTATACTATCAATTGTGTGTGCATACCAAATTTAATTTTTAGGAAGGACGTAATAACGTAATAATGAAAAAAAGACTAGTTTCAGTGTTTTTGTGCGCTCTTATGCTCATCAGCGCGGTTGTAGGTTGCGGTAAGAAGCCGGCCCCCACTCCCGCTCCCACTGCAAAGGATTTGTTTTTCGAGGCTGCCGCCAGCCTTAAAGATGTCAAGGAATCAAAGTATACCGCTTCAATCGACATGAAGATACCCGCCGATGCCTCGAAGGACTTTGCGCAAGCCGGTATTTTAGGTGATATTTCGAATCTCAAGCTGGATATATCCGGCTCCTCTTCCCCTGAGAATAAGCAGCTTGCTGCGGATATTTCAGCCACCATTTCAGGTTCTAAGGGAGAAACCAAATTTAAGCTTACGGATTTTTTGGCCGACGACCAAAAAGTATATATTAACTTCCATACAATTTTTGACTTTATGATGTCAATGCAGGGTGGATCTTCAGCAGTCCAATATTCTTCGCTTTTTAAATCGGACTATTTCGGTACGAGCTTAGAGGAGCTTTCCTCTCTTACCGGACAGGCCATACCAAATTCCTCATACCCGATTAAGCCAGAGAGCATACCGAAATGTACGGCGCTGTTGAGCCGCGTTTCGGGCGTATTAAAGAACTCCCTTAAGGAGGAAAGCTTTGCTGCCAACGGCGACACCTATACTCTGACTATGAAAACCCCCGACATCATTGATATCGCGAAAGCAGTCGTCAAGGATATTGATGCCAACGCCGGCGAATACGCAGATGCCATGATCGAGTATAATAAATCCGTTCCCGGCGCATTCGACAGTATGGATATAGACGTCGACGGCCTCAGCCGTGACGAGCTTATAGCTGAATTGAAAAAAGCAGCCTCGGAGTTCACCGCAGACCTTGAAAAAGAAGATAAGATTTCCAATATGACCATGACAGTCACTTTAGGCAAAGACAGCGCCGCCAAGTCCTATAATATGGGCTTTTCGATCTCGGTGCCGGATGAAGCCTTTGAACTCAAGGCTAAAATCAACATTGTTGATACCAAGATAGAAAAAATAACTTCTCCAGCGGATTACCTGACCATTAACGATTTAATGCCGCTGCTTTATGTTTTTTAATATTAACGGCTTTCTCACGAGTTAAGACGGTCAAAGCATGAAAAAGAGGCTCTATGTCAATAGTTGAGGTAGCGCAATAGTAAAGGAATCCGGCAAGCAGTGGCTGCTTGCCGGATTTTTGTCCAACCAAACGACCTTATTCATGTAATTATCTATTGGAAGAGAGATTGGAACTTAAAACACCTCAATAACAGTCATATCTCCTTTTCTCGCCGTTGACCTTCCTCTCTTTTTCCTGTATAGTAGCTGTATAGTAGGATTCGCTTATCTTTTGGGGGCTATGGATTAATGAAAAAACGTATCGTATCGTTTCTGCTGGTTTTCGTCGTTCTGCTTTCCTTTATTCCCGCATCGGCCGCATATGGCAATTCGGCCAACAATTCGGCGGAAACTCTGTATAGGCTAGGGCTTTTCAAAGGCACGGGCTCAAATCCCGATGGAACGCCGATTTTTGATCTTGACCGCACCCCTACGAGAGCTGAAGCGGTAGTCATGCTTGTACGTCTCCTGGGAAAGGAAAACGAGGCTAGGGCAGGAAGCTGGAATACGCCTTTCCATGACGTTGAAGGCTGGGCCGAACCCTATGTTGGCTATGCCTACCAAAGCGGCCTTACGGAAGGCACAGGCGATAGTACCTTTGGCAGCAACGAAGGCGTCACGGCCAGTCAGTATCTGACCTTCGTGCTCCGTGCGCTTGGCTATACTTCGGGAGCGGATTTCCAGTGGGATTCCGCCTGGACGCTTTCTGACGCGATCGGTCTTACCGACGGCTCTTATAATGACCAAAAAACAAAGTTTACCAGAGGCGACGCCGCTGTCATATCCTTCGGCGCGCTCTCTAGAAGGCTAAAGGGCTCCGCAACTACGCTCCTCGCTGCGCTTAATGAGTGCGGAGCGGTAAAGCCAGATGCTGTAAAAGCAACGGGACTTACATCATTGCTTTCTCCGATCGAGCTCAGCGCCGAGGAAGTTTACGAAAAATGCTCCCCCGCGATCTTTTATATCGAAGTACACTATGGCTCCGACTCAAGCTATTCAACGGGCAGCGGCTTCTTTATCGACGGCAGCGGTATGGCTGTAACAAACTTCCACGTTATCGAGGGAGCGAAGTCCGCCTTTATCAAGACCGCCGACGGCAAGGAGCACAAGGTTCTCGGCGTATATGATTACGATACTGAAAAAGACCTTGCGCTCATAAAGGTCGAGGGCGAAGGTTTTCCGACAGTCGAGCTGAGCTACTCCGACAGCCTGAAGGTCGGCTCGCAGGTCTATGCCATTGGAAGCCCCGAGGGACTTGAAAACACGATGTCCAAGGGTATGGTTTCGTATCTTAACAGGACTCTCTACGGCCACGATTACATACAGAGCGACGCGCCGGTTGCCCATGGGAGCAGCGGCGGCGCCCTGATCGACAGGTTCGGCTTTGTAATCGGCGTTACCACGGCCGGAATCGAGAACGATAACTACATAAACTTTTCGGTACCAGTGAAATATATTAACAGTCTTTCCCGGAGCTCCTATACTCTTTTCTCCAATAACGCCACTTCCGGAAAGCAGACGCCATTCTCCTTCAGCGCCGAGGTACCCAGCTTCGGCAATTACTTTGGAGTGCGCGACAGCGATATTGTTGAAAAGGCAGAAAACCGCCGTTTCTATTATTATAAGACCTCCCTTTTGCCGTCTGACGCCGTCTCGAGTTACTGCGCCCTGCTCGAAAGGTTCGGTTTTACAAGAATGGGCTTCAGCGCCGGCGACAACAAATATGAAAAAGACGGGGTGTCCGTAACGGTGGCCACCTCCACAGGCTCCAGCGGAACGAAGTACGTCGTTATCGACATTACGGTTTCGGAAGCGGCGGAAAAAACATACCCGGCGCTCGAAGCAGGATATGCCGAAAATACCGCTGTCCCCGATTTGGGCGCATACTTCGGCGTAAAAGCCAAAAGCACCACTTTGAAAGGTGACTGTTTGCTTTATGAGTACAAATTGTCCGCTTTATCGGCCGCGGATCCCCGATTGGATGTAATATACGGCAGCCTGCTTAAAAAGTGGGGATTTACGTTTTCGCAATATTTAAAAAAAGACGAAGGAACCGAGTATTATTTTGTTAAGGACCTGACCGAGATCCGCATAAGTTTGAACATCAAGACAGACACCGTTTCGATAATGATATATCGGCTGCAAGCTCCCGCTTCAGAGATCGCATATTCTTCATTTGCCGAAATACCCGACTTTGGAAAATGCTTTGGAGTCTCCCTCCGTAGTTCTTCCGCAAGCGACGGTGCCGTCTATTATTACAGCATGAGCGCAGCCTCGGCAAAGGTTTCAAGACCGCTCTCGGCTTACTGCCGCCTTCTTGTCAAATGGGGCTTCCGCTGCACGGACTCCTATACGAACACATCGGAAAATGTCATCGGCTCAAATTACGAGAAAGGCTACTACACCCTCTTTGTCGGCACGAAGGTAATAGACGGCGAGGAGTTCATCACCGTCGGCATCTATGACTCGAGATACCCGAAGGAAGAAACCGGTTACAGCTTCTGTTCCTCCGTTCCTGATTTCGGAGCATACTTCGGGATAGACACATTTTATCAGTATACCCCCAGCTCCGGTTCTGCAGCCTATTATTACAAGAAAGCAGACGCCGTTGCGGTAACCTCGGACGCCATGTCGGACTATTATGCCCTGATACGGAAGTGGGGATTTACTTACGCGTACGCCTATAACGGGGACAGCGAGCTGAGTGGCTCGTACTATACCAAGGGCGGCGTAACTATGTTTGTCGGCCAGGCGACTGCCTCAGGAGAAGAATTTATTGTCATAGGGATCAAAAAGTAGATTTCTATACATAACAGGGGCCGTCATCGACGGCCCCTGACAGACTGTCAAAAAACTCCCTCGCAGGGATATTTAAATCTATTTTTCCGGGAATTCACTTCTCGGAAAAAATACCTCAGCCCGCGCAAATCGTGCGCGACCGGGGGTTTCGCGGCGCAAGCCGCGTATCTAGGGGGGCATTGGATGCCCCCTAGAAGCTTGTCGAAAACACTTTTTCGACAAGCTCAGGAAGGTGCTAAACAAAATGTTTAGCACCTTCCGCTATTTTATTGCTGCTTTCCCGCGTTCTGGCTAAGATACGCGTTTATAAAGCCGTCGATGTCGCCGTCCATGACGGCGTTTATATTGCCCGACTCAAAGTTTGTTCTGTGATCTTTCGCGAG
>JAJUHS010000065.1 GCA_029267755.1 Clostridiales bacterium
AGGTCAAGCCTGCCGTTCAAAAAAGCGCGCTTTGTAAACTCTCCGGCGAGCGCCTGCCGCGCCCCGGCTTTGAAAAGGGCGGAAAGACCCGCCGCAAGCACGGTGGGGGAGCCGTGGCAGTGGAACTCCGCAGTATCCTCGCCTGTGTAGGTGTTGGGCGCGCGGCTTATCGTAGCGAGGCAAACGTCGAGGACGCTACCGTCCTCAGAAACGAGCTCGCCGTAGACGAGAGTCCGGCTCTTGTATTCGTAAAGCGGCTTTCCGCTGTAAGCCCTGAATACGGCTGAAGCCGTTTTTATCGCTCCGTCGCCGCTGAGGCGGAGTATGCCGATCGCGCTTCGGACGCCGCCCGTCGCTATGGCGGCAATTGTGTCGGGCATTTTAACACTCCTTCCTTCGGATTTTTATCGAATTAGTTTACCACGATTTGCTTATTGATACAACAAAATACATTCTAAAAAATGAAATTTGCCTGAAAAGTCTAAAGCCTATTGACAAAAGACGGCTTCTGGATTATGCCAGCAGCCGCCTTTTTCATTATTTAAAGTTTTTTAGCATATCCCGGTATTCCGCTTCCGATTTTACTCTGCCGACGGCGGAAAACGACAGCTTGTCATGGCGGAGCATCTCGTTTGCGAGCCGGAGGATATCATCGGAGGTAACAGCGTCATAGGCGGATATGATCTCGTCCGTATCCGGAACGCGGCCGTAAATCAACTCGCTTCTCGCCATCCGGTTCATGCGCGTGCTTGTGGATTCAAGTCCCATCAAAATGTTCGCCTTTACCTGCTCCCTCGCGCGTTCAAGCTCGGTTTTAAAAACACCGCCCGATTTGATTTTCGAAACCTCGTCAGCAACCGCGCCGAGAGCCTTCTCCTCAGAGTCGGCCGAAAGCGCCAGCGCAATGCAGTATAGGCCGATATCGTCATGGGTTGAGAGAAAGCTCCCTACGGAATAGCAGAGGCCGCGCTTTTCCCGAAGCTCCTGAAAAAGGCGTGAGGACATGCCGCCGCCGAAAATGCTGTTTAGAAGCTGCATCGCATATCGGTCGGGATGCAGATTGGAAACCGAGGGAAAAGCCAGGCAAATATGGTTCTGCTCAATTTTTTTGCGCTTTGTAATTATGCTTGGAGAATATTTTGCTGCGGGAAGACGGGCTTTTTTGCTTTTCGGAAGCGCCGAAAACCTTTCCGCAAGCAAATCGACGTCGTTTTGCGAGAAACTGCCCGACATTGAGATTACAATGTCCCGGGCCCGGTATTTGCGCGCCATGAAGACGCGGAGGGTTTCGCCGGTCATCTTTTCTAAGGTCGACTTTCTGCCGAGTATCGGGCGGGCAAGAGACGAGCCGCGGTATACGGCGGTAAAGAGCTGCTCGACGACGCGGTCTTCCGGGGTGTCCTCGTACATTCCGATTTCCTCGAGGATTACGCCTCGCTCATTGCTTACGTCCGATTCGTCAAAACGAGAATTGAAGAACATATCGCAAAGGACGTCTATCGCCTGATATAGGTGAGTATCCAGAACCTTGCCGTAAAAGCAGGTGCAGTCCTTAGTCGTAAAGGCGTTTATTTGTCCGCCGATCTGATCCATCTGCTCGGCGAGCTCTGCAGCGGTCCTTGTGGACGTGCCCTTGAACAGCATATGCTCTATAAAATGGGCCGCGCCGTTTTCTGAAGCGGACTCAAATCTCGAACCGGTGCCAACCCAAATGCCGACTGCGACCGAGCGGACGTAAGGAATGCTCTCGGTAACTATTCGAACGCCGTTCGGCAAAGTTATTTTATTAAACATTTATTTCTCCCGAATGATTATTTTTTAAGAACGATAACCGCAACCTGCGGATTGTTCAGAAATCTCGGAATGTGCCATATTGTTCCGAGCCCGCGGGAAACAAACTGCACGGTGTTGTCCTTAATGTAGAAGCCGGAATCATATTTTGCGATTAGTGTTCTGTTAACGTCTATAATGCCTCCGACAAAGGGCAGGCGCCATATTCCGCCGTGGCCATGCCCGCAAAGGACAAGATCTGCGCCCGCCTCCGCGTAAGTATCAAGCCTGTTGTTCCTATGTGCCAAAAGTATTGAATAAATATCGCCCTGTTCCGCCCGGACTTCCCTGAAAAGTTGTTGGGGGGTTTTCTGATCGGCAAGGCCATTGGGGTCGTCGATTCCCGCAAGGACGATTTTTTCGCCGTCCTTTTCAAGAACAGTGTACTTATTGCCGAGTGCCTTTACCCCGCAGTCTTCCATAATATACAAAAGCTCGACAAGCCCGCCCGACGCCCATTCGTGGTTTCCTGTCACAAAGTATACGGGCGCTATATCGACTAGCTTTTTAAGCAGCGTCTGCGCCCAGCTCCCGCTTTTGGAGTCCTCAATAAGATCGCCTGTTATGACGATGATATCGGGCTTTGCGTTTTTCACGGCCTTAACAAGCTCGCTGCTGCCGTTGCCGAAGCTTTTGCCGTGAAGGTCGGAAAGCTGAACAATCCGATAGCCATCAAAATTTGCCGGAAGCTTGCCCGACGATACGCTGAATTCCTCCGTGATAATCCGTGCGTTGCTGTCGTAAGTGAAGAGCGCGATAATTCCGAGCAAAAACAATATGGCAAGGAAGGTCCTCCGGCGCCGTTTGCGGAAATGTTTTTTGTAGTGAGAACTCATTTCAGACCTCTTTGTCGCGAACGTATATATGAGTGGTTTTGGAGTCGCCCGTCTGGCGGGCGTCCACCTCGAAACGCGGAATCGACCGAACCAGCGGCGTCAGTTTTGAAAATCCGAAGTTCCTGGCGTCAAAATCCGGGCGCTTTTTAATGAGCAGGTTTCCAAGCTCCCCGAGAAATGCCCAGCCGTCCTCGTCGGCTATGTCGGAGATGGAATCGGCGATCAGCCTGATAGTGTCGGCCGGAACCTGAGGGTGTTCTGAATACTTCTTCGGAGCGCGGCGCTGCCTTTGGCCGGATTTCTGATCCTCATCAGGCTCCTGATACTTTGTTCTGATAAGCTCGATATAGATGAATTTATCACAGGACGCGATAAACGGAGCGGGAGTTTTCTTCTCACCGATGCCGATTACGCGAAGGCCTGCCTCTCGAAGCCGTATCGCAAGCCTTGTAAAATCGCTGTCGCTGGACACGATGACAAAGCCGTCGACATGCCCAGCATACAGGATATCCATTGCGTCGATTATCATTGCAGAATCTGTGGAATTTTTGCCTGTGGTATAGCTGTACTGTTGTACAGGAGTAATGGCGTTTTCAAGCAGGGACATTTTCCAGCTTCCTATATTCGGGCTTGTCCAGTCGCCGTATATGCGTTTTATTGTCGGGGTACCGTAGATTGCAATTTCCTGCATAATGCCGCCCAGAGCGGTGCGGGGCGCATTATCGGCGTCTATAAGCACGGCTAGATTAAGGTTGCTCAGATCGGTGATTTGATATGCCACGAACAAACCTCCTTTGGAGCATATATGTAAGATCAAGATAAGAAAAAACAGTATTAAAATTGATATTTTAGATTAGATATATCCGATATGTCTGAAATATTATAACACAATTGTTATAAAAAAAAAGACAATATATATTTCAGACACAAAAAAGGACGGGAGTCCCGTCCCCGATTTGCTTATTCGATTGCTTATAGCATTGCAGACTGTCAAAAAACTCCCTCGCAGGGATGTTTAAATCTATTTTCTATTTTTCCGGGAATTCACTTCTCGGAAAAATACCTCAGCCCGCACAAATCGTGCGCGACCGGGGGTTTCGCGGCGCAAGCCGCTCAACATTAATCGAGGCCCTGGGGGAAGAAGTTCCTGACCACTTCCAGAAACAGCTTCGAGCTGGGATTACGGGCCTGCCTGGGCCAAGCGCAGACATAGTCGATTTCAAGCCCTTCGGATTCGAGAGGGATAATGTCGACGTCCCCGGCAAAAAACGCCTTTGTCAGACCAAGAGGCAAAATGGTTACGCCGAGGCCGGAGCTGACAGACAGCAAAACGGATTCTGCCTTGTCGTAACGGTGGATGATCTTCGGCATTTTGTGATAGGAAACGAACAGCCTCATAATCTGATCATAAAGCTGCGGGCTTTGGGGCTGTGATATCATTATAAAATTTTCGTGGAAAATGCTCGAAAAATCGAATTCGCCTCGAGTCAGGCGGTGCCCTTTCGGAACAACCAGAACAAGCTTGTCCCTATGAATCAGAACATGGTCAAGACGTCCGTCCTTGGGCAGCATGGAAAGATGGGCGAAATGAAAATCGTACCTGTTCTCCAGCATCGCCGTTGCCTGAGCGCCGCCTGAGTTCTGGGTAATATCGATTAAAATGTCGGGATACTGCTTGGAAAACACCGACAGACAGGAGGCAAGTATGCGGGCCGTTGTGGATACGGTGGCAATCGAAAGATAACCTGTTCTGCCGCTGTGCACCTGTTCGACCATATCCGCGGCTTTCTCCGCAGTTTGTACGATATCTATCGCATAAGGCAGGAAGGTCTCGCCTTCGCGAGTCAAGGAAACGTCCCTGTTTGTCCTTACGAAGAGTTTAGCCCCCAGCTGGGTTTCAAGCTCGTGAATACTTCTGCTGATTTTGGGCTGCTGAACATTGTTTTGCCTTCCGGCTTCCGAAAAATTTAAAAGCTGAGCCACTGAAATGAAATACTTCAGATCTTCTATTTCCAATCACGAGCCCTCCCATATATGCAAAAAATAGGGAACGTATTCTAATATAGCATGGCATTATATTACAGTCAAGGCCGGAAAGATTTAAAAATATTATGAAGTTAAGAAATTATTTTCGTTTAACGGGCTAAAGTGTTGACATGCACAAAAAAATATGTTAGCATTTGTGCAATTCAAAATATGAATATAATTATGCAAATAATGAAATAATGAATTAATCTATTAAAATATTTTTTGAGCTTTGTCACATACATATATTTGGAAAAGAGGTTGTCATTATGAAAACAAAAAATTTGAAAGGCGATATCACATGGTTCCTTGCGCTGGCGCTGTGGATATTCCTTCTTGTAGTTCCGGATTTAAGGGCGGCATTCCTGAGCTTTACTGAAGCCTTTCCGTATATCGGAGGGTTTATAAAGTTTTCCGTTTTGGCGACGATGGGAGATTTGCTTGGACTGAGAATACAAAACAAAGAGTGGACAATTCCCGAGGGCATAGTCTTCAAGGCCGTTCTGTGGGGAATAATAGGAATGATGGTCACGCTCGTATTTGCTGTTTATTCGAACGGAGTTAAGCTGGCACAGGCTGCGGGGCTTCTGCCCTTTTCGGGATCAAAGCTTGCCGCCGCCTTTTTTGGGAGTGCGGTAATGAATCTCACGTTCGGACCGATGATGTATGTATATCATAAGTACGGCGAGCTTTATATAGAAGCAAGGTTGGAGAGAGCCGCGTCAAAGTGCGGGGATAAAATTACTATAAAAGAACTCACCGATAAGGTCGACTGGCAGAGCATGGTCGGCTTTTCATGGATGATTACCTGTCCCCTTATATGGATTCCATTGCACACGGCTGTGCTTTTGCTTCCGTCGGCTTACAGGGTGCTGGCGTCTGCCTTCCTTTCAATACTGCTTGGAATTGTCGTCGTAATGGCTAAAATAATATCAAACAAGTCTTCAGAAAAGGCTGGTGATGACGAGCCGGCTCTTTCACACAGAGCGGTATGAGGCTAATTCTTGTCAATAATAATTTGACATTTTTGCTTTATTCAGTATACATATAAATATAATAATATCAAAAAGCAAAACCTCGCCGATACCGGCGAGGTTTATATTTTCAATTTTCGTCGCTTTCAATCAGCCCGTATCCGCCGCCTTTTCTCCGGTAGACTACCGAAAAGGCCGCGTTCTTATCATGATTTCGGAATACAAAAAACTCATGTCCGAGAAGGTTCATCTGCAAAATTGCCTCTTCGGGGGACATCGGTTTTATTGAAAACCTTTTGTTGCGAACAATATGGAACTCTTCTTCCTCCTCTTCTTCGCCGGCGGGCGTTATTAGATCGCGTTCCAATGCTCCTTCTCTCAGCTTCCTTTCAAGCCGGGTTTTGTTTTTGCGGATTTGCTGCTCTATTGCGGAAACGGCGAAATCTATTGAAGCAAACATATCGTTGGTGGCTTCGCTTACACGAAACAGCGTTCCGTTATTGCGTATGGTTACTTCAACGATATCGCGGCCGCGTTCCGAGGAAAAAGTAATGAAGGCTTCGGATTCGCTTTTAAAAAAGCGGTCAAGCTTTCCGATCTTTTTTTCAGCGTACGATCTTTGTTCGTCAGTAAGCTGAACCTTCTTTTCCGTAAAAACAAATTTCATGGTGCACTCTCCTTTTGCGGTGTACCGCCGCTGTATTTTCAGGAAAGGCGGGGGCGGAGAGCCTCCGCCTTTAAATAAAGTGTAGCATAAAGAAGAAGAAAAATAAAGAAATATTTGTGAATAATGAAAATAAAATATTATTTATGTATGGGGAGTTTGTGTATATTTTATGAATTTTTAGAAAAGAAATAAATCTTAACTTAAATTCCAGGTTAAAAACCGGGCATCCCTTAAAATTTTTTCTTGCTGAGTTTTTGGAACAATATTTTGATAAATTATAGCGGTTTGATTAGGCAAAAAAACGAAGCAGCAAAAGAACCCGCAGCCGCCATTTTTCAGGCTGCTGCGGGTTCTTTTCCGGAATTGCTCTTTTTGGTGGAGACTAATGGGCTCGAACCATCGACCTCCTGCGTGTGAAGCAGGCGCTCTGACCAGCTGAGCTAAGCCTCCAAAGCTTTTGGACGCCCCAAAGGGACGTCCGTGATTTCTGGTGACGCGTACGGGAATCGAACCCGTGTTACCGCCGTGAAAGGGCGGTGTCTTAGCCTCTTGACCAACGCGCCGAAAAAAGGGAGACGAACCGGAGCCGTCCCCCGTGGTAGCGGCAACTGGATTTGAACCAGTGACACCACGGGTATGAACCGAGTGCTCTAGCCAACTGAGCTATGCCGCCAAGTCGCAGAAGTTATTATACTTAAGCAGAGGGTGCTTGTCAACAAGAATTTTTTTATATTTTTAATTAATTATAGATTTATTTTTATCGATATTTTTGGTAAAATATTTTTGATTCTTTTAACGTAATAATTTTGTTTTCAAAAAAGAAATGACAATATAATAAAATAAGTGTAATATAGGCATATATTTTACAACTTCTATAATTTTTTACTGGGTTGTTGTGTCTGGGAGGAGTAATAGTGGCGGATTTGGAAAAGCTGATAAACGAGGCTAAAGAAGCCGGATTCTCCGACGCTGTGCCTCTCAATATTTCGACATTGGAGCTTCGCGGCGACGTAAGGGCTTCCTGCGCCGAAAACAAGTGCGGCCAGTACGGCAAAAATTGGACATGCCCTCCGGCCTGCGGCGAGCTTAACGAGCTTGAAAATCGGATTTCGGATTACAGACAGGGGATAATCGTCCAGACCGTCGGCGAGCTTGAGGACGAATTTGATTTTGAAACCACAATGGAGATATTCGAAAAGCACCAGAAGACGATGATTAAATTCGCAAAGCAGCTTTCGGAGCGGTTCGAGCGCGTGCTGGCGCTCGGCGCGGGGGCCTGCAAGGTATGCGGGGAGTGCAGTTATCCGGAACCGTGCCGGAATCCCAAGAGAAGGATTTCGTCGATGGAAGCGTATGGGATACTTGTCAGCGATATCTGCAAGAAAAACGGAGCGGAGTATAATCATGGGAAGAATACGCAGACCTTTGTGGGCTGCTATCTGATAGGATGATGCAAAATGACCAACAAAATCACGTTTTTGCCCTCCGGGATTACCTTTGATGCCAAACCAGGAATGACCGTGCTTGAAGCTGCGGTTGAAGCTGGGCTTTATATTGATGCGCCCTGCGGCGGAAACGGCATATGTGAGCATTGCAAGGTAGGTCTGGTGACTCCGGAGGGGGAAAAAACCGTTTTGGCCTGCCAGACCGACGTTGAGGAAGGAATGACGGTACGCCTTGCCGAGGCCGAGGAGCACAGAATACTCGAAACAGGCTATGAGTCCGAGTTCACTGTAAATTCCGCGCTTAGCCGTGACGGTTCGGGAGCGGTATTCTTCGGCAAAACACTTCTTGGCAGTTTGGATAAGCAAAAGCGGCTTTGCGCCATGGCGTTCGATATCGGAACCACGACGGTGGTCGGATATCTGCTCGACGTCGAGACCGGCGATACACTGTCCACGGTCAGCATGCTCAACCCGCAATCCAAATTCGGCGCCGATGTTATCGCCAGGGCGAACTACGCTATACAGAACGGCGGGGAGATTCTTGCCAATACCATAAGACAAGCTTTAAGCAGTCTGATAATTGAGGCGTCTGGTGAGGCCGGAATAAACAGGGAGCAGATTTATCTGGTAACCGTAGTCGGCAACACCTGCATGCACCACCTGCTTCTCGGAATACCGACGAACACGTTGGTGCTTGCGCCGTATAAGCCGGTTACGGTGGATGCGCTTCAGCTAAATGCCGGGGAATACGGTGTTCACGCCAATGAAAGCGCCGTACTCCTTGTTCTGCCGAACATTTCTGGCTTCGTGGGAGCCGATACCGTGGGAGGGATTCTTTCCTCGAACATTGACAGGGAGGAGCCCATGACGCTGCTTGTGGATATCGGGACTAACGGAGAAATGGTACTCGGAAATAAGCATAGGCTATGCTCCTGCTCTACGGCGGCGGGCCCCGCCTTTGAGGGAGCGCTTATAAGCGTCGGAATGCGCGGAGCCAAGGGCGCGATTGACCATGCGGATTTCTCGGACGGCAAAGTCAACGTATCAGTTATTGGCGGAGTAGAAGCGGTCGGCGTTTGTGGCTCGGGACTTATTGATATAATAGCGCAGCTTGTAGTAAACGGAATTGTGGACGAATCCGGGCGCATTGTTTCAAAGGACGAACTTTCCGATGAAAAAGCGAGGAAACTTGCGGAAAACGTCGGTGAGAAGGACGGTACCAAGGTGTTCTGGCTCACTAAGAATGTCTGCATAACACAAAAGGACGTCAGGGAGGTTCAGCTTGCCAAGGCGGCGATAGCATCGGGAATCGAGCTTTTGATGCGCCGGCTCGGCGTCACGACAAAGGATGTGGAAAGGGTAATGCTCGCCGGTGCGTTCGGAAACTATATGTCCCCAAAAAGCGCCTGTGCGATAGGGCTTATTCCAAAGGAGCTTGAGAGCAAAATAATACCGATAGGCAACGCGGCTGGCCAAGGCTCGAAGATGGCTGCGCTTTCGAAAAGCGAGTATCTCCGTTCGATAGATATAGGCAGAAAGACGGAATATATGGAGCTTGCCGGCATGCCTGAATTCAACGACGTTTTTATGGAAAACATTGAGTTCTAAATAGTTTCTGGAAACCAATAGACTTTTAAGGAGGGTTATCATGCATAACTACGATGAGCATCATACTCATACGCATACCCATGCGGACGGCAGCGTTCACGCGCATGATCATGTGCACGAGCACGGCTGCGAGCATGATCATAACCACATACATGCTCAGGGGAAAAGCGAGCAGGAGGAAGCAAAAGCATTGCTTAACTATATGCTTGAACACAACGAGCACCATGCAGAGGAGCTTATATCACTTTCTGACCGCTTGAGGGAGCTCGATATGGAGTCATCGGCCTCCGATCTCGATAAAGCTGTTTCGTTCTATAAAAAGGGAAATGAGATGCTTGAAAAGGCGCTTTTAGGCATCCGGGAGGTTTGAAATGTGCCTTGCAACCGTATATGAAGACAGGAAGGATAAGGACAGAGTAATCTGCCGCAATATCACGAAGATAGATTTTGACGGAGATGTTATTAAGCTTACCGATATCATGGGAGAGGAAACGACCTATAAGGGACATATTGTTTCCGCCGAGTTGAGCGGCGGCACCGTAATCCTCCGGAGGACGGAGGATGCCGGATGACATATACCATTGCGGTCGCCGGCAAGGGCGGGGTCGGAAAAACCACGATATGCGGACTTATTATAGACAGGCTCATAAAAATGAAAAAGACTCCGCTTCTGGTCGTCGATGCGGACGCCAATTCGAACCTGAACGAGGTGCTGGGCGTGGAAGTGGAAACGACTCTGGGCACGATAAGGGAGGAGCTTGCAAAGGCGGAGCTTATGGATCCAAGTCCGATTCCCGCGAACATGACCAAGCCCGAATATGCCGAATACAAGTTAAATTCGGCGCTTATCGAAGAGGACGACTTTGATATGCTTGTAATGGGCAGGACTCAGGGAGAAGGCTGCTACTGCTTCGTCAACGGAGTGTTAAAAACGCAGATAGGCCGCCACTCTTCAAATTACAGGTATGTGGTCGTTGACAACGAGGCAGGTATGGAGCATATAAGCCGCGGAGTGCTTCCTCATGTCGACGCGCTCATACTGGTCAGCGATTGTTCTCGCCGGGGCATACAAGCCGCCGAAAGGATTGCTAATCTCGCAAAGGAGCTCGAGCTGAAGCCCAAAATGATGGGACTCGTCGTGAACCGCGCACCGGACGGAGTTCTCGATGAAGGGACAAGGCAGGCGGTGGAGGAAACCGGCCTCAAGCTTCTGGGCGTGATACCTCAGGACAACGCGGTCTACGATTTTGACTGCAAAGGCAAGCCCATTATTGACATCAGCGACAGTTCGCCCGTAAAAATAGCGGTAAAAGAGCTGGTTGAGAGTCTGGGAATATAGAGCAGCAGCGCAAGCTGCATATAAAATTTTTTAAAAATTTTATTATAGAGAGAAAGGGTTTTAAAATGGCATTTGTTCAGAAACCGCAGGTTTTCAAATCTGCAATCAATACCGTGGAACTCGGTGTCGGCGAAAAAAAGCTCACACTCGGCGGCTCTACGGTAGC
>JAJUHS010000147.1 GCA_029267755.1 Clostridiales bacterium
ATTTGTAAAACCTGTTTTGTGTTCTGCGGTAATGGGAGCCTCGGCCTCTTTGAGCTATATGCTGTTTTCAAAGTTTACGACAGGGGCTTTTGGTTCCGGAAGGGTCTGGGCGGCGACGGCTGCTGCGATGGTCGGCGCTGTTGTTGTGGCCGTAATTGTCTATTTCGCGTCGGTGATTTTGACGAAAACCCTTACAAAAGAGGACGTTGAGCTTATGCCGGGCGGTAAAAAGCTGGCTAAAATCCTTAAAATCAGATAAAAATATTAAAAAAACTGCCGCAAAAACATAAATATCTTGCATAGGAATAAAAAATATGGTAGATTTTGAATATAAAAATTATTATAACGTATATGATTTGGAAAGAATAATAGCGGTGCTCCGTTCCGAGAACGGCTGCCCCTGGGACAGGGAGCAGACTCATGAAAGTATTCGAAGAAACTTCCTCGAGGAAGCATATGAGGCTGTAGAGGCCATAGACGAGAAAAACCCGGAACATCTGCGGGAGGAACTGGGAGACGTACTGACCCAGATAGTTTTTCACGCGAGGCTTGAGGAAGAACAGGGCTCGTTTAAGCTGGACGACGTTGCGGATGCCGTTTGCAAGAAGCTTATTTACCGCCACCCTCATGTCTTCGGAAACGTGGAGGTCGAAAACTCAGACGAGGTCATGGCCAACTGGGATAAGCTTAAGCGCCGCGAAAAAAGCCAGCGGACCACAGCCTCCGCAATGGACTCGGTGGCATCCAGCCTGCCCGCTTTGTGGCGTGCCGAAAAAATACAGTCCAAGGCCGCAAAGGTCGGTTTCGACTGGGAGGACGTATCGGGAGCTCTGGACAAGCTTTATGAAGAGGCCGGCGAGCTCAAGACGGCCATAGCCGAAGGCGAGGGTATAGAAGAAGAGCTCGGAGATCTGCTTTTTTCGGCCGTGAATGTTGCGAGGTTTGCGGATGTAGATCCCGAGGCCGCGCTTAACAGGGCCTGCGAGAAGTTTATCCGCCGGTTCAGATATATCGAGCAGGAAGCGTCAAAGCAGGGCAGGGAGCTTTCGGAAATGACTCTTTCAGAGATGGAGGAGCTCTATACAAAAGCTAAGAAGCTTTAAGCCGTAAAGGTTTTAAGTATATAAATTTAGGAGGATAATAACATAATGAATAAGGCAGAACTTATTAGCGCGACCGCCGAAAAGGCCGGCATGTCCAAGAAGGACAGCGAAAAAGTAATCAATGCTCTTATCGAAACAATTACGGATACAATGAAAAAGGGGGATAAGGTCCAACTCGTCGGCTTCGGTGTTTTTGAAGTTAAGAACAGGCCGGCCCGGACCGGAAGAAATCCCAGAACAAAGGAGCAGATTGAGATCCCCGCATCCAAGATTCCGCTTTTTAAAGCCGGCAAGGCTCTTAAGGATGCCATAGTATAATTTCATGAAAAAGTATAACGGCACGGGTTATGCCCGTGCCGTTTAGGTATAAAAAGAGGTGCCAATTTATGAGGCTTGACAAATATTTAAAGGTTTCGCGCCTGATAAAACGCCGCACGATAGCAAACGAGGCCTGCGACCATGAGCGTGTGTCTGTTAACGGGAGGCCGGCAAAGGCGTCCTATGAGGTGAAGATAGGCGATATAATAGAGATCAGGTTTGGGCAGAAGACCCTTAAGGTCGAGGTTTTGGCCGTTTCAGAGCATGCGATGAAGTCCGACGCTCCGGCAATGTACAGGGAATGCTGATCCGGTATTGACGGAATAGTTATATATTGATAAGCTAAAATAAACTTTTGCGAAAGATGGTGTGAGCGTGAAGTTCAGATGGGACAGAAAATACTTATATTGGGGAGTGACGGCCTTCTGCGTCATTGCTTGCAGCATGCTGTTCTTTTGGACATTTACGCAGTGGAGTCAGGTAAAGAGTATTGTAAAAACCGGGCTGTCCATACTGAATCCTATAATTACGGGCGTTGTCATCGCCTACATACTTAACCCCATACTCAGCTTCCTTGAAAGAAAGCTCCTTTTGAAGCTAGGCGGGAAGCTTTTCCCGAAGAATGCCGACAGCGCAAGGCACTTTTCGCGAATAATGGGAATTATGATAGTGGTCGCCTTGCTTATCTCCATAATTTCCACGCTTTTGATACTGGTGCTTCCCCAACTGTATCTCAGCATTCAAAAGCTCGTTCTTAATATGCAGGCATATTACAATACGGCTGTTAACTGGCTGGGAGGAGTTTTCAACAGAAACGTTGAGGCGGGCACGCTTTTCGCCAACATATTGTCGGGAGCGACAAACTACTTTACAAATTGGGTAAACACGGGGCTTTTGCCCAGAATGCAGAATATTATCGCTAGCCTTTCCACGGGAGTTATCGGTGTAATAAAAGCTATCTTCGGATTTTTTATTGGAATTATAGTATCCTGTTATGTGATGTACAGAAAGGAAGAGTTTACCGCCCGCATAAAAAAGCTTACGTATAGTCTGCTTAGCAAGGAGCATACGGACAGTCTTATAAACGCTATGGGACATATACACAAAACCTTCGGGCAGTTTTTTGTGGGGAAGCTTATAGACGCGACCTTTGTCGGGATAGTCTGCGCAACGTTTATGACAATATGCAAGCTTCCCTATGTGGCCCTCATAAGCATGATTATAGCCACAACGAACGTAATACCGTTTTTCGGGCCGTATATCGGCGGGATACCGAGCTGTTTCCTAATACTGCTGGAAAGCCCTGTGCAATGCGTCATTTTCGGAGCGTTTTTGATTATCATGCAGGCTTTTGACGGGAACGTCGTCGAACCCCGGATTATCGGGAATAAGACGGGCATGTCGGGTTTTTGGATAATATTTTCGATTCTGTTGTTCGGTGGCATATTCGGCTTCCCGGGGCTGCTTTTCGGAGTGCCTCTTTTCGCCGTGATTTATTCGAGCCTCGGAGCCTGGAGCAAAAAACGGCTTAAGAATAAGCAAATGCCGACAGATACAGCGGCATACATTTACGCAGGACCCGTAGATCCGGCTAAGCCTGAGCATGAGGATGATTTGGAAGAAAAAATAGATGAAAAAGGTGTCATTAAATAGATTGCAATAATTGCGCTTGCTTAAGCAGGCATGACGCTGTAAAATGAAGTGGAAAAACCTGAAAGGAATGAGAAAAATGAAGGCGTTACTTTTGAACGGCAGCCCTCATGAAAAGGGATGCACATATACAGCGCTTGCGGAGGTCGCGGCGCAGCTTGAAAAAAACGGAGTAAGTACCGAGATTATGCATGTAAACAAGGGCGAGCTCAGAGGCTGCATGGGCTGCGGCGCGTGCAAAAGGGAAAAGCTAAACAAGTGCATCTACGGCGAAAATGACGGCGTAAACGCCTGCATAGAAAAAATCATCGGTGCGGATGCGCTGGTAATAGGTTCCCCCGTGCATTATGCCTCGGCGGCGGGCGCATTTTCCGCCTTTTTGGACAGAGTATTTTATGCCGGCGGCTCAGCTTTCAAGGGCAAACCCGGAGCGGCGGTTGTAAGCTGCCGCAGGGGCGGGGCAAGCGCGGCGTTCGACCAACTGAACAAGTACTTTACGATCTCATCGATGCCCGTAGTCTCTTCGAAGTACTGGAACAGCGTTCACGGAAACAAGCCAGAGGAGGTGCTGCAGGATCTTGAGGGCCTGCAGGTTATGCGCCAGCTCGCGGACAACATGGCGTGGCTTTTGAAGTGCATCGAGGCCGGAAAAGCGGCGGGGATAGCGCTTCCCGAGAGCGAGGCACCGCTGAGGACAAATTTTATAAGATAAAATGATATAATAAAACGGAGAATGGAGCGGCGACGGCCGCTCCATTTCAGCTTGTCAAAAAACTTGTTTACAGCAAAAAAGCTTCGCAGAATTTCCGCCACAAATGGCGGAAACAAAGTCAAATATGTCATTTCCGGCGGCGTGTACGTCGGAAATGACACCTCTCATGACGGGCGCGGCAGAGCG
>JAJUHS010000042.1 GCA_029267755.1 Clostridiales bacterium
ATTTCGTTTTTCTGTGCCATAATTTTTGTGGTTATATTTGTTTGTCATAACTCAAGTATACCAAAAAACAGAGCCGTTGTGTCTGCTTTCGCAGTCACTTTCGGCTCTGTTTTTTCTCGGCTGTTTTGCTACAGCCCCTTTGTCTATTGTCTGAGAGAGGCGCAATTCTGCACCGCTCCAAGATCGGAATCGTCTTACTTCTTGCGGATATACTCGGGGAAGAGCTCCTCGTCGGAAGGAATTATAGCCTCGATGGGCCTGGAAACCACGGTGTAGTTTACGAACTGCTTCCATGTCACGTTCTCGCTGGTGCTGTTGTATCCCCACGTTGAGCATCCGAGTGTCATTGTTACTGGCATGCCGTTCCCCCATGAACCGCTGTTTCCGAGTGCCTGCGGCTGATTAACCATAATTCTGGAAACAGTCATGCGGCGGGCAAGCCTGTCGACCTGCTCGTCATTTTTTGTGTGGATACCACAGCTGTGACCGTTGCCCATATATTTAAGGCAGCCTTCGATTTTATCCATGCCGTCCTCAAAGTCCTTGCACTTGATGAGGGTGGTAATGACGGAAAGTTTCTCGCCGGTAAACGGGTAATCCGGGCCAAAGCCGCCATTTTCCTCCACCATGATGAACTTGACGTCCTTCGGAGCCTTAAGGCCCATTGCCTGGCACATCTCCGGAGCGGTCTTTGCGATAAGGTCGCGGGTGAGGTCATGGTTGTTGTGATCCTCATGCCACTTCGGCCACATGGTCTTCTTGATGATTTCCTTCTCAGGGCTGTCCTCTCTTACGAGATAGCCTCCCTCCGCCTCCATTGCCTTAACGAACTCATCATAGATGGCTTCGTTTACGATGCACTCGTTCTCCGATGAGCATGAGGTAGAGTTGTCAAATGTCTTGGATAACATGATCTTGTGGGCGGCGTCCCTAAGATCTGCGCTAGAATCGATGTAGGTCGCAACATTGCCGGTGCCGACGCCGATAGCGGGAGTTCCGGAGCTGTAAGCGACGCGGACCATCGGGGTACCGCCTGTTGCCGCGATGTAATCGCACTGAGCCATAAGCTCATGGGTAACTTCGAGGGCAAAATTATCGGGGTCTACGCACATGACAAGGTCTTCCGGAGCATTATACTGCTTAAGAACCGATCTGATATAATCGGTGACGTACTGGAGGGTCTTCTTGCCTCTTGGGTGCGGAGTCATTATGATGGCGTTTCTGCCCTTAAGTGCCCAAAGAGCCTTAACAATCGGAGTAGCCTCTCCGTTTGTTACCGGTATCAAGGCAGCGATGACTCCGACGGGCTTGATATACTTGACAATCTGTTTCTCGGTGTTGGTTTCCACGATGCCGACGGAGATATCGTCCTTCATGTCCTTCCAGACGCCCTTGGCCTTGTTGAGGATCTTATTGAATTTGTCCTGCTCAACGCCCATGCGGGATTCCTCGACAAGCATCTTAGCAGCCGTTCTGCGGAAATCCTCTTTGCAGGCAGCCCACGCCACGGCCGCACAGAGTTCGTTTACCCTAGCCTGATCGTGAGTTTCGGCAATCTTCTGAGCCGCTTTAGCCCTTGCGACGAGACCTTGAACATATACTTTTGCTTCGTTCTTGTCCATGTTTTACACTCCTTATTAAAGTATTTTGAATCCTCATCATAGCTGTTCACAAATAGAAAGCTACATTCACTTACGGAAATATTTTAAACTTGTTCACTTAATTTGTCAATTTTCAGTCATATGGCAAAACTAAAAAAATGACTGTTTTTATGCGACTTTATTCCGCATTTAATATCATTATAATTGGCATAATACTAAGATGCGAATTGCATTTTTGCAGAATTTATACTATAATCCGTTATAGATTTTCTGATATCCAAAGGAGTATAAAATGGAATCCTGGGAGAATTTACGCAATTCGTGCCTCAAATGTGAACGCTGTTCTCTTTCTGAAACAAGAACGAATGTCGTTTTCGGCGTCGGCGATCCTAAAGCCGAAGTGCTTTTTATCGGAGAGGGCCCCGGTGAGCAGGAGGACCTTTCCGGCGAACCCTTTGTCGGACGCGCAGGAAAACTGCTTGACGATATGCTTTCGATAATAGACCTTGATCGTACCAATATTTATATAGCCAATATTGTCAAGTGCCGCCCTCCCAAAAACCGCGACCCTCTCAACACCGAGCAGGAGGCCTGCATAGGCTGGCTTCGAAAACAGACGGCGCTTATAAGGCCGAAGATCATAGTTTGCCTGGGGCGGATTGCCGCAATGCGCATTATTTCTCCCGACTTCAAAATTTCAGCCGACCATGGCTCGTGGTATGAGTCCGGAGGCATAAAAATGATGGCGATCTATCATCCTGCCGCGCTCTTGCGAGACCCGGGAAAGCGCCCCGAAACCTTCACAGACCTCAAGGAGCTTCAGCGAATGATAAATCAGATATGTACAAACACCTACAACAAGGAGCTTATTTCGTGATTGATTTTAAACCTGTTGCGCTTTCCGACAAGAACTGGATGGATAAGCACTTCCGCGTCGAGGATTCCCGAAGCGGCGACTTTAATTTTACGAACGTATTCATGTGGGGCAGCGCCTTTCATCTGGCCGCCGCGCTTGTTGAAGACAGGCTCGTCTTCAGAACCGAGATATGCGGCAGGTATTATTATTCCTTCCCTATCGGCACCGGAGATATGAGGGCCGCCGTTCTCGCCATTACAAAGGACGCTGAGGAGCGCGGCATTCCCTTTGCCATGCGCAGCATAACGGCAAATAACGCCGAAAAAATTGACATACTCTTCCCGTGCCTTTTCGATTTCAAAGAGGAGCGTGATTATTTTGATTACGTCTACTCTGCAGAAAAGTTAGCCACGTTATCCGGAAAACAGCTTCACGCTAAGAGGAATTATATAAACAGATTTGAGCAGAATCACAAATGGTCTTTTGAGCCAATTGATTCCTCAAATTTAGAGCTTTGTGTGGAAATGAACTCCGAATGGATACGCCGCCATGTAAACGAGGAGAATATCGGTCAATATAAGGGAGAATTTGAGGCTATCGATAAGGCTTTCCGTTATTATAATGAACTCGGACTCGAAGGCGGAATACTCCGCGCCGATGGGCAAGTCGTCGCCTTTACTATCGGCGAGAAACTCTGCAGCGACACCTATATTGTGCATTTTGAAAAGGCCTACGCGGATATAGACGGCGCTTATCCCATGATAAACCGCGAATTTGCAAGGTATGTTCTAAACAAGCACCCGGAGATTGTATACATCAACCGTGAGGACGATATGGGCTCGGAAAATCTGCGGAGAGCAAAAAAATCATACTATCCGGAATTTATGGTTGAAAAGTTTACGGCGAGGCCAAGAAAACGAGGGTAAGAGAAATGGTGACTTTTCGAGGTGCTTCCGAATCCGATAACTTAGGTCTGATAAGGCTCTGGAATCGTTCCTTTGGAGATCCTGAAAATCTGATTAAGGATTTTCTAAACCATTTCGGTACGGAGATTGGGGTTGTCGGCATTCAGGACGGCATAATTGCCTGCGCCGCCTACATTCTGCCTACTGTCGGCATCCATATGCCGGGAGCCGGTAGGCTTAGCTGTTCTTATATCTATGCCGTAGCGGTTCTGCCTGAATACAGGGGCAGCGGCCTCGGACAGGAACTTACCAAGGCAGCCCTTTACTTTTCAAATAAACGTGGTTTCGAATATTCGGTTTTAAAACCCTCTGACCGCGGACTGTTCGAATTCTATCGCAAGCTTGGATTTCGGGATTTTTTCCGCACAAAAGAGCTGTCATTCTATAAGCGTGAGTTGCTTGCGCCGGACGCAAAAAGCAGAATAACGTCCGTTTCGGGGGAAGAATACCAAACGCTCCGTGAAGACGCTCTTTCCGGCGCCGTCCATATTATACCGTCGGCCGCTGGGATATCCTATCAGGCGAAGTTAGGCTGGCTCTTCGGACTGAAGCTCGGGCAAAGCGCCGGCTGCGCCGCTGTTGAAAAATACGGGGATACCGCGTATATCAAGGAAATGATAGTTCCGGAAAAAGATATTCCGGAGGCCGTGTCCCTCATATCTGAAATGGTTCCGGCAACCGTTTATCATGTCAGAGTTCCAGCCTATAACAAAGGCGCGTCCAAACCAAACGGAATGATATATCCATCCTTGAAAACCGAACAAAAAAATCCCTTCCTCGGCCTTGCATTTGACTAAAATACTCTTTGATATAATGAGAGCGCACCGGTTGTCCGGTACGCTCTTTAATATTATTACTTTTTTCTTCTTGACATATTAAGTACCGAAAGGCCGAAGAAAACAACCGCGGTTATCAGCAGTATTGCTATGCTCAAAACGGGTGAAACGTACTTATCCCCGAATTTGAAGACAACCCCCATCGACTGTTTAAAATCTTCCACGGCGCTCTCCGGGAGACTTCCGAAAGTCTGCCTCAGGGGTACGGTCAATATCTCCTGCCTGAGGAGCGATGCCGCATGCGATACCGGGAACAGCTTAACAACCCACTGTATACCCTCCGGGAGCTGGCCTATCGGAAGATAAACGCCGGTCAAAAAGCCTATCACGGTACCGATAATCGTACTCGCTGTCGCAAATGCGTTTTGGCTTTTAAGGAAAGACGTAATGAAAAGAACAATAGATGTATTTGCCAAGGTGGATAGCATAATTAATCCGAGAACCTTTAACAACACTTCGGGGCTTAGAAGCTTTCCGCCGTTTGCCAGTATGTATACTTCCGCCAGAACCAGCGTTATTAGGCACATGACGACGCCGATTATATAGGAGCTGATCGTATAGCCTGCGGCTATGCTCCCCCTTTTCAGCGGCGAGGATGCTAAATCCTTTGTAATCTTCCGACTTTTATCTTCTACCATAGTCCCGAAAGCGCCCATTGTTGTAGTAAACGATGTTACCGCGAGGAGACCTGCAACTATCCATGAATCCATTAAATACCTTGCACCGGATAAGCCCTCCATGCCCTTTACCCAAACGTCTCCCAGAAACAGCGCGTAAAGGCCGATTATGATAAATACCGCAAGCAGGGAAAAGAATACTGAGCTCTTGTCTTTGAAAAATACCTTCAAATTCCGTATAGTAAAGCCTCTCATTCCCTTATCTCCTTTCCGGTAATAGCGATAAAGGCGTCGTCCATGCTTCCCTTTCGGACTTCAAATCCGGAAATATATTCCCTGCACCTTTCTATAATCGGCAAGGCCTCCATAGTCGACGATACATTCACAATGATTTGGTCCGATATAAGCCTGTATGAGAGCTGCGTTTCATTAAAAATCCGCTCGACTGCTTCGGTTTCCTTAGTAACAAGTATAAGCTTGTCGCTTGTATACTTTTCCTTTAATTCCGCCGGAGTGCCTTTGGCGGATATCTCGCCGTTGTCGATTATAATTACATAATCCGCTTCGGCGGCCTCCTCCATGTAATGCGTCGTCAAAAACACTGTCATGCCAGTATTCTTCTGCATTGAAATAATCGTTTCCCAGATGTTCTTTCTGGTTTGGGGGTCAAGTCCGGTCGTCGGTTCGTCAAGAAAGAGGATTTTTGGACTGTTAAGAAGTGCCCTCGCTATATCGCAGCGCCTGCGCTGTCCTCCCGAAAGCTTTCCGTAAGGGCGTTTCATTATCTCGCTGATGCCTGTGGTTTCAGCGACGTTTTTTACTTTATCCTTAAGCTCCTTCCCCTTCAAACCGTAAAAGCTTCCCCTAACCTTCAGATTTTCCTCAACCGTAAGCAACTGGTCAAGCAGACCGTCCTGAAATACTGCACCTATGACCGAGCGTATGGCATCATCCTCCTCACCGAGCCTGTGTCCGTCGATAAGCACTTCCCCCATGTCCTGCGTAAGCAGAGTGCAGATGATGTCTATTGTTGTAGATTTGCCCGCTCCGTTGGGCCCCAAAAACGCAAAAAGCTTCCCTTTTTCAACGTAAAAGTCTATTCCTCTGACCGCTCGAACCGTGCCATAGGATTTATGCAGATTCTTTACCTCTATTATCTTCTCGTTCAAACACTAAACCACCTTTAGTTTTTATGTCTTTTTATACTTTTTGCATCTGCCTTCCGGCAGTATTTCTCATGAGCCGCTTTGTTCCCACGTTATCAAACGCTATCTCCATAAGTGCATCGTTGCCCATTGGCTGGATAGATACTATAAAGCCCTTGCCGAAAGCTTTGTGCTGAATGGTATCTCCCTTTTTAAAGTCGAACGATTGCGCCGACGGCTGGTTTGCCGCGGGAACAGAATAATGCGGGATACTCGCAGGTTTCCCATACTCCGGCTTATGATAGCTCTTTTCGATGCTCCCGAAGGTATATGACGTAGTTTTCAGCTTCGGCCTTTCGATATATTCGCCCGGAATCTCGTCGACGAAACGTGAAAGCTTATTCGCCGAGGTCCTTCCGAAAAGCATCCTGTGGTGTGCGTTAGTCAGATACAGCTTCTTTTTCGCTCTGGTAAGCGCGACGTAGCAAAGCCGTCTTTCCTCCTCAAGCTCCTCCGGATACATCGAAGCCGCCGCCCCCGGGAAGATTCCCTCCTCTGCGCCGACAATAAACACCGTCGGGAACTCAAGGCCCTTCGCGCTGTGCATCGTCATCAGAGTTACACATTCCGTATCGTTATTGTTTTGGTCAATATCCGTATAAAGCGCGATTTCGTCCAGGAACTCAGAAAGCGTACCGCCCTCGCGCTCCTTTAAAAAGTAGATGATATTCGTCTTAAGCTCCTTGATGTTCTCTATTTTTGCGGTGTTCTCGTCCGTATCCTTGGCTTCGAGCATAGCGAGATAGCCGCTTTTTGAGAGAAGCAGATCATAAAATTCATCGAGTGGCATAGCTGAAGCCGCGTTTTTCAAATCCTCGATCAGTTCGACAAAAACGGCAAGCTTCGCCGCCGACTTTTGAAGATCTGGAAAGTTCCTTGCGTTCTTGATAACTTCGAACATCGATAAGTATTCAAATCTTGCGATTCTGGCGACGTCCTCCATAGTTTTGCTTCCGATTGCCCTTGCAGGAACGTTTATGATTCTCATAAGGCGAAGATCGTCGTTAGGATTATTGATAACGCAGAGATAGGCCAGTATATCCTTGATTTCGGCGCGGTCGAAGAAGCGCATTCCACCGACGACCCTGTATGGTATGCCGTTTCTTTTGAAAGCATACTCGAGCTGGTTTGACTGGGCGTTCATACGATACAGAACCGCAAAATCGCGCCAGCTCTCGCCGCTTGAATAGCACTCGAGTATCCTTCCTGCGACATATTGGGCCTCGTCAGTCTCATTCGCCGCGGTATAGAGCGTCAGCGTTTCTCCGCGCTCGTTTTTGGTCCAGAGCTCCTTGCCCTTACGTTCCGTATTGTTTGATATTACGGCGTTCGCCGCGTCCAGAATATTGCCGGTCGAGCGGTAGTTCTGCTCTAGCCTTATGGTGCGGGCGTTTTTGTACTGGTTTTCAAAGTCCAGAATATTCTTAATTGTCGCACCGCGAAACTTGTAAATGCTCTGATCATCGTCGCCGACAACGCATATGTTCTGCCACTTCCCCGCCAAAGTACTTGCAAGCAGGTACTGGAGGTTGTTTGTGTCCTGATACTCGTCAATAAGAACGTACTTGAACTTGGTCTGATAATAGTTTCTTATCTCCTCGTTAGTTAGAAGTAGCTTTACGGTGTAAAGAATCAGATCGTCAAAGTCGAGCGCATTCGCTTCCCGAAGGCGTTTCGAATACTCAAAGTAAAGCTCTCCTATTTTCACCTTGCGGAAATCATGTTTCTTTTCCGCCTCCTGCTTGTACTGCTCGGCAGTAATCATCGCATCCTTTGATGAGCTTATCTGGGAGAGCACAGAGCGCGGCGGAAAGGATTTGTCGTCTATATCCAGTTCCTTCATTATGCTTTTTATTACCGCGAGGCTGTCCGAAGTATCGTATATCGTAAAGTTTCTCGAAAAACCGAGATGCTCTATATCGCGGCGAAGTATTTTTGCGCAGGCCGAGTGGAATGTCGAGGCCCATATGTCAAGTGCCGAAGCGCCGAGCATACTCTCAAGCCTTACCTTCATCTCGTCCGCCGCTTTATTGGTAAACGTTATTGCGATAATACGCCAGGGTTCGGCAGGTTCGAGCGCAGTTAAACGATAAAGCCTGTCCGGATCATCGGTGTTCGGGTTCTTTGCGCATGCTTCCAAAAACCTGAGATCGTCATCGGTTGCAAACGCGGGAACATCGTCGCTGTCCGAGGCCCTTCCGAATTTAAGAAGGTTTGCGATACGGTTTATCAGCACCGTGGTTTTGCCGCTGCCGGCCCCCGCAAGCAAAAGCAGCGGCCCCTCCGTAGTAAGGACCGCTTCTCTCTGCATATCGTTAAGATGCGAAAATTCTCTCTCTATAACGGCTCTGCGAGCTCTTATAAATCTTTCCTGAAATGTCATATCTGCACCAACCTAATTTAGTCAGTACATTTTACCATATATAACAGACTTTTTAAAGATCATTTACAAACATTTTAAACCTCGGAAGCATACCTATCCTTTCCGGAACGTGCGGAGGCATCTGAAGTATGTCGTGTCCGGGAAGATTGTTTCCCTCTACAAGCACCGGGCCGTTTGGAGTTACTGCGACATCCCAGCCTATGTATCCCATCTGTGGTATTCTTTCGGCAGCCGTTTCACAGAGCCTCAACGCCTCCCTCCACATAGGTATTCTGAACCCCTTTATGCGTCTGCCGGTTTTCGGATGAGTAATATATGTAACTCGGTTTTTGTCGTAGCCGTCATGGGTCACAACGCCTGTACCAATATCGATCGGTGCGCACATTCCACCCGCATTGATATTGTCGACAGGTCTTTCGCTGTTTCCGATGCGGATAAAAGCGTATACGATGTTCGCTTTGCCGCCGCTGAAAATAGTTACAATCCTAAGCGTGTTAATCGAACCCGGGTAGAGCGTCTCGAGATCCTCATGCTGCCGGATCACATCCTCAATTATAACTGAATTCTTAAACGTCAGATACCTAAACATTAATTTGTCGCTCATGAAGTCAGATTTTTTAAGTATCTCAACTCCGGCACCGCAGGTACCGTTTGAGGGCTTTGCAACGATCTCATCCCTGTTTTCCATGAATTTCTTAAATTCTTCAAAGGAACAGTTCTCAATAGACATCCATGACCTTCCTATAAGGTCCGGAAAATAAGAGTAAAACTCGTCTTTGTTATCCAGAAAATGATAATAGGCACGATCGTTCATGAGGCTCGTAATCTTATTATTTACCGCCCTGGTCACATACGTCGCCCGCTGTTCGCGGTTTAAAAGGTAAAATTCGCACAGATAGTAATCGCGGCACGCAGCCCCATACTTTACGCCGCAGTAGATCATGTCGAGGATTATAACCAATCTGTTCTTCTGCGTAATCCTGTGAACGGCATTTACAGTCTGAAAGAATCCTCTGAAATTCATATGTAGTATACACTTTATCAGATAGGAAAAGAAGCTCTTGTCTTTGCTGAACATACTTTTCACCACATCTTTCTCTTGCTATATAATCACATATTTTTGCAATCATGTCAATAATTTTAATTAAGAAACTTCCTCAATATTTCCATTGCGTGCCTTTCTATCCTCGAAATTTGCACCTGGGAAACCTTAAGCACTTTGGCTGCCGACTCCTGCGTCATGCCCCTGAAATATCTAAGCTGTATCACCTGCTTTTCCCGCGGCGGCAGAGCATCTATCGCCTCTTTAAGCGACAGCCTCTCAAGCATCGTCTCCTCCTGTGCAATATCCGCCAGAACCCCTTCAAGGGTCAGTCCGTCCTCACCCATTTCGCGCTGAAGCGAATCTGCGGACGCAGTTGCCGTTTCAGCCGTGGCGATTTCCTCGACAGTAAGCCCGGTTTCGGCGGAAATTTCAGACAAATACGGATCCCTGCCCAGCTTCTGTTCAAGTGCTATTCTTGCATTTCTTATAGTATGCGCCTTTTCCTTTATGCTTCGGCTCACCTTTATGGTGCCGTCGTCACGAAGAAATCGCCGTATTTCGCCCGTAATCTTAGGAACGGCGTATGTAGAAAACTGTGTTCCGAAAGAGCTGTCAAAGCCCTTGATGGCTTTCATAAATCCCATGCAGCCCAGCTGATACAAATCGTCGCTGTCAACTCCCCGTCCAAAGAACCTCCGGACTATGCTCCAAATAAGAGCCGAATTTTCGACAATCAACTTTTCGGCGGCCTCTTTATCTCCGTTTTTGGCAGCTTCAAGGAGTCCCGCATCCGGCCCGTTCATCTTTTAGTGCCCGTTCTGAACGACAGTCTGCGCCGCATAGTTACCGTCGTCCCTTTCCCCTCGGCGGACTTTACTTTGAGCTTGTCCATGAAGCTCTCCATGATTGTAAAGCCCATTCCGGAGCGGTCGTCCCCGCCGGTGGTAAACATCGGTTCCATGGCCTGCTCGATATCTTTGATACCGCGCCCCCAGTCCTGGACCACGATTTCAAGTGTATTGTCATCGAATATCCTGCCCCGGATACTGATTTTTCCTATCTCGTCCGGATAGGCATGTACAATTGAATTCGTTACGGCCTCGCTGACCGCGGTTTTGATATCGCCGATCTCCTCAAGCGTCGGGTCGAGCTGTGCCGCGAAGCAGGCGGCAATTGATCTCGCTAGTCCTTCGTTTGTGGATTTGCTCGGAATTTCGATTTTTATGTAATTTACCGTTTTCATGCGTTTATCTCCTCCATACCTATAAACTTCCCAATTCCCGACATCTCCAAAACGCGCATCACCTGCTTGCTGGCATTTAGTATAAGAAGGCTGCCATTAAGTTCCCTCATACGCTTGTAGGTTTTCAGAATAACAGCTATGCCGGAGCTGTCCATAAATCCGACGCCTTTAAAATCAAGTATGCAGCTGGACGGCAGACATTCGTCTATTTCGTCACATATAGTCCCGATTACTTCTTTCGCGGCGTGATGGTCAAGCTCGCCGTGCAACCAAACAGTAAGCCTGCCGCGCCTGAATTCGGTGGTTATTTTCATAATCTTCCCCCTTAGATGAAAAAAACATCGTGTATCTGGGTAGTTTTCCCGATACACGATGAATTATACGTTATTTAAAGTGAAAAATATGTCGGATTATTTGAGCGTCGACAGACTCTCGTTCAAATTTTCGATAAGATCACGGAGTTTCTGCGCTTTTTCCTTTTCGGCTTCAACAACAGCCTGCGGAGCCTTTGCTATAAAGCCCTGATTGCTCAGCTTACCCTCGGTGCGCGCGAGGTCGTCCTTTGCGGTTTTTATTTCCTTTTCGATTCTCTCGCGCTCCTTCTGAAGATCGACGAGCTCAGCAAGCGGCATATATAGCTTAGCATCATTCGTAACTACGTTTACGGAGCCCTCAGTATCCGGCACAGTGTCAGTAATGGTCAGTTCTCCGGCGTATGCCAGCTTTGATAGGTAAACCCTTCCTGCCTCAAAAATATCCTTCTTATCCGTTACGATAGTAAGGTGCGGCTTCTTGGAAGGAGGTACGTTCATTTCGGCGCGCCGCACACGAACGGCTCGGACGGCATTCATGATGATCTCGAACTTTGCCTCGTCCTCCGGGAAATTGATTTTTTCGGAGAATTCAGGATACTTTTCTATCATAAGCGCCTCGCCCTCGTGCGGAAGCGCCTGCCAGATTTCCTCTGTAATAAACGGCATGAACGGATGCAGCAGCTTCAGTGTTTCGGTAAGCACAAACAGCAGAACTTTCTGCGCGCCGATTTTCGCTGTCTCGTCATCGCCGTTAAGGCGCGGCTTCGTAAGCTCGATATACCAGTCGCAGTAGCTGTCCCAGATAAAGTCATAAATCTTGTTTGCGGCAATTCCCAGCTCAAACTTGTCAAGGTTTTCATTGACTTCCCCTGTAAGAGCATTGAGCTTGGAAAGAATCCACTTGTCCTCGAGCTCAAGCTTCTCGGGCAGTTCATTTTTGTCAATCGTAAGGTTCATCATCACGAAGCGCGAAGCGTTCCAAATCTTGTTTGCAAAGTTTCTCATCGCCTCGCAGCGCTCGTTATAGTAGCGCATATCGTTTCCGGGGCTGTTTCCGGTGATGATGTTGAAGCGGAGGGCGTCCGCTCCGTAGGTTTCGATGACCTCGATCGGATCAACGCCGTTCCCGAGGGATTTTGACATCTTTCTTCCCTTGTCATCGCGGATAAGGCCGTGAAATAGAACAGTCCTGAACGGGACCTCCTTCATGTGCTCCATACCCGAGAATATCATTCGGGCGACCCAGAAGAATATTATATCGTAGCCCGTAACCAGAACGCTGGTCGGGTAGAAATACTCAAGATCGGGAGTTTTGTCAGGCCAGCCGAGGGTTGAGAACGGCCAAAGAGCGCTGGAGAACCAGGTGTCCAGTACGTCCTCGTCGCGCTTAATGTTCCTGCTGCCGCACTTTTCGCATTTATCGGGGTCTATCCTGCTGACCGTGATATGTCCGCAGTCCGCGCAGTACCATGCGGGAATCTGATGACCCCACCAAAGCTGGCGTGAAATGCACCAGTCGTGCGCGTTTTCCATCCAGTTTGTATAGTTCTTTACGAATCTGTCGGGCACGAATGTTATCCTTCCGTCCTGGACGACCTCGAGAGCCTCCTTTGCGAGCGGCTCCATCTTGACAAACCACTGGGGACTTGTGAGCGGCTCGACGGTTGTTCCGCAGCGGTAGCAGGTGCCGACATTGTGGCTGTGAGGCTCAATCTTTACTAGCTGACCCAGTGCTTCCAGGTCCTTAACAACCTGCTTTCTGGCCTCATACCTGTCCAAGCCCTCGTACTTACCGCCGTTTTTGTTTATCTTTGCGTCCTCGTCAAGCACCAATATCTGCTCAAGGTTGTGGCGAAGGCCAACCTCGAAGTCGTTCGGGTCGTGGCAGGGTGTCATCTTCACGCAACCGGTTCCGAAATCCTTATCTACATATTCGTCGGCGATAACCGGTATCTCCCTGTTTACGAGCGGCAGAATAACTGTTTTACCGACAAGGTGCTTATAGCGCTCGTCCTCGGGATGCACGGCAACCGCCGTATCTCCGAGCATGGTTTCAGGTCTCGTCGTCGCTACGACAACGTATTCGTCGCTGTCCTTGACATTATACCTTATGTGCCAGAAGTTGCCCGCCTGATCCTCACGCTCCACCTCGGCGTCAGATAACGCAGTACGGCACTTCGGGCACCAGTTGATTATGCGGTTTCCCTTATAAATAAGTCCTTTTTCATATAGCGACACGAATACCTCGCGAACAGCTCTCGAACAGCCCTCGTCCATTGTAAAGCGAAGCCTGTCCCAGTCGCAAGATGAACCGAGCGTTTTAAGCTGCTGCACAATCCTGTCGCCGTACTGGTGCTTCCATTCCCAAACCTTTTCGAGAAATTTCTCGCGGCCCAGATCGTAACGGGAAATTCCCTCCTTCCGGAGGTTTTCCTCGACCTTTATCTGCGTCGCTATTCCCGCATGGTCGGTGCCCGGCACCCACAAGGCGCTGTACCCTTGCATGCGCTTTACGCGTATCAGAACGTCCTGAAGCGTCTCGTCAAAGGCGTGGCCGAGATGAAGCTGGCCCGTAACGTTCGGGGGCGGTATAACTATTGTAAATGGCTTTTTGTCCGGGTCTATCCTGCCCTTAAAATACCCCCCTCGGGTCCACATATCATAAATTTTGGACTCGACGGCTTTTGGATCGTAGATTTTAGGGAGTTCCTTCATTGTATTCATTCCTTTCGGGCGCGGTGATTTGCCCTGATTTATCTAAAAATAGCTTCTATTGATAAGCTCGACCACGTTTCCGGTAAATCCGTCAACCGCTATGCGCTTCAGGAGCCTTAACGACGACGGATCCCCGCGCATAACAGTATTTATCCCGACGGATATGGTGAGCGAAATACAATATCCTTTCGATTCGAATACCTTTTCGGTAAGAACGGAATAAAGGCCGTTCGGATATGTAATTACTTTTGGTTTATAGCCCAGGTTCTTTGAAATGATCTCATTCATTTTATCCGCATCGTCGGAAAGTCTGTCAATATATTGTGCATAGCTCTCGTTTTCCATTTTCAGTACGCCCTTGCGTTTTACTGATCCGTTGGCCGAGTATTCGTGCATCCTAAATGAATGGTTCTCAATCCTTATATGCCCCGAATCAACCATTTCCTTTGCCTGACGCCATGTAAAATGCGGTATTATACCCGGAGAGTTCATAACGCCTACCAGTCCGCCGATAACGGATATTTCCGCCTTCATATCAA
>JAJUHS010000002.1 GCA_029267755.1 Clostridiales bacterium
AGCTTGTCGAAAAAGTGTTTTCGACAAGCTTCTAGGGGGCATCCAATGCCCCCTAGATACGCGGCTTGCGCCGCGAAACCCCCGGTCGCGCACGATTTGCGCGGGCTGAGGTATTTTTCCGAGAAGTGAATTCCCGGAAAAATAGATTTATATATCCCTGCGAGGGAGTTTTTTGACAGCCATATCAAAGCCTCCGGCCTGACCGGAGGCTTTGATATCAGAACAGAGATATCTGGCTCGTATCGGGCAGGTCGCCCAGAGCGCCCATATTTTTAAGCTGCTCAATGTGTGTTTTTGAAACCTTGCGGCAGGCGGCGGTCAGTGCCTCTATCGAAACGAACTCCATATTGCGGCAGGCCATCAGATCCTGCGCCGCCGCTTCGCCAAGGCCGCTTATGGCGACGAACGGCGGGCGTAGGGCATTGCCCTCCACAATAAACTTCGTCGCATGGGAATGTCGTATATCTATCGGCAGAAATTCAAAGCCGCGCATATAAAACTCGTAGCAGGCTTCAAGCGTCGTAAGCAGATCCTGCTCCTTTGCCGAGGCATTGGGGTTTTCCGATATCCGCCGTATGTGCTGGTAAACGGTGTCTATGCCCCTCGTCATCATTTCCGCATCAAACGAGTCCCCGCGCCGATAAAAGTATGCGCTGTAATACTCTATCGGCCTGTGAACCTTGAACCAGGCTATGCGGAAAGCCATCATGACGTAGGCGACGGCGTGCGCCTTGGGAAACAAATACTTTATCTTCTTGCAGGAACCTATGTACCATTCCGGCACCCCGAGCTTCAGCATGTCCTGCTCCCACTCGTCTGTTATGCCCTTGCCCTTTCGCACGGACTCCATTATCTTAAACGCCTTCATCTCGTCCATTCCCATCGATACGAGATAGAGCATGATATCGTCGCGGCAGCCTATGGTTTGGTTAATCGTCGCGGTCTTGCTTAGAATAAGGTCCTTCGCGTTTCCAAGCCACACGTCGGTTCCGTGCGAAAATCCTGAAAGCCGTACCAGCGTATCGAAGGTTTCAGGCTGCACATCCACGAGCATCTGCCGAGTAAATCCCGTTCCGAATTCCGGTATGCCTATGGAGCCGGTTTTTCCGATAACCGGATCGTCGTCAGGCAGGCCCAAAGGCGAGGGAGATTTGAAAATCAGCATAGTTTCGGGATCATCGAGGCGAATCTTTTTAGCGTCTACGCCCGTCATGTCCTCGAGCATTTTGATCATAGTCGGATCGTCGTGCCCAAGCTCGTCGAGCTTTAAGAGATTATCCTCCATAGAGTGATACTCGAAATGGGTGGTTATAATGTCCGAATCGTCAGCATCGGCAGGATGCTGCACCGGACAAAAGTCGGTAACGTCCATATCCTGCGGGATAATGACAAGTCCCCCCGGGTGCTGGCCTGTCGTTCGCTTTACGCCGACGCAGCCCTGAGTAAGGCGGTTTTCCTCCGCCTTGGTCACAGTCAGCCCTCTCTCCTCCAGGTACTTTTTAACATATCCGTAAGCGGTCTTGCTTGCGAGCGTTCCTATAGTACCCGCCCTAAAGACATGGTCGGATCCGAAAAGCTCCTCTGTGTACTTATGCGCTTTCGCCTGATACTCGCCGGAAAAGTTGAGATCAATATCCGGTACCTTCGCACCTCCGAAACCGAGAAAAGTTTCAAACGGTATGTCAAAGCCGTCCTTATCATAAAGCGTTCCGCATACGGGGCAGTACTTGTCCGGCATATCCGCTCCGCAACCGTAGCCCTTGCCCGACTCGAAGTCAGAGTGCTTGCAGTTCGGGCAGCGGTAATGGGCGGGCAGGGAGTTGACCTCCGTTATTCCAGACATATACGCGACGATTGACGAGCCGACGCTGCCTCGCGAGCCGACGAGGTAACCTGCTTCAAGCGAGTTATGAACAAGCTTCTGCGCGCTCATGTAGATAACGTCATACTTTCTTGCAAGAATATCGTTAAGCTCCGTGTCTATACGCTTTCTAACTATTTCCGGCGGGTTTTCGCCGTAAAGCTCGGTCATTTTTCCGTAAACAAGACGCTTCAAATCCTCAGCCGAGTTCTCAATCGTCGGCGGAAAAAGCTGCTTTGGAAGAAGCTCTATGTTATCGCACATTTCGGCTATTTCATTTGGGAACCGTATGACAGCGTTATAGCAGTCCTCTTCACCGAGATAAGAGAATTCCTCAAGAAGCTCGTCTGTGGTTTTCAGGTAGAGCGGAAGCTCTCTGTCGCAATCCGAAAAGCCCTTTGCCGCAAGCAGAATCCTGCGGTATATCTCCTGCTCCGGATTCAAAAAGTGCACATCGCCCGTTGCAACATACGGCTTTCCAAGCTCCTTCGCGAGCCTCACTATCTTGCGGTTGAACTCCCTCAGTTCCTCCTTGTCCTTCGCGGTTCCGTCGTAGAGCATAAAGCTGTTGTTGCAAATAGGCTGTATCTCAAGATAATCGTAAAAGGCGGCCAGTCTTTTTAACTCCGACCAGCTCTTTCTTGCGGTAAGCGCGCTGAAAACCTCGCCCGCTTCGCAAGCCGAGCCGATTATAAGTCCCTCCCGGTGCTGCATCAGTACGCTTTTTGGTATTATTGGATTTTTTTTGAAGTGTTTAATATGACTCAGTGAAATTAGCTTGTAAAGGTTTTTCAGACCCGCTTTATTCCTTGCAAGTATAATCATATGCCTTGGGTACCTTGCGGGCTGGTTTGCAGTGCGAAGGTTCTGCATATAAGGGTTTATGCGGTCCACCGTATTAATGCCGTCCTTTGCAAGCATCTCAAAGAACTTCGCAAGCATATATGCAACAGTCACCGCATCGTCAACCGCCCTGTGGTGGTTAAATTCCGGCAGCCCCAGGTGGTTTGCCACTATGTCAAGCTTATACTTTTTAAGCTCAGGCAGCAGGTTCTGAGCCATAACCAACGTATCAAGGGATGTGGCGTTGAATGGAATGCCCTCGCGCTCGCAGTTTTTTGAGATAAAGCCCATGTCAAAATCTGCGTTATGGGCGCAAAGCGGGTCTGAGCCGACGAATTCAAGGAAGCTTTTCAAAGCCTCGCCTATCTTCGGCGCGCCCATAACATCGCTGTCGCTTATTCCCGTAAGCTGGGTGATATTGCTCGGAATATGCATCTCCGGGTCAACAAAGGTTTGAAACCGCTCGCCTATCTCCCCGTTCCTGTATCGCACCGCACCGATTTCCGTTATGCGGTCGCGCTCCGAGTCGAGGCCGGTAGTTTCTATATCGAAAGCCACAAAGCCGTCGCTTATTGACTGCTTTGAATCCCCATGCACGACCACTCGGTCGTCGACGTCGTTTATGTAATAGGCTTCGGTACCGAAAAGTATCTTGATTCCCGCAGACTTTCCCGCCTTCCACGCCTCCGGGAAGGCCTGGGCCACACCATGGTCGGTAATAGCTATCGCCTTATGTCCCCAGTCTGCCGCCTGCCTAACCGCCTCGGCGGCGTTCGTAAGTGCGTCCAGCGTCGAGTAGCTGGTGTGAAGATGGAGCTCGACGCGCTTTTCGGCCGCATTGTCGAGACGTTTCGGCGCCTCTGCGGTCTCTATGCTCGTCGGCTCAAGCACTACGTCGTTCTCATATCGGTTGAAGCGCGCTGTCCCCTGAACCTTGAGCCATAATTTTGGTCCCTTCTCGCTGCAGAATATCCTGTCGCATATCTCCTTAGCGTTTTCCTCGCGCATGAACCGTGAAACGTGGATTGAACCCGTATAATCTGTTATGTAAAAGGAAAGCGCCCAGGCCTTTTGCTTTGGAAGCTCGCGCGTGTCAACCGCGAACACCTCGCCGCATACCGTAACCTTGCCCGATGCCTCCGAAAAATCCTTCATCGGCAAGATCCTGCCCTTTATCGGTACGCCCATAATGACCTCGCCCGATGCCTTTTTTGAGCCCTTTCCCTTCTTGTCGACCTTTGGATAGGTTACTCTTATATCTACGGAATTTAAATCGAATTCTCTTGTTATCTCTGTCTCCATTAGCCCTAAAAGCATCGGCGCAACTGGCTCCGGAAACTGAATTGTTAACTGCATGCTTCGGCTTGCCTTATCTACGGTCGCACCCAAAACCAGAGCATTATTAAGAGCGCCGAAAATAGCTTCGTCGCCCTTGCAGCTTGAAAATATATCGTAAAACGGAATCGGTTTTTGCTCTCCCATAATCCTTGTCTTTTTCAGTCCTTGTTTATAATTTCAATCAGCTCGTCGGCAAGCCTTTCGGCTGGCGCTGACTTTATTACCTCGCCGTGTTTGAAAATAAGCCCCTTTCCCTTTCCGCCGGCTATCCCGTAATCTGCGTGCGAAGCCTCGCCCGGGCCGTTTACCGTGCAGCCCATAACAGCGACGGTAATGTCCTTTTTGCAGCCGGAAAGACGCTTTTCAACCTCGTTCGCGAGCGAAATCAGGTCTATTTCCGTTCTTCCGCAGGTCGGGCAGGATATTACCTGAACGCCGCCGCGGCGCATTCCTACGGCCTTCAGCAGCGCGATGCCCGCACGCACCTCAGCCTCCGGCTCCGCGGTAAGCGAAACGCGGATGGTGTCCCCTATCTCATCAAATAAGAGCGCGCCTATCCCCGCTGCAGATTTAATGATGCCCATATATTCCGTTCCGGCCTCGGTTATGCCCAGATGGAGCGGATAATCAGATTCCTCCGCCATAAGCCGGTATGCGGCAACGGTGACCGGCACTGAGGAGGATTTAAGAGATATGCAGATGTCGTAAAAACCGTGGCTTTCTAAAATCCTGACATGCCGCATTGCGCTCTCCACCAGGGCTTCTGGGCAAGGGCTGCCATACTTTGCAAGGATATCCTTTTCAAGGCTTCCTCCGTTTACGCCTATTCTGATGGGAATCGAACGCTCTCGGCAGGCATTTACAACTGCCTTAACCCTGTCCTCGTCCCCGATGTTGCCGGGGTTAATGCGTATTTTGTCGATACCGCACTCGGCGGCACGCAGGGCGAGCTTATAATCGAAGTGTATGTCCGCGACCAGCGGTATGCTCGTCTGCTTTTTTATCTCGTAAATTGCGTCAGCCGCCTCCATTGTGGGTACGGCAATGCGCACGATATCACAGCCGACGTCTTCAAGCCGCCTGATCTGCGCTACGGTATCGGCTACGTTTTCGGTTTTTGTGTTGGTCATCGACTGTACGGTGATTTTAGCACCACCGCCTATTTCAACGCCGCCGACCTTGATTCTTCTCGTTAAAACTGACATTACTTGACCAGCTTTACAATATCGTTGAACATTACGAAAACCATAAGTCCGATAAGCAGCACAAAACCTGCGAAATGGATATAGCCTTCGTACTTGGGGTCTACCTTTCTGCGTGAAATCTTCTCTATTATCAACGTAATAAACATGAAGAATATTCGTCCTCCGTCAAGTGCCGGAAGCGGAAGCATGTTCATAATCGCAAGGTTTATCGCAATAAAGGCAAAAATATAAAATATATTGGAAATCGCAATGGATTTATCCTCAGTGCTGGTGCCAACCTCGTTTATAATACCCACAATGCCTACGGGGCCGGACAAATCCTTTACTCCCGCCTTTCCATTAATGAGGTCGCTGATCCCAAGCCGTACCAGGCGCACAAAGGATACCGTATTGTACCAAGAATATTGGAGCTTGCTTGCAAACGTGGCCTTTTCACTTTTGATCGAAAAGCCGTAGCGCATTACCTTCCGTCCGTCCATCTCATATTCGCGGAGCGGTATCGGAAAATTGTCAAGGCGTACCTTAACGCCGTCGCGGATTACGACGATATCCGCCGTGCTGCCGTTTCCCCTGGACAGAAAGGTTGAAATATCGTCAGAGAGATAAATCCGCTCTCCATTAATCGAATAAAACCTGTCTCCCTCTTTGAGATACTTGTCTTCGGTGTTGCCGAAATTCGGCTCAAAGCCCGCTATGGTTGTCGTAGTAAAAACCTTCATTCCCGAAAACAGTATGGCAATAATAACAAACCCCGCGATAAAGTTCATAAGCGAGCCCGCTAAAAGTATTATAAGCTTTCTCCAGACCGGTTTGTCTATAAATGAGCCGGGATCGTCGGACGCCTGATCCTCGCCCTCCATGGCGCAAAAGCCTCCAAGCGGAAGCAGTCTTAGTGTATATTTTGTAACCTTGCCCTGCTTTTTAAGTATAACGGGCCCCATTCCTACAGCGAATTCATTTACCCGTACACCGAGCGACTTGGCGGCAATGAAATGCCCCAATTCATGTACGGTTACAAGAAAGCCAAAAATAATAATAGCAATTGCAATATACATCAGACTTTTCCCTTTCCGACAAGCTCCCTCGCCTGTCTGTCCGCGCTCAGTATCTCATCGAGGCTTGGGTTTTCGATATTCGCGATACTCTCCAGAGCATATAAAACCTGTTCATATATACCATTAAATTTTATTCTGTCCCGAAGAAAAAGATTCACCGCTTCTTCGTTCGCGGCATTCATGACAGCCGCCGCCGTGCCGCCGCGTTTTGCCGTGTCCATTGCGATTTTGAGGCAGGGAAAAGCGTTAAGATCCGGCTCAAGAAAGGTAAGCGGAGACATTTTTATAAAATCGGGCGGGGTGGTGATCGAAGGCCTCCGCTCCGGATAGGTGAGAGCATACTGTATTGGCAGCTTCATGTCCGGCTGTCCACACTGCGCTATTACAGAGCCGTCTATGAATTCCACCATTGAGTGAACTATGCTCTGCGGATGTACGAGAACCTTTATCTGTTCCGGTGAAGTTCCGAAAAGATGCATCGCCTCTATAAATTCCAGACCCTTGTTCATAAGCGTAGCTGAATCTATTGTGATTTTCCTGCCCATGTTCCAGTTCGGGTGCTTAAGCGCGTCCTCTTTCCCGACATCATTAAGCTCATCGAAGCTGCGTCCTAAAAATGGCCCGCCCGAGGCGGTAAGCAGTATCCTTGAAACCTCCGCTCCTCTGTTTCCCGCAAGGCACTGGAATATCGCGGAGTGCTCGGAATCCACCGGCACTATCTCGGCATTATACTTCCTTGCCGCCGCCATTACGAGGCTTCCGGCACAGACTAAAGTTTCCTTGTTCGCAAGCGCTATGCGCTTGCCCTTTTTTATTGCCTCCATCGTAGGGATAAGCCCAGCGGCTCCGGACATCGCAGTTATGACCGTTTTGGAGCTGTCCGCAGCCGCCTCGATTACACCGTCCATGCCGGAAACCACGCGTATCGGAGTATCCGCCAGACGAAGCTTTATATCCGCCGCCGACTTTTCATCGTATACGGCGACAAGACGCGGCCCGTATTCCCTTGCCTGCTCCTCTAGCAGCGCAACGTTCCTGTTGGCCGCCAGCGCGGAAACCGAAAGTCCCAGGTGCTTTATCACCTTAAGGCTCTGTGTGCCGATGGAACCTGTCGAGCCGATAACAGAAATATCGTCAGTCATCATATTCATGACCATTCCTCTAGGTTTTTGTTCTTAAATCTAGGCCGGTATTGGACACTCTCCATGTAACCACTGATTAATCGCATGTCGGCGTCTTAGCGGATAATTCCCGCCATTTTGCCTAAAAAGCCTAGTTAATAAAATAAAATATTCCTGCGTTTTTTGGACAAACCAACGGAAATTTCTCTCGTTCATCCATCCGACGCGATTAAATAAGTGGTTAACTAGAAGCCTGCTCCTATCGCGGGAATCCAGATTATCAAGCAGTACATAAGCGGTGCTGCAAACACCACGCTGTCCACACGGTCAAGCATTCCTCCATGACCCGGAAGTAGATTCCCGTAATCCTTAATTTTAAATTCCCTCTTCATAAGCGAAAACGCGAGATCTCCCATCTGGGCAGCCGGGCTGGCAATAAGCCCGTAGAGGATAAGTATGGGAAAGCTTACCGACATCCCGCAGGCATATTTAATGATAAGCCCATATATAATCATGCCAGCAACCGATCCCAAAATTCCGCCTATCGCTCCCTCGACAGTCTTATTAGGACTCACATAGGGGACAAGCTTCTTCTTTCCAAACGCCCTGCCCACGAAAAAAGCGCCCGTATCACTGCAATATGCGGCGGCAAAGGGAAGCATAACAAGGCACGTCCCTTTTTCAAGAAGCCTTATCCGCAATATGGAGTTGAATAAATACGGAATGAACAGCGAGGAAAAAAGCACGGCAAAAATTGCGAATATAGCCCCGCTTTCTCCTTGATATCCCAATACGCCTTTTAAAAACGTAAGCAGTGTGAGCACAAACATGCCAGCGGCAAAAACGGCGGAATTGGCGCCGAAAAAAATCCATTCTGGCACAGCCGCAGCGAAAAGCATGGCGATAAGCATACCGCACATATCCTTTGCGAATCCGGCTCCGCGCATAAACTCAAACGCCATAAGAGCGTTTACCGCGGATAGCGCCGCGGTAAAAAGCCAAACCGGCGCAAGAATCGCCAGAGCCAAAAGTACCGGGATACATATTGCGGCAACCGTCACCCTTGCTTTCATGCTTACCACCCCCGACGAGAGTTATTGCTTTATCTGCTCCATCGTAAAGACTTCTACAATGTCGCCTTCCCTGACGTCGTTGAACTTCTCAACGGACAGGCCGCACTCATAGCCCGCAGCGACCTCCCTGACATCGTCCTTAAAGCGGCGCAGGGAAGCGAGCATACCCTCGTGAATCACTATGCCGTCCCTTATTACGCGCACCTGGGAATTGCGTACGATCTTCCCGTCTTGAACGTAAGCGCCGATAACGGTGCCGATCTTTGAAACCTTATAGACCTGCCTGACCTCGGCGTGCCCGATGACGACTTCCTTGTATTTAGGGGCAAGCATGCCCTTCATTGCGGCTTCGATTTCGTCTATGCATTCATAGATGATGCGGTACATGCGCATATCTACGTTTGAGCGGATAGCGCTGTCGCGGGCGGCGTTGTCCGGACGCACGTTAAAGCCGACGATTATAGCGTTTGATGTGGCGGCAAGCATGACGTCCGTCTCGTTTATCGCGCCCACTCCGCTGTGAATCACCCTTACGCGCACCTCTTCGTTGGAGAGCTTCTCGAGTGAGGCCTTGATAGCCTCCGCAGAACCCTGCACATCGGCCTTGACGATGATGTTGAGATCCTTCATTTCTCCCTGCTGTATCTGAGCGAAGAGATCGTCGAGAGATACCTTCTTGGTTTCGGCTCCGCCCTCCTTGGCACTGGACTTGCGCTGCTCGACAAGCTCCCTTGCCATTCTCTCGTCGGTTACCGCGTTGAATATATCTCCCGCGTTAGGGACTTCGCCGAGACCCATGACCTCGACAGGCACCGACGGCCCCGCTTCCGTGACCTTTTCTCCCTTATCGTTCGTCATAACCCTGACGCGCCCGACAGCGGTGCCTGCTATCAGTATGTCTCCCTGACGGAGTGTGCCGTTCTGCACAAGCACCGTGGCGACAGGACCTCTGCCCTTGTCGAGCTTTGCCTCAATGACAGTTCCTCTGGCCTGACGGTTCGGGTTTGCCTTAAGCTCCTTCATGTCCGCCGTCAATACGACCATTTCAAGCAGATTGTCGATTCCCATACCCGTCTTCGCGGATATCGGGCAGATTATTGTATCGCCGCCCCACTCTTCGGAAACGAGGCCGTATTCTGTTAGCTGCTGCTTTATCCTTTCGGGATTTGCCCCGGGTTTGTCCATCTTGTTAATGGCAACTACTATCGTTACTCCGGCCGCCTTAGCATGGTTGATCGATTCGACCGTCTGCGGCATTATGCCGTCATCGGCGGCAACAACAAGGATAGCGATATCGGTTACCATAGCTCCGCGGGCACGCATCGACGTAAACGCTTCGTGACCCGGCGTGTCCAGGAATGTTATCGGTCTGCCGTTTATCTGGACCCTGTAAGCTCCTATATGCTGTGTAATGCCGCCAGCCTCGCCCTCGACGACGTGCGCGCTTCTGATCTTGTCGAGCAGAGACGTCTTGCCGTGGTCGACATGGCCCATTACTACCACTACCGGAGCGCGCGGTTCAAGCTCGGTTTCGACATCCTCATGATCGTCTATAAGCTTTTCTTCAATTGTAACGACAACCTCGCGCTCAACCTTGCAGTTTAGCTCCATTGCGACAAGCGCGGCGGTATCGTAATCTATCACGTCGGACAGCGAAGCCATAACGCCCAGCTTTATAAGCTGCTTCACGACCTCGGCGCCTGTTTTCTTCATGCGCGACGCGAGTTCGCCAACGCTTATCTGGTCGGGTATCATAACCTTGAGCTGCTGCTTCTTGGCAATCTCAAGCTGAAGCTTCTGGAGTTTGTCTCTCTCCTCCTGACGCTTCTTCATGCTGGCCGTCATGCTCTGCTGCTTGCCCTGTCCTCTTTTGGTGAACTTTTCCTTGCCCTGATGCATCTTTGCCGCGCGTTCGGGCACAAGCGTGTCGAGACGTTCGTCATACTTTTCCAGGTTGACCATGGCTCCTCGGGTGTCTATTACCCTTTTCTGAGGCACCGCCTTCGGAGTGTGCGGCACATGCTCCGCTTTCCTCTCCTGCTGTGCCTGCGCCGGAGCCGTAGGAGCCGCCTTCTGAGCCGTATGCTCATGCTGCCTGACGGTCTGAGCAGGAGCGCTGGCCGCTTCTCGAGGCGCAGGCGCCGCGGGCTGCCCGGTTGCAGAGGCTTCCGGCTTAACGGCCGGCGGCTCCGGCCTCGTCTCAGCCTTATTTACGGCGTCCGCAAAAACCTCCTCGATGCTGCTTATCTGATTGTGCCTGGTGATGTATTCAAAAATAATATTAAGCTCCGCCTCTTCAAGCACCTGCATATGGTTCTTCGGCGCGGTGGCATATTCCTTTAATATTTCTGCAATAGTCTTGGAATTCATGCCGAAATCCTTTGCGACCTCGTGAACCCTGTATTTAACTAAACTAGCCATTGGTATTCCTCCCTATTTGCTTTGAAGACGCATGCTTACCCGATTTTAAATTGCGCTCGTGTGCGCGCGCTTCCCTTTTTTGCTGATCTGTTTTTTCCGACTTTTTTGAGAGCGTTTCAAGAGCCTCCGTAAACCTGCCCGGCATTTCGGATTCAAGCTTCTCCGCGATATTTTTGGCAAGTCCCGCATCCGTTACCGCTACCGCGGCGCAAGCCCTAACTCCGAGTGCGCTTCCCAGTTCTTCCTTCGTATATGGGAGCGCTATGTGCGGTATCCCCGCCTTGCCGGCAGCTTTTATCCTCCTGAGAGTGTTTTCGGCGGCATCGCTGGCGGTTAAAAGCGCTCTCGCTTTCCGGGAATGGGCGGCGATTGAGGACTGTTCCTCTCCTATCTCCAGCATGCCCGCCTTTCGTGCCATGCCTATCATACCAAGTGCCCTACTCATCTCCGGCCTCCATCTGCCTTTCAAGCTCGGCATACACCTCTTCGGGTATGGCGGTCTCAAGCGCCCTTTCAAGCGCCTTAGATTTTCTTGCTTTTTTAAGGCAATCGGGATTTTTGCACAGGTAGGCTCCCCGTCCCGGCTTCTTCCCTTTAAAGTCGAGCGAGATTTCACCTTCCGGTGATCTGACCACCCTGATGAGCTGTCTTTTTTCAAAATTCGCACGGCAACCCGTGCATTGGCGCACCGGTATCTTTTTCTGCACTTTCTGCCCTCCGATTATTTACTTTGCTCTTGAAGCATCCAAAAATTCCGAAGCCGGACGAATGTCTATCTTGTATCCCGTCAGTCTGGCCGCAAGACGCGCGTTCTGGCCCTCCTTACCTATCGCGAGCGAAAGCTGGTTGTCCGCAACTATAACGCGGCAGCTTTTACCCTCCTCAAGTACAGTTACGCTGTAAACCTCGGCGGGAGACAGCGCGGCAGCAATATATTCCTCCGGGTTTTCGCTGTACTTTACTATGTCTATCTTCTCGCCCCTGAGCTCCTCGACTATGGACGCGACGCGGCTTCCTCGCGGCCCCACGCAGGCTCCTATCGGATCCACTTCCTTGTCGTTCGACCATACGGCAATCTTCGTGCGGCTTCCCGCCTCGCGTGCGATGCTCTTAACCTCGACGGTGCCGTCAAATATTTCGGGCACTTCCAACTCGAACAGGCGCTTCACAAGTCCGGGATGGGTTCTTGAAATCATGACCTGCGGCCCTCTCGTGGACTTTCTGACCTCAATAACATATACCTTGATGCGGTCGCCCTCGTTCAAAACCTCGGTCTTCACACGCTCTCCGGCGAGCAGCACGGCCTCGGTTATTTCGGCGCTGCTCGATATTTTTATATATACGCTTCCCTTTCGTGGATCGATTCTCGACACCACGCCGGTCAGTATCTCATGTTCCTTGGAGGTAAATTCCTCATATATCATGCCCCTCTCAGCCTCGCGGATACCCTGTATGATAACCTGCTTAGCCGCCTGGGCAGCAATTCTCCCGAACTGCTTTGTTTCCACGTCCTCGCGCACGGTATCGCCGACGTTCAGCCTGCCGGACTTCTTTCTGGCCATTTCGAGCGAAATCTCCAGAGCGGGGTTCTCTACTTCCTCGACAACGGTCTTTGTGACATACATACTGATTTTTTTCTTAGCTTCGTCTATCTCAACGGCGACATTGGATGCCGCCTCAGGATTATCCTTGCGAAATGCGGCAAGAAGGGCCTGATGAATTTTCTCCAGCATATACTCCTTCGGTATTCCTTTTTCCTTTTCAAGATCCTCTATTGCCGCAAAAAACTCAGCGTTCATTTTTTAATAACCTCCAAATATGATGCTAAAGCACCTATGCTAATCCCCTTAGGGGCATAAATTACAGTTCGATGCGCAATCTGACAAGCGAGATCTCGTTCTTTTTGAACTCGATCACTCCGCTTTTGGTTTCTATTTCAACATCCCCGTCATTGTATGAAATAAGCTTGCCTACATACTCCTTTTTGCCGTTCTTGGGCTTGTAAAGATGCACCGCGACGTTGCTGCCCATAAAGCGCTCAAAATCGGACGGACGCTTAAGCGCGCGCTCGGCCCCCGCCGAGGACACTTCGAAAACATAGCTTTCCGATATCGGATCGGCTTCATCGAGAATGGGGTCCAGCTCGCGGCTTACCGCCTCGCAGTCGGTAATATCAACTCCGCCCTCCTTGTCGATGTAAACTCGCAGAAACCACTGTCCCGCCTCCTTTACCATCTCCACATTCCAAAGCTCGCAACCGTGCTTTTCCGCAATTGGGCGGGCAAGTTTTGCTACCAAGTCCGTAACTTTTTTCATATTATTATCCTTTACATGTTAATTGAGCCTGCAAAGCAGCATATTTAAAAATACGGAACGGCAATTAAAAAGAGTGGGCGAAACCCACTCCAAAAAGCCAACATTACTAACATCGGTAATTATAACACAATCTTCCGCCGAATGCAAGCGTCTGCAGAATTTATTTTGCACAGAAAAACGTCTTTTAATGCCCGGTTTTGCACTTTAAAAATTCATATGCCGCCTTTGTGTCCTCAACCGTCTCCATATTGAATTCGGTTACGACGTTTCCGGAATTTCGTTGTACTTATTATACCACTATGAATGCTTTTTCAACCGCAATTTGAAAAAGTTGACATCGTGCCCCATACCATATAATATTGATATGTTTAAAGAACCGGGGAGGGCGGAAATATGAAAATAAGACGCACGGCCTTTGCAGCGATCGCAGCTATAATGTTATTTACACTTGCCGCTTGCGGCCAAAAAAGCAAAGCGGAAATCAGGATGGGCGTACTTAAAGGCCCTACGGGTATCGGCAGCGCCTACCTTATGGAGCAAAACGAAAAAGGCAAATCTCTTAACAAGTACAGCTTTTCGACAGCCATATCACCTGCCGACCTTACAAGCCGTCTTATTTCTGGCGAGCTTGATATGGCGGCGCTTCCAACCAATGTCGCCGCATCTCTTTATGCGAAGACGAATGGGAACATTCAAATTGTGGCAGTCAACACTCTCGGCGTTCTGTACATCCTTGAAAAAGGAGTCTCAATAAAGACCGTATCCGACCTCCGCGGGAAAACCGTCTACGCCACGGGTCTGGGCTCTAATCCCGAATACGCGCTTAACTATATCCTCCGCAAAAACGGCCTTGAGCCGAACAGGGACGTAAATATCGTATATCTTGACTCCGCGGAACTTACGACGAGGATGGCGGCGGGAAGTATAGATGTCTGTATGCTTCCCGTTCCGAACGTAACTACCGTACTTATGAAAAACCAGAATGTAAAAATCGCGCTTGACCTCACAGACGAGTGGAATAAGGTATCCGGCGGCAGCGCACTGACGATGGGATGCATAGTTATACGCAAAAACGCCGGGCTTAAATCCGACGCGGTTTCAGATTTCCTGAAGGAGTACAAGGTCTCCATAGACTATGTTAATAATAACATCCCAGAAGCCTCAAAGCTTGTCGCGAAGTACGAAATAACCGGCACGGCGGAAATAGCCGAGGCCGCGATCCCCGACTGCAACCTTGTCTGCATCGCTGGCCGGGATGAGATAAAAAAGGCAATAGAGGGCTATTACAGGGTGCTTTTCGAAGCCGATCCCTCGTCCATCGGAGGAAGTATGCCAAATGACGAATTTTACTACCAGAAATAAGATGCCGCCCAGCCTGAAAGGGCTTGTTTCGGCGGCATTCTGGATCGGCGTCTGGTCCGGTACATCCTTGCTAATTGGGCAGGAGCTTCTTATTCCCGGCCCTGTTTCTGTTTTGAGGAGGCTTATCGCGCTCGCGGGCAGGCTTTCATTCTGGCAGGCGGCAGGCATCTCCCTGCTTCGCATCTTCGGCGGATTTACCGCCGGCGTTCTGATTGGCGGCGTATTGGCCGTGCTTACGTTCCGGTTTGAGCTTTTGGACGCGCTTTTTTCGCCGGTGATAAGGATTATACGGGCGACTCCTGTGGCTTCTTTCATTATCCTTGCGCTGCTATGGATAGGCCATTCCCTTGTACCCGCGTTCATCTCGATGCTGATGGTTGTTCCAGTTGTCTGGCAGAGTCTGCGGGTGGCGATTTCAGAGACAGACGTCTCCCTTATTGAAATGGCGCAGATTTACCGTTTCAGCGCCGTAAAGACACTAAAGCTTATCTATATTCCCTCCGTACTCCCTGCTTTTTCCGCGGCCTGCCTTACTTCAATAGGCCTTGCCTGGAAGTCCGGCATCGCGGCGGAGGTGCTGTGCCTGCCCCGCAATTCCATAGGCACTGGTCTTTATTATTCAAAGATATACCTCGAAACGCCCTCCCTATTTGCTTGGACTGCAGTCGTGGTTACTCTGAGCTTCATTCTCGAAAAGCTCTTTGCCGTGGCGATCGGAAAGCGGGGTGCCGGCAAGTGATCAGCCTTAAAAACGTATGTCTCTCCTTCGGGGGAAAAAATGTCCTTGACAACTTCTCCATCGGCATTCCCGATAAGGGGGTTACCTGTTTTTCCGGCCCGTCGGGCTGCGGAAAAACTACTCTTTTCAGGGTAATAGCGGGCCTCAATACCGTTGAGAGCGGAGAGGTTATCTGTGATTTCAAAAAGCCCGCCTTTCTGTTCCAGGAGGATCGCCTCCTCCCCTGGCTGACGGCGATTCAAAACGTAGCGGCCGTCCTTCCGAGGAATGGCTCAGGTGAAGCGGCGCGTTTACTCCGAAACGTCGGGCTTGAAAGCGAGCAAAACGCCCTGCCCTCGGAACTCTCCGGCGGCATGAGGCGGCGCGTCGCTTTTGCGAGGGCACTGGCCTACGGCGGCGATCTTCTGCTGCTTGACGAGCCATTTAAGGGTCTTGACGAGGATATGACAGCCCGTCTTGCGGCAATGGTTTCCGGAAGCGGTATACCGGCCCTCGTAATTACCCATTCGGAAAACGAGATCCGGCTTCTGGGAGGGCGGGTGTTAAGGTTCGGCGGCCCCCCTCTTGCTTTGTTTTAGCGTTCTGCATTATTCGCCGCTATTTCCCTATTTTTGACTTGCGGCTTTCCATTATTTATTATATAATTTTGCAATAATATGATTCTTTATAAGGATCCGGGGATGTGAAAACGTGCTTTTGTATAACCCGTACTTTGAAATATGCGCCTTTGTATTTTTGCTCATGGTCACAGTAATCTTTTTCATAAAAGAAAACCTGTTTACACTGCAAAGCACGTTTTACGGCGCCTTTCTGATTGTTGTCCTTATCTGCCTTGCGCTTGACGTTACCACCGCCTATACCATATCTTACAGCGGATCCGTATCGCTTTCGCTCAACATAATTTTGAATACCCTGTTTTTTGCAGCAAACAGCACCGCAGCTCTAATGTACGCGCTTTATGCCATGATTCTTACCGACCGGATGGTTTCGATACGCAGGCGTAATAAAGGCGCTTTCCTTTACTTGCTGTTTCTCCCCTACCTTGCGGCCGTGTTCTTCTACTTCTTTAACATCAAGGCAGGATTATTATTCTATTTTGACGATATGCTTCGGTACACTCACGGCCGGTATTACAGAATTTATTTTTCAGTCTGCCTGCTTTACTTTCTGATTGGTATATTTGTGCTGCTTCGCAACAGGAAACGTTTGCCGAGCGAACAGTTTATAACCCTTCTTATTTACACTTTCCTTACTCTCGGCGCAATTATTATGCAGTATTACATGAGCTACCACCTTGTTGCGGGTGCTTTCGCCGCGTTTGGGCTTATCTGCATGTACTTCACCTTTCAGAATCCGGATACCTATATTGACAGCATGACGATGATTTTAGGGCGTTCCGGTTTTCTTGTCGCTGCCGGTCAGGCTATAAGATGGCATAAGAAGCCGATTTGCATCATTACCGTAGACATAAATAATTTTAAGTCCGTAAACAATAACTTTGGGATCCTCTCGGGCGACGAACTCATACACCGCGTTGTTGAATATCTTCAGAGCGTCGCTCCGAGCAAACGCCGGCTCTTTCGAATAGGCGGAGATCAGTTTGCTATTATATCAAACGAAGCCGAGGCAGACAGAACTGTGGATTTGATTCGCCGCCGATTCAAATATAGCTGGACCGTATTTGATAACAAGATTCATATATCCGCGAGCTTGTCCCGGATACCGATATCAAGCTATATCTCGAACGAAGAAACCCTGATGCAGCTGGTTGAGAATACCCTTGTACTCGCCAAGGAGGCCGGCAGGGGCTCCTATATTGTGGTTGACGACAAAGTCCTAAGCGCGATTAAGCGCAAGGCCAAAATTGAAAACCGTCTGCGTGATTTTGAGAAAAACAACTGCCTGAGCATTAATTTCCAACCGATATACAGCGTGGCAAAGGGCCGCATTACCTCCGCCGAGGTGCTGCTAAGAATGTACGACGACGAACTCGGCCTTGTTCCTCCGGACGAGTTTATCCGTATTGCCGAGCACTCCGGAATGATATTGCAGGTAGGGCATTTTGTTCTGCTTGAAACCTGCCGTTTCATCACCGAAAACAGGCTTTGGGAATACGGCATCGATATAATAGACCTCAATCTCTCTCCTGCGGAATGCATGCAGGAAAACTGCGCCCGTAATATAAAGGATATAATATCCAATTATCCCTTCAAAAAAAATATTCTTAACTTTGAAATTACCGAAACGGTAGCGTCTACTTCCGCAGACCGCGTCAACGAAATTATGGAAACCTTGTCCGAATTGGGAGTTTCCTTTTCTCTTGACGATTACAGCCAGGGATATTCAAACAGCGATACAATCATCCGCTTCCCGTTCAAAGCGGTCAAGCTAGACAAAACCTTGCTGTGGAGCGCGTTTGAAAACGAAAAGGCAAACATTGTGTACAGAAACATCGTGCAAATGCTTAAGGAAATGGAAATGCGCATAATAGCCGAAGGGGCCGAAAGCCCGCATCAGGCGGATTTTTTGTCCGCTCTCGGCGTAGACTTCATTCAGGGGTATTATTACGGCAAACCGCTTTCCAAAGAGGCTTTTCTTTCCGCGCTAATCCAATCCCAGATAAGAACACAGTCTTAGCCATAAATCCAAACGAGGTTAAAAATGAACTTAAAGGATATAAAAAAAGCGGATATCGAATACGGCCTTATCGGTGAGAAGCTCTCGCACAGCTATTCTCAGCTTATCCACGACCGCCTCGGCGATTACAGATACGAGCTATACAGCATAGCCCCCGACGATCTCGACGCCTTTATGAAGGCACGCCGCTTTAAGGGCCTAAACGTAACCATTCCATACAAGAAAGCCGTAATTCCCTACTGTGACGAATTAAGCCGCGCCGCTTTACGCATCGGAAGCGTAAATACCCTCGTTATCCGCGATGACGGCTCGCTTTACGGACACAATACGGACTACGACGGCTTCATTTATGCGGTAAGGTCGGCAAAAATAGATTTTAGCGGCAAAAAGGTTCTCATACTCGGCAGCGGCGGAACATCCATGACCGCGCAGGCCGCTGTTTCCGACCTCGGCGCTTTGGAAGTGGTTGTGGTGTCGAGAAACGGAGAAGTTAATTATGAAAGCATATACGAGCAGCGCGACGCAGAAATAGTCGTTAATACCACTCCCGTCGGCATGTACCCGAACAACAGCGAATCCCCCCTGGATTTGAGCCGCTTTTCCCACCTATCCGGCGTCGTCGATGTCATCTACAACCCGCTTCACACCGCTCTCCTGCTCCAGGCTGAAAAGCTTGGCATCCCCTGTACCTGCGGTCTGCCGATGCTCGTAGCCCAAGCAAAGGCCGCCTCTGAGTTGTTTTTCTCAAAATCCATAGACGACAGCGAAACGCGGCGCATCTCAAAAGCGCTTCTCGGCAAGGTCACGAACATAGTGCTTGTCGGCATGCCTGGTAGCGGCAAAACATCCATTGGCCGCGCCGTAGCCGAATACCTTGGCAGACGTTTCGTCGACACCGACGATCTGATAGTAGAGCGCGCGGGGCTTAGCATACCAGATATTTTCGAGAGAATGGGCGAGCCTGAATTTCGCAGGATGGAAAACGAGGTCATCATCGAAATCGGCAAGGAAAAAGGACTGGTCATTGCAACCGGCGGAGGCGCAATACTCTCGGAAACAAACCGCGACGCTCTGCGCCAGAACGGCAGGGTATATCACATTACCCGGACGCTTCAAAAGCTTGCCACTGACAACAGGCCGCTTTCAAAGTCTATTGAGGCGCTTCAAGCCATCTACGCTGAGAGAGAACCGATTTACGACGCTTTCCGCGACATAACGGTGCCGAACGAGAGCGACATAGGCTCCGCAGCGGGCCTTATTATGGAGGATTATCGTGAGAATTTTGGTAATTAACGGTCCCAATATAAATATGCTTGGAATAAGGGAAAAAAACATTTACGGAAACGGCACCTACGCAGAGCTTATCGGCCTTATCAGGGATTACTGCGATCAAAATTCGATTGATGTCGAATTCTTTCAATCGAACCACGAGGGCTCAATAGTGGATAAAATTCAGGAAACCTACGGCAAATTCGACGGAATAATCATAAATCCCGCCGCTTACACCCATACGAGCGTCGCCATTCTCGATGCTTTAAAGGCTGTCAACATCCCCGCTGTGGAGGTCCATATCTCAGATATATCCTCGCGCGAAGAATTCAGAAGGTTTTCGTATGTTAAGGGAGCCTGCATAAAGACCATTTACGGCCTCGGCTTCGAAGGCTATGTTGAGGCTGTCAATATTCTTAAAAAGCATCTAAACCCAAAATAAACCATTGCAGATCTGTTATTTGTTTATTAAAGAAGCAGGGCCGTAACCGCTTTCGCGGTGACGGCCTGTATATTTTTCAATTATTAATCCTTAAGCTTTGCATACATGCAGGAGTCCTCTATAATTCCGTTCTTACAGACACTCTTTCTGAGAATGCCTTCAAGCTCGAACCCCGCCTTTTCAAGTACTCTGCGTGAGCCTATGTTGCGTGCGAAGGGCTCGGCAAAAATACGGACTATATCGTAATTTGAAAAGGCAAGCTCACAGATCTGCAAGACCGCTTTGCTCATTATGCCCCTTCCCCAATACTGCTCTCCAAGCCAGTAGCCGAGCTCGGCACTTTTGCGGTAAACGTCGTCCTTTATAAATACCCCGATGCTTCCCGCGGCTTCGCCGCCCACTTCTACGGCAAAGCAGAGCTGTTCCTTCAAGCCCAGGCAGAATTCTATATACCCCTTAGCGTCGCTCAGCGTATACGGATACGGGAACACGTCGCGCAGATTTTCCGCAATCTTGCTGTTATTGGCATATGACGCAAGGCTCTCGGCGTCCTCTATCCGCCACGGCCTTAATTTAAAATCCATTTTCTTTTCCTCAATTTTTCACTTTTAAAATTAGTATCTGTATATTGTAAATTCATGCAGATGTAATGTCAAGGAAAATATATCTCCCTGCCCCGGATTTTTGGATCAATGGTTATATTAACCTGTTTAAACTATTGAAAGCGGGTTATAAAAGCACTCAATCAGTGGTTCGCTAAAAAATCAGCACAACAACTCCCCGAATTCCGCGCGGAGCTTTTCAAGCGCGCGTTTTTCTATACGTGATACATAGGAGCGGGAAATACCGCACATTTTCGCAATCTCACGTTGGGTTTTCGGTGGATTATCGTCAAGACCGTAACGGAGCGTTATGATCTCCTTTTCTCTTTCTGTAAGTATCCGTGAAATGCTTTTCCTTAGATTTCTGCTGTTTTCCTCAGCGCTGATGCTGTCAAGCAGATCGTCCTCAACATATATGATGTCGAACAGAGAAAGGCTATTGCCCTCCCCATCGGTATCTATGGATTCTGAAAGCGAAAGGTCTCCCGACATCTTCTTTCGGCTGCGGAAGTACATGAGTATCTCGTTTTCTATGCACCTCGAGGCATAGGTTGCAAGGCGAACCCCCTTTTCGGGCTTGTAAGTAGATATTCCCTTTATAAGTCCTATCGTTCCTATTGAAATAAGATCGTCCTGATCGGCGGTCTGCGTATAATACTTTTTTATAATATGTGCAACAAGCCTGAGATTGTGCTCTATCAGCACGTTACGTGCTTCAAGATCTCCCTGAAGATAAAGGTTTACATACTTTCTCTCCTCGGCGGCGTTGAGCGGTCTCGGAAACGAACCGCTGCTTCCTCCGAGCCTCAGCATCAGAAAAGCGCCGTTAAGCAGTAACGAAAACGCAGCCGCCAGCATAACCATCTTCCTTTCAGCTTTTTAGTAAAGTTTATTCGGAAGCTGCAAGTCCTGATGCAAAACAAATAGGGGATATAGCAAAACGTAAATTGCTATGTCCCCCTTATGCTGTTTTGTATTGCGGTAACGCTTTTGTTTCCGTCCGCTTTATTGCTTAATCATTTTGCCAGTAACAGAGGCTGCAACTGTACCCCCTGCATCGCGGCGTCGATCGTATCAGTAATCCTGCCCAGATCCGCTACAAGAGAGAATGGCTTGTTAATCGGGTCATCCTGACAGAAGGGCACAAAATAAAAGTTTTTGCGGTTTAACAGCATCCCTATATTGGCCGCGTTTCCCGACAGTCCGTCGTTTGTGGAAATTGCAATAACAACCGGCCGGTTGTTTCTCAGATGTGCCTTGCAAACCATTGTAACGGCGGTGTCGGTAATGCCGTTCGCTATCTTTGCGAGAGTATTTCCCGTACAGGGTGCAATTACCAAAACGTCGAAAAGACGTTTTGGGCCGGCCGGTTCAGCATCTTTTATAGTAGAAATGATCTTTTGTCCGGTGATGCCCTCAATTTCAGAAATAAAATGCTCTGCCGTACCAAAGCGGGTGTCGGTCTCAAACGATTTCTCGGACATAATTGCCTGTACTTTACCGTATTTGTCCTTAACCTCGCGCAGGGCGGCAAGCATTTTATCGTATGTGCAATATGAGCCGCATATAGCAAAGCCCACGCTCAGGTTATCCACGTTTTTCTTCCTCCTCGTGGAGTATATTATAAATAGTGTCTCGTATTATCGCTCCGGAAGTAATTGGCGCCGCCTCGCCGGGCAGGGAAAGCGCCCAGATCGCATGCAGGCCGAGCCTGGCGGCAGCCGAAAAATCGATTCCTCCGGGCTTTGAGGCGAGATCCATGCACAGGCAGTCCTTAGAAACCTGAAGCAAAAGGTTCTCATCCAATATCGGGGCCGGCACGGTATTAATTATTATGTCGAAATCAGAAAGCTTTCCGCTAAGTGCCAGCGTGTTCATGGGCTTATAGCCATATGCCTTTATCCAAGCGCGGTCAGAATAGCTGCGTGCCGAAACGAACACGTTGGCTCCCAAGCCATGGAGGCGATGAGCAAGCACCTTGCCTATTCTTCCAAAGCCTATGACAAGGATTCTCGCGTCGCATATAGTTATCGCGGTGTTATCCATCGCTATGGCGATAGCTCCCTCCGCCGTACATATCGCATTGGCGACCGCCAGCTCCTCTCGGGTGAAGTAATCGACTATTTTTAAGCCGTATTTTTCAGCCGCCTTTCGACAGTCCTCCCCTATTCGTCCCGCACAAATCAGCTGGTTCGGCCTCACCGCACTGAATATTTCGTCCAGGGAACAAACTTCGCCGGATAAAGGCGTGTTGAGAAATCCCGCTTTTCCTGTTACCGGCAGAGGAAGCACAATGCAATCAGCCGGGCACAATGCCTCCTGCAAGCTTATGTATCTTTTGATAGCCGGCTGCATTTCCGCCTTTTCGAGTGCGAAGGCACCTACGCAGTGCCCATCGGCGGAAAGCATTTCCGCGAGCTTTGCCTGACGCATATCTCCGCCTATTACGGCAAAATTTAGCTGTTTTTTCACGAACTATTCCTCCAATTTTATCTTGCTCCATTCTATTCTCTATTTAAAGCCCGAGTGAAAATCCGGACAAAATTTTTGCTTTGTAACTTGCGACAGACTGTTTTACTGGATAACAGAGAATTTAATCCTAAAAAAATATGGGGCTGTCTCAAAATATGAATTGAGATAGTCCCTTTTGGATAGTACAAATCGGGCACTTTCAATAAATGGTACAGCCTACGGTTACAATTATTCGCAAACATTAATTAAGGCCGCTTGACAAAAGCAAATATAAAATATAAAATATACATGCAAGAATGTATGTATATTTTTATTCCGTACAAACGACCACTTTTGTGGTAATCCACTTCTTATACTGGCGTATGCACAGCGCTGCTTAGCAAAAAGAGCCGGCGCTGTGTATACAGGCCAAAAGAAATGGTGAACCACAATTATTATCGTAGGCAATTCTGATTCGTAATTTCGGAGGCTGTGGCCTTTGAGGAAAAAAATAAAAAACCGGGTTTGCAGCTAGTCTGGCCGCAAAAGTAACGGTGAAAAGAAAGGAAAAATTAAATGAAAGAGTATAAGTTGTTTCTCGGCGGCAAGTGGACTTCCACGTTAAGCGGCAAGGTAATAGACGATATAAATCCCGCGAACGGTGAGGTTTTTGCAAAGGTGCATACTGCGGGACCTGACGAAACAGAGGCGGCAATAAAAATGGCTTATGAAGCCAGAGAATTTTGGGCAGAAACTCCATCGAGGGAGAAGGAGCGTATTTTTATAGAAGCCGCTGCCTGTCTCGAGGCGAATAAAGAAAGATATCGTGAAATCTTGATTGAGGAAAGCGGTTCGACCTTTATTAAGGCCATGGGTGAGCTTGCAGAATGTTCAGATATTTTGCGCGCAGCCGCAGAGGAGTGCAAGCGAGTTGACGGAGCAGTTTTTTCTCCCGAAGCCGAAGGCCAAATGTCGTATTTTATAAGGCAGCCGCTCGGAGTGGTGGCCGGAATTTCGCCGTTTAACTATCCTTTATTGACCGCTTTAAGCAAAGTTGCGTCGGCGATGGCAGCTGGAAATACCTTTGTGCTAAAGCCGGCTTCCGATACCCCTGTGTCGGCATTGATTATCGGAGAATTCTTTGAAAGCGCGGGGCTGCCTAAGGGTGTGCTGAGTATTCTGCCTGGTTCGGGGTCAGTTGTAGGAGACAGGCTTGTCAATGACAGCAGAATCAAAAAGATTACCTTTACCGGCTCGACAGATGTGGGAATAGGTATCGCAGAGAAGGCTTCGAAAAGTCTTAAGAAGTTTACTCTGGAGCTTGGCGGAAAAAATCCAATGATAGTCTTAAAAGACTTTAGCGTTGATAAAGCGGTAAAGGCCGCCACCTTCGGAGCATTTTTCCATCAAGGCCAGATATGTATGGCATCTAATAGATTAATTGTAGAAGAAAAAATATACGATGAATTCTGCTCAAAGATAACAGAAGCCGCTAAGGGGCTTAAGGTCGGAGACCCGCACGACTCCAGTGTCGTTATCGGCCCTCTTATCAAGGAAGCGCAGTGTGAGGTTATTGACGCACAAATAAAGGATGCGGTATCCAAAGGCGCAAGGCTTCTGCTCGGAGGGACACACGAGGGCTCTTTTTATCATCCGACAGTCATTGCCGATGTTACTCCCGAAATGAATATATTTTATGAGGAGAGCTTTGGTCCTGTAGCCGTAATTGTCAAGGCGGAGAATGCCGAGGATGCGCTTAGACTCGGCAATGATAATCATTATGGGCTTTCTGGAGCGCTGCTTACAAACGATTTGAGCCTTGCGATTAAGATGTCGGCAAAGATGGAGTCCGGAATGGTACATATAAACGACTCTACAGTAATGGGTTCGCGCAGAGCTCCTTTCGGCGGAGTGAAAAAAAGCGGCTTCGGGCGCGAAAACGGCTCTTTCTCAACTGATGAGTTCACGGAGAAAAAGTGGATAACCATTCAATATGGGGACAAAAGCTATCCGATCTAAATAATGAACGGCGAATTTCGTTGGAACGCCAAAACCGAAGCATTCCTTTAAGGCATAAGCTGTTAACGACATTAAGTATTTAGGATAGTTTACTTGCTTGGATAAATCCTTTATACTGAATTTGAAAATATAGTTTTTGCTTTGAGGGAGAACTTACCATGAGAAAGATTAAAGAGGACGCAGAGCTCACAAAGAAAAAAGTGCTTGACGCTGCGTTTGACTGCTTTTACAACAAGGGCTTTGGTGCTACCACCCTGGAGGAGGTCGCGAGGAGTGCGAATCTTACTAGGGGAGCGGTATATTGGCATTTCAGCAATAAGGAAGATCTGTATAGACAGGTTGTAAATGAAGCTTATAAATATACAGATATAGTTACGTTTGCAAAAGGATTAAGCGAACAGCTTTCTTTCAAAGAGAAGCTTATTGAGGTTTTCACGTTTGTACAAAACGAATACAAGGAGTTTATGTTTATTTATAAAACAATTGCCTTTGTATCGCAAAATGAGGCCTTTGCAGATCTGATGGAAGAAATGCGACATAAAAAAGTCGAACTGCTCAATTACTTCATTTCGATGGCGAAAAATGAGCAGGAAAGTTATGAAGAAGTTCACCGCTCTCCAAAGGATATCGGGGTGGCACTGTTCCTTATGTTTGAAGGGCTGTTTTTACTTGAAAATATGTATATTTCAATACCCATGTCAAGGGAAGATATTGAAAGATACATTTCCTTAATAATTGATTTCTAACGCTCAAAATCGTCAAGATCGAGGGCGCGCAAAGTTTGTGTAATAAAGTTTAAGAATCTTCCTTGATGGCAAGAATAGTAAAAACTATTCGAGTCGGAAAGGAAGATTCTTACATATCAATATTCAGATTGCGTCGTACTTTATCATTTCGCGTTTAAGGCGCATTATTATCCTTTTTTCCAGCCTAGAGATGTAAGACTGAGATATCCCCATGAGGTCCGCCACCTCCTTCTGTGTAAGCTCCTTTGTGCCATTGAGTCCGAAGCGCATTACGATTATATTCTTTTCCCGGTCCGACAGCTTTGAAAGGGCTCGCATCAGAAGCATTTTGTCGACGTCGTCCTCCATAGGCCGAAGTATCATATCGTTATCCGTGCCAAGTATGTCCGATAAAAGAAGCTCGTTGCCGTCCCAGTCGGTATTGAGCGGCTCGTCAAACGAAACCTCGGTTTTCTGATTGTTCGTCTTGCGGAGATACATGAGTATTTCGTTTTCTATGCACCTCGACGCATAGGTTGCTAGCTTTATGTTCTTATCGTGGTTATACGTATTTATTGATTTTATAAGGCCTATCGTACCTATTGAAATCAGGTCTTCAATATTTATACCCGTATTCTCAAATCGTCGGGAAATGTATACGACCAGCCGCAAATTTCGCTCTATCAGTGTTTGTTTTGCCTTGTCATCTCCTCTTGAAAGCTCTGCGAGAAGCCTTGCCTCTTCATCCTTATCCAGTGGCGGCGGCAGGACGTCGCTCCCCCCGATATACATTATTACATCCGGCAGGTTGAGACCCAGTTTTTGCAGAAGCTTATCTACCATTTCCTTGAAATTCATTATACCCTTACCTCCAATGCCTGACTGCCTATAATAGCCGAATATATGCCACCCTCCGAAAGACGAGTAGGGGAAATTGCCACAAGCATTCCTGTTTTATCCTTTCCGTTAATAATTACTGCTTCCGGCTTAAACGCCAACAACATACCTCGAGATACCCCAACCGAGGTATAGGGAATAAGCCTGAACAAATACCCGCTGCCTTCAAGACTTTCAAGCGTTTGCGCGGCGTTTGCGCCTTTTCGCAGCACATCCGCGATCTTGCCGTCGAAAAGCGGAGCCACTGCCTCCGTTTCCGCTACTATGATGCCGTTTCCGCTCAGCGGGTCTGTAAGCGAATTTCCGGTATCGACCAGCGAATTTATTTCTATTTTCCGGTCGCCGTTTTTAATGACAGTATGTACGAAGCCGCCCGGTCTGCGCCTGCCGAGACGCTTGAATAGCAGCGTAATAACAGCGTATGCAAGTGCGAAAGAAGGAATAAGGATTTTCAGTGAAACCGGAACTAGAGCTTCGTATGCGCTTGCGCCGCCTATCAGCGAAACCGCTAGCACAATTCCTCCAAAAGCGGCCGATATCGAAAAAAAAATAAGAGTTATCCGAAGGAGTCCGGGCTTTCTTCCGAAGCATACAAGCAGCATAAGCATGGCCGCACCTAGCTTAAAGCCCAGGCTTTGCATAAGCGTCTGTGCTACCAGAACGGCAGCAAGTGCGTATGCGCTTCCGAGCAGCGCTCCAAAAACAATTTTCAGCCGTTTAACGTATGTAGCGGAAATTTTTGCCGTCGCGAGCAATATCATATAATTGACGGCGAAATTTATCAGAAAAAGCGTATCGGCATATATTACCCGCACCAGGCTCCCCCCTGTCCGTAATGATTATATTGCTCCCGATTAAGCGAAAACGGTCAGAATTTTTGTCATACGAAATTTTTTCGAAATTTTCATGAAAACGATATAGCCTGATGAGGCTATATTTAATCCGAGTATTAAAAAAATAAGGGTTCGAGGCACAAATTTGCCTGGAACCCTTATTTATTTAATTTATAAAATTTTAAACATACTCACCGTCGCGCCAGATCTTTTTGATATTCTTCTCGGCCTTTGACCTCGGCAGCATCACTTCATGCCCGCAGCCCGTGCAGCGAAGCTTGAAATCCATGCCGATACGAAGCACAATCCACTCGTATGATCCGCAGGGATGCTGCTTTTTCATTGTCAGTTTGTCGTTAATTCTTATATCCATGGATTTCTCACCTACTTATATTTATTCCTGTTTAGGGAAGAATTAATATACTTAAATATATCTATCAGGAGGCAAAAGATGAGCATCAATCTTGAAGCGCACTTTGAAAAAGAAGATATGGCCAATCTCGCGGCAGACCGTCTGCGCCAAAGCGGCATGCTTTTTGACATTATTGACCTGAAGCCCGCCGCGGCAAGATGGAAAACAGATGGGGACCTGCAAAACGCAGCATTTTTTAAACCTGTCGAAAACTTTGTCGCGGAAGCGTCATCCGGAATGCCGTTCAACCATATGTGCGCCCGTGTTCAAGGAACTCCAAGGGCTGTCAATGAAATCAAGCGTGATACTGTCGGCAGCATGGTGCTGCGCATAAAGGTATCGGAAAAAAGCCTAGGCAAGGCGGAGAAAATCATCCGGAACAGCGGCGGCTACGGTCTGAAGATCATAAGCTGAGGCTATTTTTCGCCTTTAATCGCGTCCCAGTACGCTTTTGCGGCCTGCTCCGTCTTGTTTTTGCCGTATTCGTAGTAGCGGACGCCCCGAAGCGTGTCGGGCAAATACTGCTGCACTACGTAGTGGTTCGGAAAATCGTGCGCATACTTGTATTTTGGGACGGACTTTACATCGGCTCCGTCGGCATGGACATTTTGGAGATTTCTCGGGATATCGCCGCTTTTGCCGGCCTTCACGTCGGCTAGAGCGGCGTTTATTCCTATATAGGCCGAGTTTGATTTCGGCGACGTGGCAAGCAGCACCACTGCATCGGCCAGAGGGATTGACGCCTCCGGAAGCCCGAGCTGCATAGCGCTGTCCACGCAGGCCTTTACTATCGGTATGGCCATCGGATAAGCAAGCCCGATATCCTCTGATGCGATGACAAGAAGCCTGCGGCACGCTGAAATAAGATCTCCGGCTTCAAGGAGCCTTGCAAGGTAATGCAGCCCCGCATCGGGGTCGGAGCCTCTAATTGACTTTTGGAAGGCCGACAGCAGATCATAGTGCCCGTCGCCTTCGCGGTCGTAACGCATCGCGCTCTTCTGAGATGCCTGCTTGGCGTCGCTCAACGTCAGCAAAATCGTGCCGTTTTCCCTGTCCGATACAGAGAACAGGATTTCCACTGCGTTTACCGCTTTTCGCACATCTCCTCCGCAGGCCGCGGCTATATGCTCATATACCCCAGGCTCGCTCACGGACTTAAGTCCCGTACGCTCCTCCATTATCGAAACCGCGCGTTTTACGGCCGGGACTATGTCCTCCGCTGAAACTGTTTTAAACTCAAATACGGTTGAGCGGCTGAGAATGGCATTGAACACATAAAAGTAAGGGTTCTCGGTTGTGGAGGAAATAAGCGTTATTTTGCCATTTTCGATAAACTCAAGCAGAGACTGCTGCTGCTTTTTATTGAAGTACTGTATCTCGTCAAGATACAAAAGCGCGCCGTTCGGAGTCATAAATGTGTCAAGCTGGTCTATTACTTCCCTGATATCGGATATGCCGGCCGTCGTCGCGTTGAGCTTATACAGCTTCCGGTTGGTGCTGGCCGCTATAATGTTTGCGACAGTCGTTTTGCCGGTTCCGGAGGGGCCGTAAAAAACCAGATTTGGAATGTTGCCGCTCTGTATAATTCTCCGCAGCAGCCCGCCCGGCCCAAGAATATGCCGCTGCCCGACTATTTCGTCGAGCGTTTCGGGTCTTATTTCATCCGCCAGCGGTCTGTACACATATCCACCCCCAAAAACCGTATTAAAAGCGCATTAAGCCTTACGTCGGTTATTATATCCTCTGCCGGTTCCCATATCAAGCGAAAAAGGCGGTTTCCCGCCTTTTTATGCCCATAGGCCGCCATTATATAATTAATTGCTTATTCGTACAGTGGGTGCTTGGCACAGAGCTCGTTTACGGTTTCCCTTATCTTGTCCGCGCTGTTCTCATAATCCCTCGCGGCAAGGCAGATTATATCGGCAATGACCTTCATGTCCTGCTCCTTGAATCCTCTGGAGGTGGCAGCGGGCGTTCCGAGCCTTATTCCGCTTGTAACGAACTTGCTTTCAGGATCTCCCGGAATAGCGTTCTTATTGGCTGTAATATAGACGCTGTCGAGGCGTTTTTCCATTTCCTTGCCGGTAATGCCGAAGCTGCGGAGGTCAAGCAGCATAAGATGATTGTCGGTTCCGTCGGAAACAAGCTTCGCGCCGTTCTCCATCAGCCTCGCCGCAAGCGCCTTCGCGTTTCTTACAATTTGAGCCTGATACTCCTCAAATTCGGGACGAAGCGCCTCGCCCAGGGCAACAGCCTTTGAAGCTATAACGTGCATGAGCGGGCCGCCCTGAGCGCCCGGAAAAATAGACTTGTCAATCTGGGCCGCTATTGTCTCGTCGTTTGTCAGGATCAGTCCGCCACGCGGGCCTCGGAGTGTTTTATGGGTAGTCGTGGTTATGACGTCCGCATAGGGTACGGGGTTGGGATGCTGCTTTCCAGCAATAAGGCCCGCAATATGGGCCATATCCACCATCAGATAGGCACCGACTTCCCTGGCGATCTCCGAGAACCTCTCAAAGTTCAAAAGGCGGGGATAAGCGGACGCGCCTGCAATAATCATTTTAGGCTTTGATTTAAGAGCTATTCTGCGAACCTCATCATAGTCTATCCTGTTTGTCACGCTGTCGACGCCGTAGGACACTATATTGTAATACTTTCCGGAGAAGTTAGCCGTGCTGCCGTGTGAAAGATGGCCTCCGTGATCGAGGTTCATTCCGAGAACGGTGTCTCCCGGACTCAGCAGCGCGTTGTATACTGCATAGTTCGCCTGAACGCCGCTGTGCGCCTGGACATTGGCGAATTTAGCTCCAAAGAGCTTCTTTGCGCGCTCAATCGCTAAGGTCTCGACCTCGTCAACACATTCGCAGCCACCATAATACCGTTTGCCGGGATATCCCTCGGCATACTTATTGGTCAGCACCGTAGCCATGGCCGCCATAACAGGGGCGCTTACGAAGTTTTCAGACGCGATAAGCTCTATATTTCTTCTCTGTCTGGCATATTCCATCTCGATCCATTTTCCGACTTCGGGATCATAGCTCGAAATATATGACATTATATCTCTTATCATCACACAACCTCCAAAAGTATTACGCAGATAGTGGAATTATACCACAGAAATGAATATTAATACAACTCGCAAATGTGGTGAATTTTATGGCCTTCGTCCATGCTTTGTGGTACAATTTTATCAAAACGGCTCTGATTTGTAAAAAAGAAGGATCATCATGGATTTCAGTACAAGAATCGATAGAATAATCAAGGCTTTGGAAAATGCTTATCCCGTCGCCGAATGCTCTCTTAATTATGATAAAGCCTACGAGCTGCTTTTTGCCGCGCGGCTTGCGGCGCAGTGTACCGACGAGCGGGTAAATATGGTAACTCCCGTACTTTTTGGGAAGTATCCGACACTCGAAGCGCTCGCAAGCGCCGATACTCAAGATATTGAAAAAATAATTCATTCCTGCGGGTTTTTCCGGAGCAAGGCAAGGGATATTATCCTCGCGTCGCAGATGCTGATTAACGAATTTGAAAGCAGGATGCCGGATAATATGGAGGATTTGCTGCGTCTTCCGGGAGTAGGCCGGAAAACTGCAAACCTTATTCTCGGAGACATATACAAAAAGCCCGCAGTCGTGGTGGACACGCACTGCATAAGGCTCTCCAACCGTCTTGGCCTTGTCAAAAGCAAGGATCCCGCTAAAATTGAAATAGCGCTCCGGGAAATTCTGCCTCCCGAAAAATCCTCAGACTTCTGTCACCGCCTTGTCCTGCACGGGAGGGCGGTTTGCGAAGCGCGCAGCCCGAAGTGCGGGGAATGCTCGCTCTATAACCTTTGTCCAAAGCTGATATAAGGAATTACTATGATCCCAGGGCCGTCCAATCCGGACGGCCCTAAGTTTTATTTATTTTGCCTCGGACTCGCAGTAAATACAGCGGTAAATTCCCTTTTCCTCTGAAGTCAGGCGGAATATGTGGTCGACCTCGCGTTCCACTGTTGTAACGCATCTTGGATTTTTGCATTTTATGACATTTTTCACTTCACGCGGAAGCTTAAGGTGCTTCTTTTCGATGAGTTTTCCATCCTTCACAAGATTTACCGTTATATTTGGGTCGAGATAGCCCAGAACCTCAAGGTCGAGATCCATTTCTGCGTCGATTTTTATAATATCCTTTCTGCCGAGCTTTGTGCTCTTTACGTTTTTGATTATAGCAACGCAGCAATCGAGCTCGTCAAGATGCAGGTAATTGTAAATTTCCATGCTTTTTCCGGCCTGTATGTGGTCGAGGACCACGCCGGTGGTAATTCCGTCCACATTCATTTCGTCACCCCCAAAAGCATCATGATAAGCGCCATGCGTATAAATTTCCCGTTCTCAACCTGCTTGAAGTAGCAGGCCCTCGGGTCTTCGTCCACCTTTACGGATATTTCGTTAACCCTCGGCAACGGATGCAGTATCGTGGTGTCGGGCTTTGCGTACTTCATCTTTTCCGTATCGAGAATGAAGCTGTCCTTAAGCCTTAGGTAGTCGGCTTCGTTAAAAAAGCGTTCTCTCTGAACCCTTGTCATGTAAAGTACGTCCGCCTCGCCCAGGGCATTTTCCATATTGTCCGTCTCGTACCATTCAAGATTCTTCTTTTCGAGGACATCCTGCCTTATATAGTTTGGCACCTTAAGTTCCTCAGGGGATATCAGAATGAACTTTACGTTGTCATAGAACGACATTGCCGAAATCAGCGAGTGTACGGTCCTTCCGAACTTAAGGTCGCCGCATAAGGCGACGGTCATATTGTCCAGTCTGCCCTTCTCTCTCATAATTGTCAAAAGATCTGTCAGAGTCTGTGTCGGATGGCTGTGTCCGCCGTCTCCCGCGTTTATTATCGGCACCGTGGAACTGAGGGATGCCAGAAGCGGTGCGCCCTCCTTTGGGTGGCGCATCGCGATTATATCCGCATAGCAGCCGACCGTCCTGACGGTGTCCGTGACGCTTTCCCCCTTGCTTGTGGAGCTCGCATCGGCCGACGAAAACCCGAGTACGCTTCCCCCGAGCTCCCACATCGCTGCCTCGAAGCTCAGTCGCGTCCTTGTGCTCGGCTCGAAGAAAAGCGTGGCAAGTTTTTTCCCCTTGCAAACCTCCGAGTAGGCCGCACGGTTCTCTATTATATCGTTCGCCGTATCGATAAGTCCTTTTATTTCCTCGACGCTCAAATCCTTTATATCTATCAAATGGCGCATACCGCCCCCTCCTTACCTCAACCAGCCTTCATCCGACGGGTTGTTGCGAAACGCGATTATCCGGCGCGCATCGGATTCCGGTATATAGCCCTCCTCAGCCGCAACCTCGGCAAGCACATCGAAGTTTGAAAGGCTGATGTTCTTGACTCCCGCCTCACGAAGGCGGTCGATTCCTTTCTGCATATTGTAGGTAAAGATGCTTACGATTCCGAGCACCTCGGCGCCGGCCGCGCGCAGAATTTCCACAACCTCTATGACGCTTCCGCCGGTCGAAATAAGATCCTCGATGACAACGACCTTATCTCCTCTGTTGAGCTTTCCCTCTATCTGGTTTTCCCGTCCGTGATCCTTCGCACCCGAACGCACATATCCCATCGGAAGCTTAAGGATGTTCGCTGCGAGAGCGGCATGAGCAATGCCCGCTGTACTGGTACCCATCAGGACCTCGCACCCGGGATAGTTATTTTTGACGGCATCCGCTATCGCCTGCTCAACCCTGTCGCGGACTGCCGGCTCCGATAAAATCAGGCGGTTGTCGCAGTAAACCGGGCTCTTAATTCCGCTTGCCCAGGTAAAGGGCTCCTGAGGGCGCAGGAACACCGCGCCTATCGACAAAAGATCCTTTGCGATAAGTCTTTCCATTTTATCCATTCCTTTCGTTTGTTTCAATCTACAAATTCAGCAATACATCTCCGGTATTCCTTAACGGGGTCCTCGGCCTCAGTTATCGGCCTCCCGACCACGATATAGTCGGATCCTATCTCCTTTGCTCGTGCAGGCGTCGTTATCCGCACCTGATCGCCCTTGTCCGAATCCGCGAACCGCACCCCCGGCGTCACGGTCATAAACTCCTTGCCGCAGGCCGCCTTTACCATTTCCGCCTCAAGCGGAGAGCAGACGACTCCGTCTAGCCCTGCCTCCTTAGCGTTTTGAGCGTATTTGACTACTGTTTCGCTTATAGTAGCGGAAATCAGCAGTTCCTTTTGCATGCGTTCCTCGCTTGTGGATGTGAGCTGAGTGACCGCTATAAGCTTTGGCCGAGTTCCGTCAGCTCTCACAAGCCCTTCTATAGCGGCTTTCATCATTTCTATGGTTCCCGCTGCATGGAGGTTGCACATATCCACGTCGAGAGCCGAGAGAACCGCCATAGCCTTTTTTACGGTCGTCGGAATGTCATGCAACTTTAAATCGAGGAAAATCTTATGCCCGCGCCTTTTGATTTCGCGAACGATCCCGGGTCCCGCCGAGTAAAAAAGCTCCATCCCGATTTTAACATAGGGTTTTTCGTCCCTGAATTTGTCGAGGAAGCCGTAAACCGCATCCTCCCCGTTGAAATCGAGCGCAATAATAACGTCCTTGCCCATTCTTTTCTCCTTTCTGCTGCCGAATCAAAGCGCGGCGCCTATGATATCGCTTAGCTTTTCTATTTTGAGCTCCTCCATCAGCTTCGGGAGCTCTTCAATGATGTCCTTGCAGACGTAAGGGTTCCTGAGGTTTTCGGCGCCCACCTGCACCGCTGTTGCCCCTGCCATCATCATTTCTATAACGTCCCTTGCCGTTGCGATGCCGCCAATGCCGATAATCGGGATATTGACTGTTCCCGCAACCTCGTAAACCATTCGGAGCGCCACAGGGAATATTGCCCTGCCTGAAAAACCGCCCATCTTGTTTGCAATAATCGGCTTTCTTGTTTTTATGTCAATTCTCATTCCAACGAGAGTATTTATCATGCTGATACCGTCCGCCCCAGCATCCTCGCAGGCCTTTGCTATCTCCGTTATGCTTGTTACGTTCGGGCTTAACTTGATGTAAACCGGCTTGTCCGTAACCTTTTTTACCGCCGCCGTAACCTCGGCGGCCGCCAGGGGGTCTGACGCGAAGTTTCTGCCGCCCTTGTGAAGGTTCGGGCAGCTTATATTGACCTCTATTATCCCGACCTGTGGCGAAGAATCAAGCATCTCTGCACAGCAAACGAACTCAGCTACCGAGAAGCCGCCGATATTCGCTATAACCGGCTTCTTAAAATAAGTCGCCATCTTGGGAAGAATTTCGCTCACCACGGCCTCGATACCTGGATTTTGCAGGCCTATCGAATTTATCATTCCGCTTTCGCACTCCGCTATGCGCGGAGTCGGGTTTCCGAAGCGCGGTTCCTGTGTAGTGCCCTTAAAGGAGAAAGAGCCAAGTATATTGATATCGTAAAAATTCTTAAATTCCGCGCCGTAGCCGAAGGTTCCGCTTGCGGGAATCACCGGATTGTCAAGCTTAAGTCCGCTAAGGATAACGCTTAAATCCTTCATTTCTCTCTCCTCCTCACCATATTACCTCGTCCGATCTTAAGACCGGCCCGTCCCTGCAAATGCGCTTTGACCCGTACCTGGTCTTGCAGGAGCAGCCCATGCACGCCCCGAAACCACAGGCCATGCGTTCCTCAAAGCTAAGCTGTCCTTTTATCGTCAACGTGTCGCTTAAGGCTTTCAGCATCGGCTCCGGCCCGCAGGCGCAGTATGAGCTGAATTCCCTGTCCAATGTTTTTATCGCGTCTGTAACAAAGCCCTTGACCCCAATGCTGCCGTCCGCCGTGGCAATAATCGTTTGAACTCCCAATTCTTCAAATTCGGCCTTATAGAAAACATCAACAGCCTTGTTAAAGCCGATCACAACGGTTGGCAGAGCTTCCGCCTCGACCAGCTTCTTGCACAAGCCGTACATTGGGGGAACGCCGGCTCCCCCGCCGACGAGCAGCGGCGTTTTTCCGCACTCTGTAAGGTTGTAACCGTTGCCGAGGCCAACAAGAATATCGAGCCTTCCGTTTTCCATTTTTGAAAGTGCCTCTGTTCCCTCGCCAACCACTTTATAAATAATTTTAAGGCTTCCATCGTCCCAGTCGCAGACTGAAATCGGCCTTCTGAGAAAAAAGCCGCCGATCATTATATTTACAAACTGCCCTGGTGCGGTTATGCCGCTTGTATCTCCCGATAGTTTGAGCTCATAAACCTTGTCCGCAATCAGTATGTTGCTTGCAATCTCAAAAAACACCTGCTTCAACGCTATTTCCTCCATACGATTTTGCCGTCATGAAGCGTCAGAACGCTTTCCCCATAAATGTCCATCCCCGCGAAAGGCGTCGCTCGCCCCTTGCTTAGAAAATCCTCGGGATTTATCCTTCCATGCTTATCAAGGTTGAATACCGCGAGATCAGCTTTGGCGCCAATCTTGATTTCACCGCCGCCCAGATTAAAAATACGTCTCGGATTTGTTGACAAAAGCCCAATAAGCTTCTCGAGCTTCAGTATTCCCGTTTTGACAAGCCTTGTATATAGAACCGGAAAGGCTGTTTCAAGGCCGACAACGCCCATAAGACTCTTTTCAAGACCTCTGCCCTTCTCCTCTTCCGAGTGCGGAGCGTGGTCGGTCGCAACAACTTCTATCGTGCCGTCGAGTATCCCCTCTGTAAGCGCCCGCCTGTCCTCACTTGACCGAAGCGGCGGATTCATCTTAAATCTTCCATCCTCTTCAATGTCCATATCGGTAAGCGTCAGGTAATGCGGAGCCGTCTCGCAGCTTATTGGCAGCCCCTCAGCTTTGGCTTTTCTAATCAGCTCTACGCTCTCCTTAGTCGATACATGGCAGATATGGTAACGACAGCCGGTTTCGCGTACAAGCTCGATGTCTCGCTTTACCTGCCCCCACTCGCTTTCTGAGCATATACCCCTGTGGCCGTGAATTCTGGCATACTCCCCGTCGTGTATATAGCCTCCGTTAAGAAGTGTATCATCCTCGCAGTGCGCGGCTATTATTCCTCCGGCATCTTTTACTTCAAGCATCGCAAGACGCATAAGCTCTCTGCTCTGCACACCCCGTCCGTCGTCCGAAAAGCCCGCCACTCTGCCGACGAGTTTTTTAAAATCTACAAGCTCGCCGCCGTTTTCTCCTATTGTAATAGCGGCGTAAGGATATACGTCGACGCAGGCTTTTTTCTTTATCAGCTTCTCAATTTCCGAAAGTGTATCGGCGTTGTCCGGCACTGGCTTTGTGTTTGGCATCGCGCAAACCGCGGTAAAGCCTCCCCTCGCCGCCGCTTTAGTCCCGGTTTGTATGGTCTCCTTATAAGAAAAACCGGGCTCTCGCAGATGAACGTGAACATCCGCAAAGCCCGGAAAAATGAAACAATTATCCAATTCATACAAATCAAAAGAATCGTTGCATTCAATACTTGGTGAAATATCGGCAATAATGCCATCGTCAATGAGAACGTCTCTTTTCTCGAAATTTTCATTTATAAACACACAGCCGTGCCTTAGTAGCATCATCCTGTTGCCCCTCGCTTTCTCTGCCCTTTCGCGCCAAGCCCTGATTCTTATATAATTTACTAGGATTTTTGTTCTTCGTCAAGATAAAAATCAAACTTCTCTATGACGCATAAAAACAGCGGCAAAAATATGCCGCTGCTAGGTTTCATTTTACAAATTTGTCGATGGCATCGGTCAGTTCGTCCACGATTTCCCATTCTCCGGATTGTACCGCTTCCACAAGACAATGATCGATGTGGTTCTTCAAAACAAGCTTTCCGGTATTATTGATAGCGGACTTCACCGCCGAAAGCTGTATCAGCACCTCGCTGCAGTCTCTTCCGTCCTCAACCATTTTTTTGATGGATTCGAGATGACCTATAGCGCGGGACAGCCTGTTCAAAACAGCTTTGTTCTCCTCGGGAGTATGAACATGCTTATGGTGTATCGCGCCGCTGCTTTCATCATGCTCGTGGTAATACTCTTTGCCGTCCGGACCGATATGCGAATGTCCCATGTTCTCACCCCTTGAAGAGTATGATATCAAAAGTGAAAAGCAAAGTCAAGTTGTAAGACACGGCGTCGGTCCCATTCTGCTTCTTAACGCAAAAAATAAAGGAGACGAGCAAAGCCCATCCCCTGTGTGTGATGTGTGTGAATACCTGCTATGAGTAAAAAACGTGATTGCCTATGACAGTGGTCAGTTTCAGATTCGATTCAAACCACCTGTTGGACGAGTCGCTGGGATTTATAAAGTACAGGCTGTCCCCCGCTACATTATATCCCTCCAGGCAAATTTTTGCCGCAATAACGGACATTTCGGAAGGGGTTCTGTTGATTGCACCCGTTACGGCTGGCCCGAACTGATTGGGAGCAAAAATAACATCATAAATCGTATCAGGGTACATGTCGCTTTTGACTCTGTTCAAAACCACATTGCCGACCGCAATCTGCCCCGCGAGAGGTTCTCCTCCGCTTTCTGAATATATAATCCTGGAAAGCCAGTAGACAGATGACGAATCATAAAATTTTTCCCCTGATACAACCGTTCCTAGGCCTTTCTTCACATATACCGCATTTTTTTCGCCGTTCCACTCCACCGTCGCGCCAAAGGCTTTTGCAATTTCCCTCACAGGTACCATTAATGAATCGTTAATTATAAGAGCTCCGCCCGGCAAATAAAAGTAACGATTGTTTACCGTTAGGTATTGGGCATTTGGCTTTACTGAGAGATAAATAGATGAATTATAAACATAAGCCGTTCGGGTTCCGTTGTCCCAGCTTACGGATACGTCAGCCATCTTCTGGCTAAACGCACGAAGCGGAACGTATGTAGTAGAGTCTATTAGTCTCACCGGTACATCGGTTGCAAATAATTGTCCATCTATATAAATAGTTACATCCTGAACTCCCACCGCGCGAGCGCCTGGAGTCAGCGCGACGCAAATCACACACACAAGTAAAAAAGCAAAAAGTCTTTTTTTCATATGTTCTCCTTCCGCATTATTTTTGCATGTCGCAGAGAAATAATACTACATGTTTTCAGGAAAAGCAAGAAAAAAATATTGGAAATGCAGTTATAAATATTAATTTTTTATGAATTCTCTATAATTTTTATTAATGTTAACATAATTTTATTACTATATCTGGTTATTTTTATCTTTGATTGTAAGCTTTTTTAGGAAAAAATGACATATATTGTTATTTTTTCATCATGTTTAAATACAAATCGCAATCAAAATATAACTTGCATTTTATCCTGTTATAAAATACAATTGCAGTATATAAAATTATAAATTTTACATAAATAAAACGTTTCACTATTATTTTTTATGCATTTCTATCGAAAAAAACAGTAGTGTGTAAAAATGGGAGAAGGGAGATGAGTTTTTTGGAAACAACCGAAGAAAATAAAAATTTCGACGAACTGCCCCGTGAGGAGCCGCAGATGGCCCCCGATACTTCTTCGGAGGAACCCGGAGAGGCGCCCCTTGCGGTGGACGCGGTAATTCACGTCTCCATCATCAATTTCGGTATCGAAGCATGTGTTGAAATCGAGCCTCCCCAGGGAGAAGGAGCTCCGCCCACATTAAAAGCCCTTGAGTCCGCGCTTGCGGCAAACGGAGTTGTTTACAATATTGATACGGAAAAGCTGAAAGAGCTTGCAGAGGCTCCCGTATACAATACCAAAATCGTTGTGGCTCGCGGAATCGCTCCGGTTAACGGAATCGACGGAACAATTACTTTAAAATTCAATACCGATAAAAACAAGGCTCCAAAAATCGACGAAAAGGGGAACGTGGACTATCATGACCTCGGAATAGTGGAAATCGCAAAAAAAGGTCAGGTCCTCTGTACCATTACACCGCCCACGGAAGGCAGCCCGGGAATGTCTGTTAAAGGAAAACAGATGCTTCAAATGAAAGGAAAACCGGTTCCGTCTTATGTCGGCAAAAACACTGCCCTCAGCGAAGACGGCACGGCAATCATCTCGCTTATAGACGGGCAAATAGACTATTCAGGCAAGAAAATCAACGTACACGAAACTTATATTGTCAGGGAAAACGTTGACAGTTCCACCGGAAACCTCAAGGTGGCCGGAAACCTTATTGTATACGGAATGGTAATGCCCGGCTTTGTAATTGAGGCTGGAAATAACATCGACGTCTATGGTACGGTCGAGTCGGCCACTGTCATTGCGGGGGGTAATATCAAGCTCGCAAGCGGCATCACCGGAAGCGAAGTCCGATGCGGCGGAGATTTAAGAAGCAAGTTCATTGAAAACTGCACCGTTTTTGTTAAGGGAGAAGTTAAGGCCGACTATATGCTCAACAGTAATATAAACTCCGGCAAAAGCATAAAGGCTGAAGGCTCCATTTCAAAAATTATCGGAGGCAAATACCTGTCGGGGCATAATATATCGGCAAATATGATCGGTTCCGCTTCAAATGTTAAAACGAAACTTGAGCTTGGAGCAGATCCTGCATATCTGGAAAGGCAGCAGATACTGCAGGCTCAGATACCTCAACTGGAAAAGCAGATTGAAAGTATAAAGCCCCTTTACGATCTGCTGACCGAGCTGAAACGGACAGACCGTCTCTCTCCCGAAAAAGCCGAGTTGTATGCATCGATATCAAAGCAATACGTTTCGAGCGTCAGTCTTCTCAGGGCTTCAAAGGCCGAGTTGGAATCTATCACGCAGTCGGTTGTCGGCAGAGGTTACGGCCGCATCATATGCACCGGTACAATTTTCCCGGGGACAAGCGTTTCAATCGGCCCTGCGAGCTATGTAGTCAACGAAAGCTTAGTCAACTCCTCGTTGTATTACAACGAAGGCTATGTCAATATCGGCAGCGCCCGGTAGCAAGAATAAATACGAAAACCCCGCCTTTTTGCCAGGCGGGGTTTTCGTATTTGCCGCAATTTCAATCGTGATAAAAAAATCTTTTGATTTCTATCCGCGCATTCTCTGCGCTGTCCGATGCGTGGATAAGATTTTCCGTCGTGCTGACTGCGAAGTCTCCGCGTATGGTGCCCGCAGGCGCCGTCTCGACTTTGGTCGGCCCAACCAATATGCGCATGCCGCTTACTGCATTTTCCCCTTCCACAATCATGCCCAGCACAGGTCCGGACATCATATACTCAACGACTTCGGGAAAGAAATCGCGGTCCGCAATATGCGCGTAATGCTCACCTATCTTCGCTTTATCCAGTGTCATCATCTTCGCTTCAGCAATTCGGTAACCCTTGTTCTCGATTCTGGAGATAACTGCGCCAATCAAGCGTCTTTTGATGCAATCGGGTTTAAGCATAACATAAGTCTTTTCAATAGCCATATTACCTGCCCCTTTGTTATTATGTTAACGCATAAAAGCGGAAGACACTCCTATAAGGTAGGTTACACTTTTGCAACAGATTCTAACAACAAATATATTGACAGCCGGCATTACTTAAAACCTTTTCTCATTATAGTTCTTTTCTATCGGATAGGCAATATAAATGCCGTTTTGCAAGCCTCATAATTCCCGGGTTCATACAGGTTCTGAACCCATTTAAGTTTATCAGTTACATCTTTGAATTTTGTTAAAAACGAACCGGGAGTCACCCCACTGTCTGTAAAAGCATATTCCGGCCGCACTCTGGCATACTAATGGCGCGAAATAACACCAGTTTACATGAGTTCGGAGGGTAAATTATGCCATCCCGCAAATCTGTCATAACTTTCGGTATGGTTGCCATACCAATCGCAATGTATACGGCAACGCAGGATAACGACATCCATTTCAACCAGCTTCACAAGGAGGACAACAGCCGTATAAGGTATAAAAAAACCTGCGCCCACTGCGGCAGAGAGCTGTCGGCCGACGATATCGTAAAGGGGTTTGAATACGAAGACAACAAGTTTGTGGTAATAACCGACGATGAGATTGAAAGAATCAAGACGGAAAAGGAAAAATCCATTCAGATACTGCATTTTGCTCAGCTCAACCAGATTTCACCCGTATATTACGACAAAACCTATCAGGCCGCGCCGGAAACAGGCGGCGAAAAGGCGTTCGAGCTGCTCCGCGCCGCACTGATGGCCGAGCAGAAGATTGCTATCGGCAAAACCGTCATTGGCACAAAGGATACGCTTATGGCAATCATCCCTCGTGAGGACGGTATTCTTATATCCACCATGTTTTATGCAGACGACATCAGGGCTCTTCAAAAGCAGTACAATAAGCCCGCCGTTTCCGAACAGGAGCTGAACATGGCGAAAATCCTTATAAATTCCATGGATACTCCCTTCGATCCTTCAAAGTACAAGGATGAATATCAGGCCAGACTGCGCGAGCTCATCGAAACAAAAATATCCGGTAAGGAGATTGTCGCGGCCGAGCCTGAAAGCACCGGCAAGGTCATAGACCTTATGGACGCCCTCAAGGCCAGCGTTGAAAAGGCTCAAAAGGAAAAGGTAACGGCGTAAATTATGACTGCTTTATTGCAAGAATACAACCGAAAAAGAAACTTCGAAAACACCGCCGAACCCGAAGGAAAGGCTGTCGAAACCGAAGGTGCCCTCAGATTTGTCGTGCAGCACCATCTGGCTCGCAGGGATCACTATGACTTCCGACTTGAGTGGGAAGGTTCCCTCTTAAGTTGGGCGGTTCCAAAGGGGCCTTCTTACAATACCCGTGATAAAAGGCTCGCAATACGGGTAGAGAACCACCCGCTCGAATACAGAAACTTCGAAGGGACAATTCCCATGGGCGAATACGGCGGCGGTACGGTCATGCTCTGGGACGAAGGCTTTTGGGAACCTCTGGGCGATGCCGCGGAAGACCTCCGTAAAGGCTCGCTTAAGTTTCTCCTTTACGGACGTCGGCTTAAGGGAAAGTGGACCCTGGTTCGGCTCAAAGGCAATGAGGAAGGCAAAAATGAAAACTGGCTTTTGCTGAAGGAAAAGGACGAGTTTGCCAAAAACTCGGACGGGATTGCAGAGTTTGATACCAGCATTAGGAGCGGACGCAGCATGGCGGAAATCGAGGAAGGTCAGAGAGAAAAAACGTCCAAAAATCCATTCGACTCTGCAGACGTTCAGCTCGCAAAGCTTGTAAATACGGTGCCTGAAAGCGGAGAGTGGCTTTATGAGCTCAAATACGACGGCTATAGGATAGTGGCTTATATCGACGGCTCCGGCGTCCGGCTCATGACCCGAAACGGCAAGGATTACACAAGCAGATTCCGAAGAGTGGCCTTCTCCCTGCTTGACTGGGCCGCCGGAAGAGCGATGGTTCTGGACGGCGAAATGACGGTTGCTGACGAATTCGGCAAAACCGATTTTCAGGCGCTTCAAAGCTATTTGAAAAATGATAACAGGCAACGCCTTACCTATATCGTTTTTGACCTTCTTGCCCTGGATGGCGCTGATCTTCGTGGGAGGCGCCTGACAGAGCGCAAAGAGGCGCTTGAAACGCTGCTGAAGGATGCCCCTGAAAACCTCCGTTACAGCCGCCACGTCAAGGGAAACGGAAAGGAAAGCTTTGCGGCGGCCTGCAAACTTGGTATGGAAGGAATCGTTGGCAAAAAAGCCGACTCAGTGTACAGCGGGACGAGAAACGGGGACTGGATAAAGCTTAAATGCGAAAGGCGGCAGGAATTCATAATCTGCGGCTACACGCTCTCGGAAAAAAGGATGAGCGGTATAAGCTCGCTCATCCTCGGCGCATACGAGGGCAACGACTTGATTTATGCAGGACGCACGGGCACAGGCCTAAGCGGCTCTGAAATAGAAAAACTCGAAAAGGAATTCAAGGGCATAACAAAAGATGTTTCACCATTCAAAACAGCACCGAAGCCAAGGGCGGGAGAAAAAATCACATGGCTCGAACCGAATCTGGTCGCGGAAATCAGGTTCGCCGAACGGACAAAGGACGGTCTGTTAAGGCAAGCCAGCTTTAAGGGCCTTAGGGCGGATAAAAACCCAGAGGATATAAAAAATGAGAAAACGGATGGTGAGCATGAAACGCGGCCGTCCGCCGGAAATATAAAACGGCCTGTGGAATCGGTTAAAAATGAACTTATAATCGAGGGAATCAGGATTACCCACCCCGGCAAGATTTTATTCTATGACCCAAAAATCACGAAAGCAGACGTTATCCATTATTACGAAAGGGTTTCGGAGCGTATGTTGCCCTACGTTTCGCATAGGGTTTTAAGCGTTGTCCGCTGTCCCAAGGGAATATCGGAAACCTGCTTTTACAAGAAGCATCCGGAAGCTTCCGTTAAGGGCGTATCCATATTGTCTGTTGCCTCAAGCAGCGGCGAAGCGGAGGAATACTTCTATATTGAGAGCAAAGCGGGCCTTATATGCGAGGCACAGATGGGGACGCTGGAGTATCACACATGGGGCAGCCGTGCTGAAGATCCCGAAAAGCCGGACATAATGGTGTTCGATCTCGACCCGGACGAAGGTATGGATACAGACAGGGTTCGTGAGGGCGTCAGGGATCTTAAAAGTATCCTCTCGGAGCTTTCGCTCATTTCCTACCTGAAGACAAGCGGCGGCAAGGGATACCATGTTGTCGTCCCATTTAAGCCCTCCGTTTCGTGGGACGTGTTCCGCGAATTTGCAAGACGCATCGCCGAAGTAATGGAGAAAAAGTGGCCCGGGCGCTATACCGCCAACGTCAGAAAAACCAGGCGAACCGATAAGATATTCATAGACTGGATGCGAAACGGCAGGGGCGCCACCAGCATAGCCCCCTATTCCCTAAGAGCGAGAGCAGGCTGCAAGGTATCGATGCCGATAAGCTGGGACGAGCTTGATACTGTCGCGCCCGACGGCGTTGACATGAATGACGCGCTTTCTAGAATCGAAAAAGCTGACCCGTGGAAGGATTTCTTCAGCACAGATCAGCTTCTCAAATAATATCTCCCAGGACAAACAGCTGATGGAAATCCTCAGCAGATAATAAGCTTTATACTTTTCGTTTTACGCCTGATACAACATACATCTCTTCATCCGAAATCACGGTATCCACATCAAAATATGGTTTAAAAAGCTCCGCAAGCTTGTCTTCATGCATAAGCCCCACGGAAACCTTTCCCGCGCTGCCGGCATGGTGGCGGTCGATCTCCGCTCGGCTCATTCCATGTGCGACCGTCAGCCTGCCGCCTGATCTCAGCTTCCCCGAGAGGCTGCCGATAAGTTTTGCGGGATTCGGAAAATGCGGAAAAGCGTTATATACCATGCAGCGGTCGAAGGGTTCGTGAAAATCGACCTCCTCTATGTCGCCGTTTATAAGCTCTATCCTCTGGTCCTCAAACTTTTTCCGCGCAATTTCAATCATGGCTGGGGATATATCCACGCCCGTCACATGCCCGACACCCCTGGAAAGGTAATCCGGAAACAGCACTCCCGTTCCGCAGGCAACGTCCAGCACCCGAACTCCCTCCGTAATGTCGGCGATATCCAATATCCTTTCAATCTTCCAGTCGTGACGAATGAGATTTTCATCCCAGGTAGGCGCCAGCCCGTCAAAAAACTCAACAAGTTCCCTTTTATCCATTTTTGTCCTCACAGGTTTACAGATTTTTTATTTGCAAATCGCCTCAGGGTAGCGAAGCGGAATCAGCCTTGCCTTCTGAAGCGCAAACACAATCGCCGGAACTAGCGCGAGCTGAATTATTATTCCCGGCAGGCTCGTTACGAAGTAGCTCGTCGCCCAGACTGTCAACGAATACTTTCCGGCGGAGAAGATAAGGGCCTTCGCGGCGCCGGCCAGCACGCGGCCGCAAAGCATGGCTGCTACAAGGCTGATATATAGGTCAGCCAAAACAGCCTTGGTGCGGACAATCTGCATAAAAAGCCCCGTGAAAAGTCCGTAGGCTGCGAGCTCAACCATCATGGCGGGCAGTATCGCCGCAGGCGGCATTCCAGTGAAAAGGCTTGAAAGCAGCGGGCCTATGATTCCGCAGAGAAGCCCGAAGGGTGCTCCGCAGATAAGTCCGCAAAGCAGGACTGGTATGTGCATCGGAGCGAAAATGCTTCCTGCGTTTTTTACCGAATGGAACGCCATGGGCAGAACCACGCAGAGTGCGATGCAGACCGCAGTTATAATCGATCTTTTTACATAAGTCATTTTCATAAAAATTCCTCCCGTTTTTATTTTATAATTGAGCCGTGGAGCATTTCTGCAGCCTCCTCGGCATAATTATCACCGAAAGCAAAACTGTACTGCACATATCGCCGCGCTGATAAAAAGCGCCGCCAGGTCCCGCGCTTTCAGCGGCTCCTTTTTTCTCTTTGTCCGGTTTTTGGCGCCCCTGTATCCCCGTGCTTCCATAGCTGTTGAAAGCTCGTCGGCGCGCCTGAATGCCGATATGAAAATCGGAATTACCAGAGGAATGACGCATTCGGCCTTATGCCGGAGGCTTCTGCTTTCAAACCTTGCCCCTCGAGCCGTCTGAGCCTTTTTTATCATGTCCGTTTCCTCGAGCAGCGTTGGAATAAACTGTATCGCGACGCTTATTATCATTGCGACATCCTCAACCGGGACGCGGATTATTTTAAGCGGCTTCATAAGGCTCTGCAAAGCCGATGTCATATCCATTGGAGTCGTCGTGCACGTCAGGACTGAGCTTAAGGCCATGAGAAGCGCGACGCGAAGCACGACGTTCGCGCCCTGTGCAATCCCTCCGTAGGAAAGGCGGAATATCCACCATGAAAAAATCGGATTTTCCGCTTCAAAGAAGAAGGCGTTCATTAGAAAAATCACAAAGAAAAACAGCCACAATCTCCTTATGGCCCCCAGTGCGGTACCGAGCGGCAGCCGTGATATCCAAAGCAGTGCCGCGGTAAAGCAGAAAACGGCAGCATACCCCGCGAAGGACGAGGCCAGTACCACCGCGGCGATCAAAAGGATAAAGCTTAGCAGCTTTGCCCTCGCGTCAATCAGGTGGATAGGGGATTCGCCGTATATATACTGTCCCGTAGGCAATCGGCTCATGGGCACCCACCACCTATGAGCCGCTCCTTAATGGCGGATACAAGTTCGCCGCAGCTGACGATATCGCGAGGCATTTCAAAGCCCCTTTTGGAAAGCATATCTGCAATCAGCCGAGGCTGGCTGACACCGAGCCTCAGTTCCTCCATACGCTTTACATCGGAAAAAACGTCCCGCGTCTTGCCATCCATGATAAGCCTGCCGCTGTCGAGAACGATTATCCGCTTTGCGTACTCGGCCATGCTGTCGGCGTTGTGTGATACGGTTATAATTGTGGTGCCGTCTTCATTAAGATCCGAAATCAGCTTAAGGAAGGCCTCCCTGCCCAGAGGGTCAAGCCCCGCGATAGGCTCATCAAAAATAACTATCTTCGGTCTTACCGCGAGTACGCCAGCGATAGCGACTCTGCGTTTTTCCCCTCCCGACAGTGATAGCGGGGACTGATTCCGAATAGAATCAAAGGAAAATCCCATTATTTCGAGCGCCCATCTGACTCGCTCCGACACTTCCCCCCGGTCAAGGCCGCTGTGCTTAAGCCCGAAAGCGACGTCCTTTTCTACGGTCGTTTCGAAAAGCTGGTATTCTGGATACTGAAAGACTATGCCAACATTTCGCCGCAGCACGCTCCTGTCATAGCCTTTGGCGTTTATATCGTTCCCGTCGAGCAGCACCTTGCCCTCCGACGGGACAAGCAGCCCCGCTATCAGCTGTATCATTGTGCTTTTTCCGCAGCCGGTGTGACCCATTACGCCGACGAACTCTCCGTCTTTTATCTTAAGGCTCATATTTTCAAGCGCTTCCGTCTCGTAGGGCGTGCCGGAGGCGTAGGTGTAAGACACGTTCTCTAATTCAACCGGCATATTTCCTCCACAAGCTCCTCGTTTGTAAGCGGGCATTTCTGAAGCTCCAGCCCCGCCGCTTTAAGTTCGTAATAAACGCGTACAGGAACCGGCGGTATGAGTCCCGTTCTTTTCATAAGCTCCTCATCCGTCAGCATCTCGCGCGGAGTTCCGCTCGCAAGTATCCTGCCGTCATGAATAAGATATACTCTGTCAGCGAAAACGGCTTCCTCGACGTAGTGAGATATCATTACGACAGTTTTGCGCTCTTGCTCACGGAGCCTGCGTATGACCGACAGAATTTCCCCTCGTCCTGCGGGGTCAAGCATGGCTGTCGCCTCGTCGAATATGATTATATCAGGCTCCATCGCAAGGACACCGGCAAGCGCAACGCGCTGCTTCTGTCCGCCCGAGAGCATGTGCGGAGAGCGTTTTTCAAAGCCCTCCATCCCTACGAGGCGTAACGCCTTGCGCACTTTCCCCGATATTTCTCCGCGCGGAGTCTCGTAATTTTCCAAGCCGAAAGCTATGTCCTCTTCAACCGACGAGGATACGAACTGATTGTCCGGGTTCTGAAAAACCATTCCGCAGCGCCGCCTAAGCTCCCAGACGTTTTTCTGATCCGCGACGTTGAGGCCCGCTACGCTGAGTTCTCCGCTTTGCAGCTGAAGCAATGCGTTGAAATGCTTGACGAGCGTGGACTTTCCGCAGCCGTTATGGCCCAGAACCGCCACGAGCTCTCCTTCTCCGACGCTTATATCGACGCCATCAAGGGCAAGCGCAAAGCCACCATCGTACATATATGAATAGCTGATATTTTTACCCAAGACCCCCGCCACTGAAGCACCTGCCCTGCCGAAAATCAAATATTATTAATATACATTAATATAAGTATAAATATACTGAAATTATCTGCAAGCCCCCAGGGGGGATTGATCGTGTTGTTTTTATCCTTAATTATATAAAAATATATTGATTTGTAACCCCCAGTACTTTTGAGCCGCTGCATGCATGTGTTTCAAAAGTCCGAGCGCGGCCGAACAGAATGTGTTCGAACCGCGCGCTTTTTATTGTCCCATGTTTTTAGGCAAATCCATTCAATTAAATTTATTGAGTTTTTTTGTTAAAATATAGTAGAATATATCGATAAATATTTCAGGGAATTTCATAGAAAAGGAGGGATAAAATGATTAACCCGGTCAGTTCATCTTCCGTCTCTGCTTATAAGACGGACGACGACAAAATTGCCCAGAAAAAGGCTGAGAAGTTAGTATCCTGCGAACCCGCATACAGCATCTCCCTCAGCTCGGAAAGTCTTGAAAAAGCCAGCAAAGGCCCTCTCGGTTCGGAGGAGATCTCTCGAATCAAGGAGCAGGCGGATAGGGCTGCCGCGCCCCTGCGCGATCTTGTTGAAAAGCTGATTACCAAGCAGGGCGAAAATTCATGGAAAATTTCAGTTTCGCTCGAAATCACGGGCTCATACAATGTCAATATGACACAGGCTGAGGCCGCGGCCGCTATCGCGGAGGACGGAGAATGGGGAGTGGAGGCCGTCAGCGACAGGATAGTTGAGTTTGCCAAGTCCATTTCAGACGGAGACGCAAGCAAGCTCGAAACTTTGAAGGCGGCAATTGACAAGGGTTTTTCCATGGCAAAAAAAGCTCTTGGCGGCACACTGCCAGACATCTGCGGCAAAACATACGACGCCGTAATGAAAAAGCTTGACGACTGGGCAAGCGAATCCGATGCCGCCGCAAAGGAATAATTTCCAAACAGAAGAACTTCGGCTTTGATCGGTTCATAGTCGAAGTTCCTGTTTTAATAAAAAATAAACAATATTCAAAAACTATAACGATTACTGCGCCATTTCCGCCTTTTCAATCAGGATGATCGGCGGATGCAAAAAAGGGAGCGGAGGACATATGACACTTAACGAATTGTATCGCAGCCTGTTGAAAACAGCGTCTGAAAAGGGCGCGGGCGCCGAAATTGAAGAGCTTAAAAGCGACGATTTCGATCAGCGCCAGTTAGACTGCCTCCTGCATCCGGAAAGGTACGCCCCGGTCTGGCATTTTGGGGAATGCTCCTGTCCGGAGGGAAAAACGCCCTGCGTTGCAAGCTGCATCTTCAGCGCCATAGTACGCGATGAAAGCGGACAGGTTGTAATCGCCACCGAGAAATGCGTCGGCTGCGCTGCCTGCGTAGAGGCCTGTAAATCCGGCAGGCTTACCGCCAGCAAGGATATACTTCCCGCGCTTTACGCCATAAAAAACGCAAAAGGCCCCGTATACGCCATGATAGCCCCTGCATTCATTGGGCAGTATAGCCGCGACGTCACGCCGGGGAAGCTCAGAAGCGCCTTCAAGAAAATCGGCTTTACCGGCATGGTCGAGGTGGCGCTCTTTGCCGATATCCTTACGCTGAAAGAGGCGCTGGAGTTTGACAAGAAAATCCCGAAGTATCAGGATTTTATGATAACAAGCTGCTGCTGTCCGATATGGATAGCCATGATACGCAAGATTTACTCAGAGTTTATCCCCTATGTGCCCGGCTCCGTATCCCCCATGGTGGCCTGCGGGCGTTCGATAAAGCGGCTTGAGCCTGAGGCGGTCACAATATTTATCGGCCCCTGCATAGCCAAGAAAGCCGAGGCTCGGGAAAAGGATATTGCCGATGCCGTGGACTTTGTACTCACCTTTGAGGAAACAAAGGACATTTTTGACGCTTTCCATGTCGACCCGTCCAAAGAGGAGGAAGACTCTCGAGATCATTCCTCAAGGGCAGGAAGGATATACGCCAGAACAGGCGGAGTCAGCGAGGCAGTGCAGAAGACCGTTGAAAGCCTTAATCCCAGTCGGAAAATCGCCGTCAAGGCCCGGCAGGCGGACGGTGTTCCAGCGTGCAAAGCACTTTTGAATGAACTGAAGGAAGGCAAGATCGCAGCTAACTTCCTTGAAGGGATGGGCTGTGTCGGCGGCTGCGTTGGCGGGCCGAAGGCGATAATCGGCAAGGATGAGGGGCGCGAAAACGTAAACGATTATGGGAACCTCGCCCCCCACTTGACGCCCGTGGACAACCCATATGTCATAAACCTTTTGAACCGCATCGGCCTCGATTCGGTCGAGCGGCTTCTTGAGGACAGCGATATTTTCACCCGTCATTTCGAGTAAAGACATGATATTGGTTAGGCGCCGCACCGGCCTCCGCGGCGCTTATTTTTTGTTTTCAAGGATCCAAACTCGCCTGCGGCGTAAGCGAACATTATATAAAGCTCGGGCAGTATAAAATAGCGGTACCTGGGCTGTATCTCAATAAACATGAATGCGGTAAAAAACATGCACAAAACCGCGGCGCAAATAAGATACGACCGGTGTGGCTCCTTTTTCTTAGCAAAGGCTTTAATGCAGCCCGCGCCGGCAAAGGCCGAAACCGCCGTGAACAGAACCCTGTCTGCGATTGATACAAAATATGCGGCGTTGCCGGCGGGCATTCCAGCGAACTTATTATTGGTCAGATCCAAATAATTGAGCGCCCAAGTGAAATCAAAGGGGCCTCCGTAAAAAAGCTTAACCTTTCCCCATAAAAAACCCGCAAAAGCCCTGAATGACGAAAAGTATCCGGATATTATGCGCACGGCCTCCCCCCGTCTGTACGACGAGTCGGTTATATACAGGATTCCCCCGTGAGTCATATCGTAGGTCCCCATGGTATCGGGATTCAGTCCAACGACGAACTTCCATTCCGGGCAGTTGTTTGACACCCCGTAGGGCGCCAGTCCAACCTGCCGTACTATAAATGAATATAAATAATAGATACCGATGTATGATGCCAGGGCAATTCCCGCATAAAAAAGCTCCTTTTTTCTGTCGGACGGCCTCTTAAGAAAGTATATAAGAGCCGCAATGACAACGCCTGCAATCATTAATACTGCTTCCGGCCGCATCAAATTGCCGATTCCTATAAGAAGGCCTCCCCCGAGCGACGACAGCGGGCTCTGGTTCAAGGATATTACATACAGCCCCAGCATAATGAAAAACAACGATATATGCTGGTTTGTAAGAAGCGACGTCAGGAAAATCGCTTCCGGGCAAAAGGCATAAATCATGGCGGCCTTAAAGGACGCCTCCGCCGAAGTAAACAGTCTTGAAAGCTTATATATCAAAAGGTTTGTTCCGACCATAAAGAGGCAGTTCATAAGCTTCAGCGCCAAGATTGAGCCGAACAGCTTATATACCGCCGCCTGATATATAACGAAGGGTATCTGATACGGCCATAGCTTGAAATAATCGTAATGAAGCCATGACAAATCGCCATTTGTAAGCTTCACCGCCGCGCTGTACATCTCCCAGAAGTCGCTTCCCGGCTGTGTTTTGACAAAAATGGCAAAAGCCGCCCTGAGTATCAGGCTCACGGCGGTAACGGCCAAAAGCAGACGCCTTTCCGATCCGCCGATAAACCTGTACGCGAGCTTTATAAGCAGATAAAGAACAACGGCCAGAACGGCATATAATAGAATTTGCAGCGGGGATTCGGCATACACCGAAAAGCCCATAAAGCAGGAGACAACCAGGAGCGCGATTACTGTCGACGCCGCAAGCAAAACACAGTATTTTAAAACGTCAGATAATTGCTTCAAATTGTTCTCCTCCCCCGCCTAGACCCTAAAAGCGTAATCACAGAGAGAATTTCATCGGGGCATTCCGTGACTTTTCATCCTTGAAGCCTAGCTTTTTATACATCGGGCGGCCGTCGGCCGTAGCCTTCAGCTCGACGAAATCGAGTTTCATGAGCTTCGCGTCGATAAGCAGCATTTCCATGAGCGTCGACGCGGCTTTTTGTCTTCTATATTGAGGTTTTGTGTAAACGTTTAGAACCGTACCCGTTCTGCCGGTCGGAAAATCAGGGCTGCAGGGCTTTTCGACCACAAGGAGAAAGGCGCTTGATACTATTTCGCCATTGTCGATAGCAATATAAGCTGTAAAATCGCCGTCTATGTGCCTTTCAAAATAGGCAGCAAGCCTTTCCTCAAGCTCCGGAAGATCTTCAAGGTGTTCAAATTCATGGAGCAAATAGGCTTTTCTTATATTTACAAGCTGAGGAATGTCCTTCCTCTCCGCTTTTCTGAATTCCATCAGCATCCCTCACAGTTCATTCTATATTTTATACTACTATTGGAAACATTTTGCAAGCTTTTCAGTCGGCTTTTGCAGCGTTTTCGCTTTATATGAATTTTAGACTGATTTCAAGGCACAATAGAATTCAAAATACGCTTTTTTATTACAAATTAGCCACTAAAATCTGTTAAGCGGGAGAAAAAAATGAAGCATAAAGGTTTAGGAACATTTCAGCTTACAATGATGGCCCTCGGCACGGTGATCGGCGGTTCGTTCTTTCTCGGCTCCGCCGTAGCCATAAACGCCGCCGGGCCCTCGATTATAATCGGCTTTGCTCTCGGAGGGATTCTAGTCTACTTCATCCTGACCGCCCTCTCCGAAATGACAGTCTCGAGTCCTGATACCGGTTCCTTCCGCTCCTTTGCGGCAAAAGCCTTCGGAGAAGGCGCGGGCTTTGTGACAGGCTGGGTCTATTGGACAGGCATGGTTCTCGCAATGTCGAGCGAAGCCACCGCGATCTCAATTCTGGTGCGGACCTGGATACCTGCGGTGCCAGTTTCCCTGCTCGGCTGCGCAATCATTGTCGGCATAACGCTTTTAAATTTACTTGGGGCGGACAAGCTTTCAAAGCTTGAAAGCGGCCTTGCGGCGATAAAGCTTTTTGCTATACTGTCCTTCATATTCATATCAGCTCTTCTTGTTCTGGGCCTGTTCCCGGGTAAGGCCGCCGTCGGCATAGGAAATCTATCCGGAGAGCCGTTCATGCCATACGGAATCGCAGGCCTCGCGGGCAGTATGCTTATAGTCATGTTCACCTATGCCGGTTTTGAAATAATCGGGCTCGCCGCCTCCGAAGCGGAAAACCCTAAGGTAACGGTTCCACGAGCTATAAGAAATACGGTTATCAGCCTCGTTGGACTGTACATTGTTTACGTCATCATGCTGCTCCCTCTTATCCCCACCGCGGAGGTCAGCGAGCATGTAAGCCCCATCGTTGCAGCCCTAAACCGGCACGGGATTGGCTGGGCGGGAACCGCGCTGAATATAGTTCTTATATCGGCGATACTCTCGACCATGCTCGCCGCCATGTTCGGACTCGGACGGATGATGCGTTCGCTTGCAGACGAAGGCCACGCCCCGGCCTGGCTCAGGGACAAAACCGACGTGCCGCGCCGTGGAATCACCGCCTCGGGTTTTGGGATGCTCCTCGCTCAGGGGCTTGGCCTGCTTTTTCCGAGCGTTTACCTGTTTTTGATAAGCTCCGGCGGCTTTGCGCTCCTCTTTTCCTACGCCGCCATAATGGCGACACACGTCAAGTATAGAAAAATGAATGGCTGCCCCGACGGGAAATGTCAGGTATGGGGCTATCCCTACTCTTCAATTATTGTATTAATTGCGCTTATAGCCGCAATGTTTAGCATGCCGTTTGTCGCGGGGCAGGCTTCCGGCCTAATCGCCGGCTTCACTATAGTTGCGCTTTTCTCGGCTGCATATTTTGCAATGAGGTTGAGGCCAAGCAGGTCCTCGATCGGTATCTACAGAAAGCGGCCGCAGCCGTCCGAGTTTTCCAAGGAGCTTACAGACTTCAAAAATGGCGGGGACAAAAATAAGAAACAAGCCCCATAGCCGCGGGGGCTTGTTTCTGCTAAACAATTGTTATTTGACGGTTTCGGCAAATCTAGCTCCGAAGTCGAAGGCCTTTTGCATTTCATCATTTGAGGGAACAAACCGACAGATGAGGCCGTCCTCAAACACGTTCAGCTTCAGCGTTCTGAGCCTCGATATGAGCGCCGGTACGGCCTCCCCGCTCCAGCCGTAGGAGCCGAAGGCCGAAGCG